>JAZJYP010000069.1:0-14341 GCA_040390345.1 Pseudomonadota bacterium | reverse complement strand
TGTCCCCGATTACACCCGTGTCCGAATGTCAGATGAGACCCCGACGTTTTTAGGCAATCACGCGGCGGTGGCGGGGGGACTTGCCGTGGCGGCGCGGCGTGGTGCTGGCCACTTTGACGACCGGGCCTTCGTCGCCGGCCAGGAAGCGGCGGATATTCAAGGCGTCGAGCACGCGTGCCGATGTCGCCTTGGCATTGAGCAGCACCAGCGTGGCGTTCTTGCCGGCCGACTTGATGCGCATGATCAGGCAGCGGCCCGCTTCCTGGGTGTAGCCGGTCTTGGACAGGCCGATATCCCAGCCCTTGGCGCCCACCAGGCGGTTGGTGTTGTGGTATTCCACGCCACGGCCATTGATCTGGATGATGTCCTTGGTGTCGGTGGTGATGCGCGTGATCTCGGGATAGTTGGCCGCGGCCTGGGCCATCTTGGCCAGGTCGGACGCGGTCGACTTGTTGTTGGGCGACAGGCCGGTCGGCTCTTCGATCACCGTCTGGCTCATGCCCAGCGCGCGGATCTTGGCGTCGACGGCCGCCTTGAAGGCGACCTGGCCGCCTTCATAGGTGCGCGCCAGCGAGGCGGCGGCGCGGTTGTCCGACGACATCAGGGCCAGCTGCAGCACGTCGCGCCGGCTGATCGTCGCACCGACGGGCACGCGCGAGGTGCTGTGCTTGAGCATGTCGACGTCGACCTTGTCGATGCTGATCGGCGCATCCATGTCCGGCTTGGCATCGAGCACCACCATGGCCGTCATCAATTTTGTCAGGGAGGCAATGGGAACGACCGTGTTGGCGTTCTTTTCCAGCAAGACTTTGCCCGTCTCGTCTTCGATCACGAGCACCGATTGCGATCCGAGCGGCACGGCCAGCGCGCTGGCGGCGGCACTGGCGAACATGGCGGCGGCAAAAATCTGTTTGAACATGGCGATCCAATAAAGGGCAGTTTACTAGCTATGGGGCAACTTGGAACGGACGATAGCATTACCGCTGGGCGCTGTCTATGGGGGCACGCTGAAATTGACTCCGGATGCAAAAAAAAGCGGCATTGTGGCGCAGAAGCCTTTGTAAACTTCCAAGATGGCCATCCTGCCCAGGTTTGGCGGCGTGCATGCGTGTTGCAATCCTGCATATTCTTTTCTATTGTGAAAACGCATATGCATGGTTACAATCCGCTCCCACCAGCCGCGGCGTTGGCGCAACAGCGGCGTCGCGCGATCGGTGTATAGTCGGGGCGTACGCTTGAAGGGCGGAAACAGCTTTTACCTGATATCTATTGTTTTGTGAGCGCACATGGGCATGACTATTCGCACTGCAGTTCCGGACGACGCCTTCGCGGCGTGCGACGTGCTGCGCCGCTCGATCCTCGAATGCTGCCTGCAAGACCACCACAACGACCCCGCCATCCTGGCCAGCTGGCTAGGCAACAAGACCCCGCAAAATGTCGCCAGCTGGTTCGCCTCGCCCAGCAATTTCTGCCTCGTGGCCGAACGCGATGGCCAGGTCCAGGGTGTGGCGCTGTTGACCCAGGCCGGCAAGCTCTCGCTGTGCTATGTGCTGCCCGAAGCGCTGCACACGGGCCTGGGCAAGGCCTTGCTGGCCGGCGTCGAATGCCAGGCGCGCAGCTGGGGCGTCAGCGTCATGCGCCTGCATAGCACCGCCACCGCGCGCGCCTTCTACAGCCGCCACGGCTACATCCATGCCGGCAAGGAGAAATCCTGCTACGGCGTCGAGTGCGACTTCTTCTGGAAAAAGCTGGGCGCCGACACCGGCACAGAAACCAAAAAGCGCTTCTGCACATGTAGTGCCTAAGGCGTTCTCTTGTGGTATGTTGGCGTTTTCTTACCCGTGAGCATCTAAATGGCCGACGTCAAGATCACCTATACCGACCCGAATAACACCCTGGCCGCCTATCCCCTCCTGGGCAGCAATATCGAGGCGGCCATCCGCTACCTCGACCAGTATGTGGTCTTCAAGGGCACGGTCGACATCAATGTCGTCGTTGAAGCGACCTCCACCGGCCGCTTTTCCGGCAATGGCGACATCGCCTACGTCGGCAAGACCAATGGCATGGACATCTGGGAAGCGTCGCTGATCAAGGAGTCGGTCGACGGCGTCGACCCGAACCCGTCCAAGGCCGACCTGGTCATCAATATCGATCCGACCTCAAGCTACATGGCCGGGCTCTGGTGGGATCCGAACATCGCCAACGCGTTTACCGGCGCCGTGCCGGCCGGGAAAACCGACGGCTTCAGCGTCGTCATGCACGAGATGATGCACGGCATGGGCTTCATCGGCTGGCGCGACATCACCACCGGCGCCTTGCCGGGCGATTACGAGTCGGCCTGGGACCAGCAATTGACGGTCAGCAACGGCAAGGCCTTCTTCAATGGCCCGGCCACGACGGCCTTGATCGGCGCACCCGTCGAAATCCGCCTCGGCGGCTCGCAGGGCGCCTACCACACGGGCGCCGGACCGACCCTGGCCGACAGCACCCAGCCATGGCTCGAAGCGAGCAATTTCAACGGCTACTACTTCAAGCTTGGCGAGCGCTACGTGCCGGGCCGCCTTGAACTGGCCATGCTGAAGGATATCGGCTGGACCCTGAAGCCGACCACGCTCACCGATGTCGTCAACCCCTGGGACAACAGCACCGGTTCGCACTACATGATCGGCTACGCCACCAACGAAACGCTCACGGGTGCGGACGGCAATGACCACCTGGTCGGCCTGGGCGGCAACGACACCCTCGTCGGCGGCGGCGGCAGCGATCTTCTCGAAGGCGGCGACGGCAACGACACGCTCAATGGCGGCAGCGGCAGCGACACCCTGTCCGGCGGCGCCGGGACCGACACGGCCACCTTCAGCGGCGCGCGCGCCGGCTACACCGTCTCGACGACAGGGCTCGGTTTCGACGTCAACGACGGTCACGGCAATGTCGACGCGCTCTCCGGCGTCGAGCGCCTCGTCTTTGGCGACATGAACGTGGGCCTGGACATCGACGGCAACGGCGGCAAGGTCTACCGTGTCTACCAGGCCGCCTTTGACCGCAAGCCCGACGCCGCCGGCCTCGGCTTCTGGATCGCCCAGATGGACCACGGCACCAGCGCTACCTCGATTGCCGCCGGCTTCATGGGCAGTGACGAATTCAAGGCCATGTACGGCGCCAATCCGAGCAGCAGCGACTTCGTCAACAAGGTCTACACGAATGTGCTGCACCGTGCGCCGGAGCCGGCCGGCTTCGACTATTGGGTCAAGGCCATTGACGGCGGTTTCGGCCGCGCCGACGTGCTCGCCCTGATCAGCGAGAGCGCGGAAAACCAGGCCGCCGTGATCGGTTCGATCGCCGCCGGCTTCGACTACATTCCCTTCGGCTGACATGCTGACACGGCGCGCTTTTCTCCAGGCTTCGCTGGCCGGCTGCATCGGCACGCCGCTGATCGGCTGCGCCGCCGCCAGCACGCCCAGGACGGTGCAGGTGAAGCACAAGCCGGCGCCGTCGGCCGTGGCAGCGCCGGCGCCCGCGACCGGGATGGCGCCGCCGCCCGACATTTTTGACGCCCAGGCGCTGGACCTGGAATTCTGGCTGCGCCCGCGTACCTTGAGCGTGGTGCGCCCAGCCAGTGGCGAGACGGCCAGCCTGCTGTACTGGAAGGACGGCGAGATCATCGATGCCGCCTACCAGGAGCTGTGCCACTTGCTGCGCGACGTCAACGGCAAGGAAACGGCAGCGATCGACCCCAAGCTGTTCGAAACGCTGTGGGGCACGCAGGCCTTCGTGGCGCGTTACGGCATCGAGCAGCCGCTGGAAATCCTGTCCGGCTACCGCACGGCCGCGTCCAACAACAAGCTCATCGAGCAGGGCGTGCCGGCCGCGCGCCAGTCCCTGCACATCGAAGGCAAGGCGGCCGATATCCGCATCGCCAACCTCAATGCCGAAGTGCTGGGCGGCCTGGTCAAGAGTTTCCGCCAGGGTGGGGTCGGCTTCTACTACCGCGCCGGTCCGCGCGGCGGCTGGATCCACGCCGACACGGGCTTGAAGCGCACCTGGAAAGGTTAAGGGAACTTTCCGTCCGCTGGCGCGTCCTATCTTTATCATGGACGAACAAGCCGACAAGATGGATGCGCGCGTCGCTTCGCTGGAAAAGGACATGGCCGATGTGAAGGCCGAGCTTGCTTTCCAGCGCGCCAATCTGATCACGCGCGTCCAATTCGATCCGTTCGCCACCGACCTGGCCATTATCCGCTCGAACTACGCGACCCGCACCGATCTTGCGCGTGTGGAAGCTGCCATTCGTGATATTCGCGCCAACTACGCCAGCCGCGCGGACCTTGCGCGCGTGGAAGAAGCCATCGCCGATCTTCGCGCCAATACCGCCAGCGGCGCGGACCTCGCACGGGTGGAAGCATCTGTTGCTAAATGTGCAAGCAAGGAGGAACTGAAGCCGCTGGCCGAAGGCCTTGTTCAATTGCGCACGAAAATGGACGTCATCGAAGCCAATTACGTGACCAAACAGGAGCTCAAGAGCGGGCTGGACGAATTGAAGTCGAGCTTGCTGATGTGGATCATTGCCTTGATGTTCACCACGGTGTTCACCTTCGTTGGCGCTTTCCTGGCCGCCTTCCGCCTGTTGCAGGACGAGGTGGCGCGCCAGCTTGCCCATCCGCCGGTGGCCACGCAGACGGTTCCGCCGCGTGTCCTGGCCCCGCCGCCGGCGAGGAAGCGCCTCCCATAAGTCTCAGGGGTTGTCGATCAGTGCAGACTTTCCGGACCGTCCGTTGGCGGCAAACGCGGCCACGCGAATTGTTCCCTTGTGCGCAATCGGGCCGGCGACGATGGAACTTGCAGCATTTGGTTCACTGCCGTCGAGCGTGTAGCGCAATATGAAGCCGGGCAGCTGGTGGTTGGCCAGTACCCGGCCTTGCTCGACCATGAGGCCCGGCGGCGCAATCCGGTAGCCAATGCCGCTGCCCTCGGCGTCGAGGCGCGGCAGGACCTGCTTGCCCAGCTGGTTGGCAAACACCGACCAGTCGTGCCCATGCAGGCGCGCCACCGCCGCCGCGTCGGGCGCGCGCGTCCAGGCCGGATCGCGCGCCCAGGCGCGTTCGGCCAGGGCCAGCATGCGCGGCATGAGCAGGTAGTCCATGCGCGCGCGCTCGCGCACCGTTTCCGTAAACAGCGTCGCTTCCAGTCCCAGGATGTTGGCCTTGCCCTTGTCCGTCAGCTGTACCGCGCCGCCACCCGGTTTCACGAAGTCGAGTGGCACAAAGTCGAACACGTTCTCGAGGTCGATATAGGCGCCCCAGTTCACGCCCGGTTCGTCCGCACTCTGGAAGTGTGCCATGTCGAAGTACAGGTTCGACACCGGTGCCAGCACGGTGCCGTAGCCGGCATTGGCCAGCCGGTAGGCCAGGTCCTGGGCCGCGCCGAGATTGTTCCAGACGTAGACATGGAAGCCGCGCCGGCGGAAGGCGGGATTGGGAACCAATCTGGTCTTGCCATCGACGCTGGCCGGGCGCGCGCCGAGCTCTTCCCAGCCGGAGGCAAACAGGCCGTGTTTTTTCAGGATGCGGTCGACGCGGTCGTAAAAATAGTCCCACAGGTCGGCGCGCGAGGCGAGCCGATGGCGCTGCATCAAGGCCTGGCTGGCCGGCGACTCCTCCCAGGCACCCTCGGGCAGTTCATCGCCACCGACATGGATCGTGCGCAGGCGCATGCCGGCTTCCTTGTGCATGGCGACGATATCGGCGACGACGTGTTCGATGAAAACATAGCTGCCTTCCATGCCCGGGTTGATGACATTGTCCCGGTACAGCTGGGGCGACGCATACTCGGAGCGGTCGTCAGGATCGTTGAGGCGATAGCGTCGCTCCATGGCCTTCACGGCGGCGCGCGCGTGGCCCGGCATTTCCAGTTCCGGAATGACGTCGATGTGGCGCGCCGCGGCGTAGCGCAGGATGGCGAGGTAGTCGGCGCGCCTGTAGTAGCCGCTGCCATGCGGATCGTCCAGCGCAGGGCCGGATCCATAGGCCGGAGGCAGGTGGCCTGTTCCCGACAAGCTGTGGCCGCGCCGCGCACCAATATCGGTCAGTTCAGGCAGGCCGGCAATGGCGAGGCGCCAGCCTTCATCATCGCTCAGGTGGAAGTGGAACGTGTTGAGCTTGTAGCGCGCCATCAGGTCGAGCAGGCGGAATACCGTCTCTTTCGACTGGAAATTGCGGGCCACATCGAGCTGCAAGCCGCGGTAGGCGAAACGCGGCGCGTCGACGATGCGCAGCGCCGGCAGCTCCACGGCCGCGCCGGGCGCGACCGGCAGCAGCGCGCGCAGCGATTGCAGGCCACGAAACACGGCCGCCGGCGTGGCGCCGGTGAGCTCGATGCCGGTGCGCCCATCGATCGTCAGCTGGTAAGCCTCGGGCGAGGCCAGGCCGGCGATCTTGCCGATGCGTAGGCGCAGCACGGACGCAGGCGCGCCGGAGGTGGCCAGGTAGCCGCCCAGCAGCGCGCGCGCCGCCTCGGCTTCGCCGCGCAGGGCCGGCGCCGCGTCGATGCGCGGCATGCGCGCCAGGGGCAAGCTGCCGGGCAGCGCATCAACGCGCAGCGGCGTGGGGAAAACCGGGGGCAGGGCGGCGACGGGCAAGTCCACCGTGGCGGCGTTGCGCGCATACAGAACGTGCGGCGCCAGTACTGGCTGCGCCATGGCTTCGTAGCGGTAGTCGGCGATCGCCGTGCCCGATTCCGGGTCGCTGTCGGCCGCGAGGTAGGGGCCGCGCGGCGCCATGTCGGTGTTGTTCAGCACGCCGAGGTGAAGGTAGTCGAACTCCACGCTCGCACCAGGCGCCAGTGCGCTGAAGCCGGGACCCGGGCGCAGGCGGAACCACTGCCCGCCGAGCGACTCGAGCACCATGCCGGCGCCGGCCGGCCCCGTTTGAACGCCGTCCATGCTGTTGAAATACAAGCCCCAGCCCTGGGCCGGCAGGGCGGTGCGGCCGGGATTGCTCAGCGTCAGGCGCGCGTGCGACCTGCCGTGCGGCGCGCCTGGCGTCAATTCATTGCCTACCAGGCGCCAGCGCAATTGCAATTGGTCGGCGCGCACGCTCTCGGCGCGCGCTGTGGACCCGGTCAGGGTGCTTGCCAGCAGGCAGCAGATGAAGAAAAGGCGCATCGACAGTTCGGCGAAGTGGACGTGGCGCGAAGCGTAGCACGCCATCGGCGGGCATGCCGGGGCCTTACAAAACTTTACGAAAGGACATCAATTAGAGGGAATCCTCCAGTCGAGATGCTGCAGTGCACAATAGTCCGGTTTTGTGCCAGAATGGGGCATGCCATCCAATGAGCATCAACAACAATAACGTGGTTCCCTCAGACCATCGCGTCGCCGCTACGCAGCAGTACACGGCAGTGCAGCATCGCACTGCCCCGCGCCCGCCTGCCGGGAACGCCGCCCCCCATTCGCATCCCCAGCCTTACCCACAACCGAAAGACCTGTATGTCAAGCCTGTTATCGAGCAGTGATATTGCATCCTTAGTCGTGAGCGCAGTGATCGTCCTGCTCATCGTTGGACTGTTGCTCAAACTTTCCGGCGTCGTCAAGTACATCCCGAACGACCGCGTCGGTGTCGTCGAAAAACTGTGG
Source organism: Pseudomonadota bacterium (assembly GCA_040390345.1). Classification (GTDB taxonomy): domain Bacteria; phylum Pseudomonadota; class Gammaproteobacteria; order Burkholderiales; family Burkholderiaceae_D; genus Telluria_A. The sequence goes on along the minus strand of JAZJYP010000069.1, from coordinate 6,711 downwards.
AGCTCGTCGGGCTCCGTGCAAACGGGCCTGCTGGCCCTGGCCGGCGAGGCCGGCTTGCAAGCTGAGCTGCGCCGCGGCGGTTTCCACTTCTTCGCGCCGTTCCAGTACCGCATCCACATCCACCCGATGGTCTCGGTCACCCAGGGCAAGATCGCCTATGTGTTCGCGCGCGACGGCGGCGACCTGCCGGCCGGCCAGACCCTGGCCGACAACGCGCGCATCGACAATTTCCGCGACGCGCGCGCCTTCCTCACGGCCGGTGGGCAGAAAGGCCCGCAGCGCAAGATCCTGCGCGAAGGCACGCATATCATCAATCCGGCGCTGTTTGTCGTGATGACCGACGAAGCGACCTATTCGATGTCGCTCGACGCGCAGGAGAAGGCCTATTACGAGCAGATGCGCGACGTGCTGGTCGAGCGTTCGGGCTTCACCCCGGTGGTCATCAAGGAAGTGACCGGTTCGCACGACTCCGACCACCTCGCCGTGGTGACGGTGATGGATGGCCCCGGCCTGCCCAAGGATGAACTGCTGGCCCCGGACGTCGGTGACGCCCACAACGCCTTCCAGGAGCCGGAACTGTTCCTCGGCGCCGGTGGCCGGCGCGGCCGCCAGGAGCGCGTGCTCGTTGAAGGCACCTACTTCATCAACCGCCTGTTCGCCACCGTGGAATTCATCCGCAAGACCATCATCCCGGTCGGCTTCACCGGGGTGGTGGTGTCGTACACGGGCCACAAGGGTGACGACTTGTCGGGCGGCGACTACAGCCATGGCGAGCTCGTTGCGAGCGGCTGCCGCGGCGTCTGGCGCGACCCGCTCATGCCAGGCAAGTATGCCTTCAACACCTACGCCGGCAAGATCGAGCTGGTGCCAACGACGAACTTCGTGCTGATGTGGAAGTCCGGCGAAAGCGGTTCGAGCTTCGACAAGAACTTGCGCGAAATCACCCTCATCACCAAGGATGCGTTCGAGCCGCAGCTGCCGCTGTCGGTGGTGGTGCATATCGACTACCGCAAGGCGCCGATGGTGGTGCAGCGCTTTGGCAATGTGGCGCAACTGGTCGAGCAGACGCTCGACCCCATGGTCTCGTCCTACTTCAAGAACGTCTCGCAGACCAAGACCTTCATCGAGCTGATCCAGTCGCGCAGCGAACTGCAGACACACGCGTCGGAAGAGATGATGCGCCGTTTCGCCGCCTATTCGCTCGAATTCCAGGAAGTGCTGATCGGCACACCGAAGCCGCAGCCGGGCGACACCCGCATCGAAGACATCATGGCCCAGCTGCGTGACCGCCAGATCGCGCGCGAGCAGGTGGAAACCTTTGCCCAGAAGCAGATCGCCGCCGACAAGCAGCGCGAACTCAATGAAGCCGAGCAGCGCGCCGCCAAGCAGAAGGAGCTGACCGGTTCCCTGGTCGATATCTCGATCAAGGAAAACCAGGGCTCGGCCAATGCGAAGGCCGCCGAAAAGCGCCGCCAGGAAATCGAGGCGCTGGCCCATGCCGAAAAATTCAAGCAGGAGATGGAAGGCTCGGGCCGTGCCTCGGCCATCCGTTCGGTCGGTGAAGCCGAAGCGGCGGCCATCCACGCCAAGTCCGAAGCGATGCAGGGCGAGGGCGCCGACAAGCAGCTGATGCAGACGGTGATGCTGCGCCTGGCCGAAGCGTTCGAAACGGCACGCGTGCCGCTGGTGCCGCAGATCCAGCTTGGCGGCGGCGATGGCAATGCACTGTCGACCATGATGAGCTTGATGAGCACGCTCAAGGCGAGCGAACTGAGCCGCGCCATCCAGGACGGTCAGGCATAAGCAAGGGCCAAGAAAAAACCCGCGTCCCAAGGGGGTGGGCGCGGGTCAAAAACTACCGGTCTTGCTCTTTTCATCGTACAAAGGAAACTGGTGCGGGGCCCAGGAATCGAACCTGGTTATCAGTCTTGGGTATGGGGACCGTTCTTGACTGGGCTTTACCAATAAGCGAACCTCGCAGGAACCATCTTAGTCTTTCCTTGCTACTTCGCAATTACTATTTGCATTTCACAACAAAAATTGTATTAATCGGTTTCACTCATAGTGATAGGGTTTATCTGGCACCGTATCGTTTTGCGCGCGCGCCAGATCATCGAAGTCGACCTGCTTGTCCCACAGCAGGTACCAGCCGTGGCGCTGGTCGTCCGGCACCTCCGGGTGGCGCGCCAGGTAAGCTTGCATGAAGCGGCTAAATTCCGATTCGTAATGGCGTAGGTATTTCATCGCATCCTCCTGCGGCCGGCCGGCATGGCCCACATGGTAGGATACGCGCCTTGCCCGCCTGCCTTCTGTGATATGACACACGCTGTTCCTCCCGCCCCGCGCTTTCGCCCCATCCCCTGGACTGGCCTGACGACGCCGCAAGACGTCGAACTGTGGATCGAGGAGCACAACCGCAGCCTGCTCGAACACATCAGCCCGACCGAGAGCGGCTATGGCGTCTGCTTCACGCTGGCCGAGGGCGGCCGGGTCTATTTGCAAACGACGGGCGACGCCATCGTGCTCGATGTCGATGACGAAGCGGGCTGGATCGCGCCCCTGATCTGCGCCGCCACCGGCGCCACCGAGCCGCGCGGTGCGATCTGGATCTTGCCCGACGACCGCCTGGTGCAGCTGGTGCTGGGCTTGTCGAGCCTGGTCGCGAGCACGGTGCTCGTCGTCGGCCATCCTTTCGGGCGCAAATCCCTGGGGCGCCAGCCATAAGCTGGGCGACTGGCTGCATGCATGGGCCTTATCGCACAGCGCTTTTCCTGTACAGGGAGCCACCTTTCCGGGTATAAAAGCGCTTTCCGCCTGAAACCTGGATAGCAGATGCGCAAGTACTTCTCGGCCGCCGCGGCCTGCCTCACCCTGGTCCTGGCCGCACACGCCTGCGCCGCCGACCTGCTCGACACCGCCAAGGCGCGCGGCACGCTCAAGATCGCCATGGAAGGCACCTATCCGCCTTTCAATTTCAAGGACCAGAAGACGGGCCAGCTGTCCGGCTACGATGTCGACGTGGCGCGCCTGCTGGCGGCCAGGCTGGGCCTCAAGCCGGAATTCGTCGCCACCGAATGGAGCGCCATCCTGGCCGGCCTGGCGGCCGGTAAATATGACGTCATCGTCAGCCAGGTCGGCATCACGGCCAAGCGCATGGAAACGTTCGACTTCTCCGAGCCCTACACCTATTCCAGCCCGCAACTGATCGTGCGCAAGAACGACAAGTCCAGTTACACCAGCCTGGCCGAGCTGAAAGGCAAGAAAGTCGGCGTGGGGCAGGGCACCGTGTTCGAAGCCCAGGCCAAGGCCGCCGGCGGCATCGAGGTCAAGAGCTATCCGGCCGCGCCGGAAAACCTGCAAGACCTGGCCGTGGGCCGCATCGACGCCGCCTTGAACGACAGCCTGATGGTCGCCTACCTGCTCAGCAACACGGCCTTGCCGGTGCGGGCCGGCGCGCGCGTGGGCAATATCGAACGCATGGGCATTCCCTTCCAGAAGGGCAATCCGCAATTCAAGGCCGCGCTCAACAAGGCCTTGCAGGAGGCCGGCGCCGATGGCAGCCTGAAGAAGGTCGCCGTCAAGTGGTTCGGCGTGGACGTCAGCCGCGCCACCCCATGAGCGAGCTGCTCGACTTGCTGCGCCAGGCGGCGCCGGTGATGCTCACCGGCGCGCTCTACACCCTGATGTTCGCCGTCGCCGCCATGGCCGGTGGCCTGGTGCTCGGCTTCCCGGTGGCGGTGCTGCGCATGTCGTCCTGGGCCATCCTGCGCTGGCCCGCTTCCCTGTATGTGAGCGTCATGCGCGGCACGCCCTTGCTGGTGCAGCTGTTCGTCATCTACTACGGCCTGCCCAGCGTCGGCATCGAATTCACACCCGTCACGGCCGGTGTGCTGGCGCTCTCGCTCAATGCCGGTGCCTACCTGTCGGAGAGCCTGCGCGGCGCCATCGCCAGCATTGCGCTCGGCCAGTGGCGCGCCAGTTTCAGCCTGGGCCTTGGCTATTGGCAAACCCTGGCCCACATCATCCTGCCCCAGGCCCTGCGCGTGGCGGTGCCCTCGATGAGCAACACCTTGATCAGCCTGATCAAGGACACCTCGCTCGTGTCGGTCATCACCATGACCGAACTCATGCTTGCCACCAAAGAAGTCATTGCCACCACCTTCAGGCCCTTGCCCCTGTATATCGCCGCAGCCCTGATCTACTGGTGCCTGAGCCTGATGTTCGAACACTTGCAGCGCCTGGCCGAACGTCGTTTGAATCGCGCGCACCGCTAAGCCCTGCTCGACACCGCGCGCATTGGCATGATAGTCTTGGCAACAGGGCTATCCGATTGACGCGCAGCAGGCAGGGCGGGGCAAGATGGACAAGGACGAGCAGGCTGCACCTGGTTACGCTGGCACAGGCGCGTCGGAACACGATGGCGCGCGCACACGCCCGCGCATGCGCAACCGCGATCGCACGCTCGATGCCGCACCGCTGGGCCGCCACCACACCCTGTTCACCCCGCTTGGCGATGGCGCACTCGCGCCGGCCGACCATGGCAATGGCGCCGTCACACCCGAGCGCCTGCGCTATGAGCGCGACCAGGCCGTCTATAACGATCTCTACCTGCTCGCGCCGATCGGCTACTTCGTCGTCGGCTTCGATACCACCATTTTGCAGGTCAACCTGGTCGGCGCCGAGATGCTCGGCATTGCGCGCAACACCCCGGGCATGCACCGCCTGCGCAGCTTCATCAGCACCCCATTCCTGCGCGACTTCGACAGCTTCATCGGGCGCGCCCTGAACAGCGTGGTGCCCGAACAGTGTTGCGTGCAAATGACGCGCGGGCGCCCCGGCACCGGCTTTCCCGTCACCTTGCTCGCCAGCGCCGATGGCAGCGGCCAGGCCTGCCGCGTGGTCGTCGAACATGCCGAAGGCAAGCTGGCCGCCCTCGAACGCAGCGAAGAGCGTTTTCGCCGCATCGTCCATACGGCCGAAGAGGGGATCTGGGAAATCGACGCCAGCGCCCACACCAGCTTCGTCAATCCGAAGATGGCCAGCATGCTCGGCTACACGATCGAAGAGATGCTCGACCGGCCCCTGCACGCGTTCATGGATGCCGAAGGCCAGGTCATCATGGAGCGCAATATCGCGCGCCGCCAGCAGGGCGTGGCCGAACGCCACGAGTTCAAGTTCATCCGCAAGGACGGCGTCGAACTGTGGACCACCCTGGCCACCAATCCGATCTTCGACAATGGCGGCAATTATGTCGGTGCGCTGGCGCTGGTGACCGACATCACCGAGCGCAAGGAGTCGGCCGCGCTGATCTGGCACCAGGCCAATTTCGACGAGCTCACCGGCCTGCCCAACCGCCACATGTTCCTTGACCGCCTGGGCCAGGAAACCAAGAAGGCCGACCGCGGCGCCGCCTTCCTGGCGCTGCTGTTCATCGACCTCGACTATTTCAAGGAAGTCAACGACCGCCTCGGCCACGCGATGGGCGACGCCCTGCTGGTGGAAGCGGCGCGCCGCATCGCCGCCTGCGTGCGCGCCTCGGACACGCTGGCGCGCCTGGGCGGCGACGAATTCACCGTCATCCTGGCCGGGCTCGAGCACGTGGGCAGTGTCGACCGCATCGCCCAGGCCATCATCAGTTCGCTGGCCCAGCGTTTCGAGCTGGGCGAGGAACATGCCTTCATTTCGGCCAGTGTGGGCATTGCCCTGTATCCGCCCGACGCGCGCGACGTCGACGACTTGCTGGCGCGCGCCGACCAGGCCATGTATGCGGCCAAGAAGGCCGGGCGCAACCACTTCAGCTATTTCACGCCGGACTTGCAGGAAGCGGCCCAGGCGCGCCAGGATATTGCTGCCGACTTGCGCGAGGCGATCGCGCGAGCGCAATTCGAAGTCGTCTACCAGCCCATCATTTCGCTGGCCACAGGTGCCGTGCACAAGGCCGAAGCCCTGCTGCGCTGGCGCCATCCCGCGCGCGGCTTGCTGGGACCGGCCGAGTTCATCCCCTTCGCCGAATCGAACGGCATGATCGTTGAAATTGGCAACTGGGCCTTCCGCCAGGCGGCCCAGCAGGTCAAGCAGTGGCAGCAGGTGCTGGACCCGCACTTCCAGATCAGCGTCAACAAGTCACCGGTCCAGTTCCGCCGCGACAAGGAGCTCTACCAGGGGTGGCTGGCCTACCTGGCCGAGCTGGAATTGCCGCCGTCGAGCATTGTCATCGAGATCACCGAGAGCGTGCTGCTCGATGGCGCCGCAGCCGTCATCGCGCTGCTGCACGACTACCGCGACATGGGCTTGCAGGTGGCGCTGGACGACTTTGGCACCGGCTATTCCTCGCTGTCGCACCTGAAGAATTTCGAGCTCGACTACGTCAAGATCGACCAGTCCTTCGTCAGCAAGATCGAAGACGATGTGGGCGAACTGGCCCTGTGCGAAGCGATCATCGTGATGGCCCACAAGCTGGGGCTCAAAGTGGTGGCCGAAGGGGTCGAGACCAAGCTGCAGCGCGCCTTGCTGGCCGATGCCGGCTGCGACTACGCCCAGGGCTATATGTTTTCGCGCCCGCTGCCGGCCGCCGAATTCGAAACGATGGCGCGCAACGCCCGCGCCAGCCTGCCGGCGCCCAAATGAAAAAACGTCGGCAAACGTCGGGGTCACATCTGACATTCGGACACGGGCCCAGCTGTAATGCGCGCATTACAGCTGGGCCCGTGT
>JAZJYP010000068.1:3499-18323 GCA_040390345.1 Pseudomonadota bacterium | reverse complement strand
CGTGGACGTGGAGGTTCCGCGCGGTGGCGGGGCGCTGCTCACCAGCATCACGGGCTTGACCGCGACGGCCGCGAGTTTCCCGTCGAAGTGAGCCTGTCGCCGCTCGATACGCCCGCCGCCAGCCCGATGGTGATGGCCACGGTGCACGATATCGGTGCGCGCAAAGCGGCCGAACTGGCCTTGCAGGAGAGCGAAGCGCGCATGCGCGCCATTTTCGAGACGGCGGTCGACGCCATCATCACGATCGACGAAGGCGGCATCGTCGAGCGCATGAATCCGGCGGCCACGCGCCTGTTCGGCTACGCCGAGGCCGAGGTGGCCGGCCAGAACGTGTCGATGCTCATGCCCGAACCGCACCGCAGCGCCCACGACGGCTACCTGGCGCGCTACCTGGAGACGGGCGAGCAGCGCATCATCGGCAAGGGCCGCGAAGTGGCGGGGCGGCGCAAGGACGGTTCGGTGTTCCCGATGGACCTGGCGGTGGCCGAAATGAAGATCGGGAAGCGGCGCATGTTCACCGGCCTGGTGCGTGATATTACCGAGCGCAAGCTGGCCGAAGAGCGCAACGCCGCGCTGCTGGCCGAAATCAGCAGCGCCAACGAAGAACTGTCGAATTTTGCGTATGTGGTCTCGCACGACCTGAAGGCGCCGCTGCGCGGCATCGGTTCGCTGGCCGACTGGCTCGCCACCGACTATGCGCACCACTTCAATGACGAAGGCAAGGAGCATATGCGCCTCTTGATCAACCGCGTGCACCGCATGGGCGGCCTGATCGACGGCATCCTGCAGTACTCGCGCGTGGGCCGCGTGCGCGAGGCGAGCTTGCCGGTCGACCTGAACCGCGTGGTGGCCAATGTGATCGACCTGCTGGCGCCCCCGCCCGGCATCGCCGTCAGCATCGACACGGCGCTGCCGACGGTGACGTGCGAGCCGACCCGCATCGAACAGGTGTTCCACAACCTGGTCGCGAACGGCATCAAGCATATGGACAAGCCGGCCGGCGCCATCCACGTCGGCTGCGAAGACGGCGGTGACAGCTGGCGCTTTTATGTCAGCGACAACGGGCCCGGCATCGAGGAGCGCCATTTCGAGCGCATCTTCCAGCTGTTCCAGACCCTGGCCGCGCGCGACCGCGTTGAAAGTACCGGCGTGGGACTGGCACTGGTCAAGAAAATCGTCGAGATGTACCATGGCAGGGTGTGGCTCGAGTCCGTGATGGGGCAGGGCACCCGGTTCTGGTTCACACTGCCCAAGCACAGGAAGCCCTAAATGCATGTAACAAATAAACCGATCCTGCTGGTCGAGGACGACCGCGTCGATGTGATGACGATCCTGCGCGCGCTCAAGGAAATCAAGGTCGTCAATACCGTCGTCAACCGCGAGAATGGCGAAGCGGCGCTCGACTACCTGCGCGATCCGGCCAGCGAGCGCCCCTGCATCATCCTGCTGGACCTGAACATGCCGATCATGAATGGCATCGAATTCCTGCAAGAGATCAAGCGCGACGAAGCGCTGCGCCGCATTCCCGTGGTGGTGCTGACGACGTCCGAAGAGCAGCAGGACAAGCTGCGCAGCTTCGAATTCGGCGTGGCCGGCTATATGGCCAAGCCGGTCGACTACCGCCGCTTCGTCGAGATGATGCGCTCGGTCGACATGTACTGGACCTTGAGCGAAATGCCGTGAACACGCTCGCTGATGGCGGCCCGATCCGCGTGCTGCTGGTCGAGGACGACCAGGTCGACCGCATGGCCTGCCGGCGCGCGCTGGCCGGCTGGAGTGGGCGGCCCTTCGTCCTGCTTGAAGCCGACAGCGGCCAGCACGGGCTTGACGCCGCGCGCGCCGAGGCGCCCGACTGCATCCTGCTCGACTACCGCCTTCCCGACCTGACCGGGCTCGAATTCCTCGATCGCCTGGCCAACGCCGCCATCCCCGTGATGATGCTCACCGGCGCCGACAGCGCCACCGTGGCCGCCGAAGCGATGCGGCGCGGCGCGCGCGACTATATCGTCAAGGACGTCGACAGCCACTACCTGGCGCAGCTGCCCAGCGCCATCGAGCGCATGCTGCGCGAACAGCGCCTGATCGACGACAAGCACCAGGTCGAGGCGCGTTTCCGCACCCTGGTCGAGCAGATCCAGGCCATCACCTACATGGCCGCCCTGGGCACGCCCGACACCTTGCTGTATATGAGCCCGCAAATTCGCACGCTCGGCTTCGGCCCTGTCGAATGGATGGCCGATCCCGCGCGCCACGCGGCCCAGGTCCACCCGGACGAGCGCGCGCGCGTGATGGCAGCCGTGCACGCGGCGCGGGTCGACGCCACAGCCCTCAATATCGAATACCGCCTGCTCACGCGCGATGGCCAAGCGCGCTGGTTCCGCGACCAGGCTGAAGTCGTCTACGACAACGCCGGCAATGCGCTGCTGATGCAAGGCATCCTGGTCGACATCACCCCGAGCAAACTGGCCGAGGCGGCGCTGCGCCAGTCGCAGGAAGACCTGCGCCGCCTGGCCACGCACCAGGAAAAGATCAAGGAGCACGAGCGCAAGCGCATCGCCCAAGAGATCCACGATGAACTGGGCGGCCTGCTGACCGGGATCAAGGCCTATATCTCGGTAGCCATCGAGCGCGCCACCCAGGCTGGTGTCGCGCCCGACCCGCTGCTGTCCGACACGGCCGGCCTGGCCCAGAGCGCCATCGAGACGGTGCGGCGCGTGATCACCGACCTGCGTCCCAGCGTGCTCGACCAGTTGGGCATCTGGGCCGCGCTTGAATGGTATGCCGACCAGGTGCAGCGGCGCACGGGCCTGGTGTGTACCTGCCAGGCCACGCCGGCGGCGCTGGCCCTGGAGCTCGATCCCGAGCGCAGCACGATGCTGTTCCGGGTCGTGCAGGAAGCGCTGACCAATGTCGCGCGCCACGCCGAAGCGCACAGCGTGAGCTTGAGCGTCGATTGCGACGGCGCCGCCGTGCTGCTGGCCATCGCCGATGACGGCAAGGGCATCGACACCGAAGGCTTGCTCGACCGCGAATCCTGGGGCATCCTGGGCATGCACGAACGCAGCCGGCGCTTTGAAGGTGAATTGACGATCAAGGGTGTGGCCGGGAGCGGCACGACGCTTTCGCTGCGCCTGCCACTGGAACCGAACCATGACAAGTAATCCGATCCGCGTGCTGCTGGTGGACGACCACGCGATCGCCCGCAACGGCGTGCGCCTGATGCTCAGCACCGCCGAAGGCATCAGTGTGGCTGGCGAGGCCGGCGACGCCGTGCAGGCGCTCAAGCTGCTGGCCGGCGAGTGCTTCGACGTTGCCCTGGTCGATATCACCATGCCCGGGAAAAATGGCCTGGACCTGCTCAAAAGCCTGCGCAGCGAGTGGCCGAAGATGGCCGTGCTGATGCTGTCGACCTATTCCGAAGAGATTTATGCGGTGCGCGCGCTCAAGCTGGGCGCTGCCGGCTACCTGACCAAGGACGTGCCGACGGCGGTGCTGGTCGGCGCCGTGCGCAAGGCCGCCGCCGGTGGCCGGCATGTCAGCGAAACCCTGGTCGAAAAGCTCGCCAGCCTGGTGGGCGGCAACAGCGGCGGCGACCATGAAGCCTTGTCGAACCGTGAGCTCGAAGTGTTCAAGCTGATCGCGACGGGCGAGACGCTGGTGCGCATCGGCGAGCTGCTGCACCTGTCGCCGAACACCGTGACGACCTACCGCACGCGCATCCTGGAAAAGATGGGCATGAGCAGCAACGCCGAGCTCACCCGCTACGCCCTCGAGCACGGCATCATTTAAACGTCGGGGTCACATCTGACATTTGGACACGGGCTCGGCTGTCCGCGCGGCCACGCCGCACTTCTGCGCTAGATCATGCATTGGCGGTGCGCCCGATCCAGAATGGCATCATGGTCAGGCCGCTCAGATTGGAGTTTCCCGGTGCGTTCTACCACGTGACGGCGCGTGGTAGCCGGCGCATGCCTATTTTCCTTGAACGGAGCGATCGCCTCGTGTGGTATTCCACCATGGAACAGGTGTGCGAGCGCTTTGATTTTGTCATTCACGCGTTCTGCCAGATGGGCAACCATTATCACTTGCTGGTTGAAACACCGGAAGGCAACCTCGGTGCCGGCATGCGCCAGCTTAACAGCGTTTATGCGCAATATTTCAACCGTCGACACCGCTTCGATGGGCACGTCCTGCAGGGGCGCTATAAGGCCATACTCGTCGATCAAGATCAATATTTGTTGGAGCTGTCGCGTTATATCGTCCTCAATCCGCTGCGTGCGGGAATGGTTAAAACGCTCGATGATTGGGAGTGGAGCAGCCACCCCAGCATGATGGGGCGCTGGGACGCACCAACATGGCTCGAATCCGCGGCCCTGCTGGCCCGATTTGGTGATCCTCCGGCGCGGGCGCGAGTCCACTATGAGCAGTTTGTGCTCGCCGGCGTGGGCAAGGACAGTCCGCTGGTCCAAGTGCGCCATCAATGCCTGCTTGGCGATGAAGCCTTTGTCCAGCGGCATGGACGCAAGGGGAGTGGTGCCACCGACCCGGAACTGTCGCGCCGGCAGCGGCGTGCCTTGGCCCTGTCGCTGGAGGAATACGCCAGTATCGGCCCCACGCCCGCGATCGCGATGGCAAATGCCTACCGAACGACCGCGTATACGATGCCGGAAATTGCGGCGCATTTCGACGTGTCGACCAAAACGGTGGCCCGGGCTGTTGCTGCCGGCGAAGGAAAAGGCGGCTTGTCGGAATGAAATGTCCGAATGTCAGATGTGACCCCGACGTTGGTATTGTTATTTTTGTATGCGGCCCCAGATGGCAGGCATGCTCAAATCCCATATCAACTGGAAGCGGCCACTGTTTTACTTGATTCTGCCGGTGCTGATCGTGCTCGTCTTCGTCGGCTTTCCCATCCCGGTGGCGCCGCCGCCGTCGATGAAACCGGGCCAGGAGCAGTCCAGCGTGGTCAAGAAACGCAAGCGGCGCACCACGCTCTGAACCCGCAACGTCGGGGTCACATCTGACATTCGGACACGGGCTCTGCAGCTAACTGCGCCTTGTTGGCATGAAATGTCCAAATGTCAGATGTGACCCCCGACGTTGTTGTGTCACGGATCCCCTACATCAGGTGACGGACTTGCCTGATTTCCCCTACAGCTGGCAAAAGTAATAATGGTTCCCATCGGAAGCATGCCGCTTCCAGCCAGTACCTGGGGACCTCCATGAATACCATCAGCGCCATCAATGCGAAATGCTCGCAGTGCAGTTTCAAGCGCCTGTGCCTGGCCCAGAGCCTGGACGAAGCGGGCCTGGTCCGCCTCGACGAAATCATCGGCAAACGCCGCCGCGTCCTGCGCGACGAGCGCCTGTACCGCGTCGGCCAGCCTTTCACCAAGCTCTATGCTGTCCATTTCGGCCACTTCAAGACGGCCCACTTGAACCGCCAGGGCGAACAGCGCATCACCAGTTTCGCCATGTCGGGCGAACTGCTGGGCCTGTCGGGCATCGGCACCGGCCTGTACGGCTGCGACGCGGTGGCGCTCGAAGACAGCGAAGTGTGCGAGATCCCCTACGAGCGCCTCGGCACGCTGCTCGCTGACATGCCCCAGCTGATGATGCAGTTCCATCGCCTGATGAGCCAGGAAATCCTGCGCGAGCAGGCCGCCATGCTGTTCCTGGGGAATATGGCGGCCGAACAGCGCCTGGCCACCTTCCTGCTCAACCTGGCCACCCGTTACGCCCAGCGCGGCTTCTCGTCGAGCGCCTTCCAGCTGCGCATGTCGCGCGAAGACATCGGCGCCTTCCTGGGCCTGACCATCGAGAGCATCAGCCGCCTGCTGGCGCGCTTTCGCAACAATGGCTGGATCCGGCTCGCCAACCGCGACCTGGAAATCCTCGACCGCGCCGCACTCGAAGCCTGCCTGGCCGGTAGCGCCGGGCAGCCCAGGCTTGAACTGCTGGCGGCCTGAGCTCGCGCGGGCCTGAGCTGATGCCGCCGATCCTGTCCTTGCTGCCCATCGTGCTCACTGGCCTACTGGGCAGCGTGCATTGTATCGGCATGTGCGGCGGAATCGTCAGCGCCTTTTCGGCGGCGGGCACTGCGCGCCCGGCCTTCCCGGTGGCGGTGCTGACGGTGACGCCGCTGTCGGCCAGCGCGCCGGTGCGGGTGCTGACCTACAACCTGGGCCGCATCGGCAGCTATGCGCTGGCCGGCGCGCTGGCCGGCGGCCTGGCCGGCGCTGCGGCGCGCCTGTCGCAACTGGCCCTGTTGCAGCATGTGCTGTACTGGCTGGCCAACGGCATGCTCGTTGCGCTGGGCCTGTACCTGATGGATGCCTGGCGCGGCCTGGCGCAGGTGGAGGCGCTGGGACAGGGGCTGTGGCGCCATGTGCGCGCGCTGCTCGCGCCCTTGCTGCCCATGGATAGCCTGCCCAAGGCCTTCGCCCTGGGCGCGCTGTGGGGCTGGGTGCCGTGCGCGATGGTCTACAGCGTGCTGCTGACGGCCATGCTCAGTGGATCGGCCGCCAGCGGCGCGGCCACGATGGTCGCCTTCGGCCTGGGCACCTTGCCGATGATGCTGGGCCTGGGCCTGGCGCTGCGCCAGATGGCGCGCAGCCTGGCGCTGCGCCGGGCCAGCGGCTTGCTGGTGCTGGGCTTCGGCGTACTGGGGCTGGTGCGCGCCTGGCGCGGCGTGTCGCTGGGCTGGGTCGATGCTTTGTGCCTGACCCCGCCGGTGCTGCCATGAACATGGTCGCCATGGCGGCGCCTGGCTGCTTCCACTGCGGCCAGGCGGTGCCCCGCGACGGGCCGCAATGGCGCGTGAACATCGAAGGCATCGAACAGCCCATGTGCTGCCCCGGTTGTCAGGCGGTCGCGCAGACCATCGTCGCGCTGGGCCAGGCTGGCTACTACCGCGAGCGCAGCGCGTTTTCCGCCGAGGCGCCGCCGCCCCTGCCGCCGCAGCTGGCCCTGTACGACAACGACGTCCAGCGCTTCCGGCGCGAGGGCGACACCTACGAGGCGGTACTGTCGGTTGACGGCATCCGCTGCGCCGCCTGCGTGTGGCTGATCGAAAAACGCCTGCTGGCCCTGCCGGGCATTCTGTCGGCCCAGATGAACGTGGCCACCGAGCGCCTGCACCTCGAATGGGATGGCGCGACTTGCCAACTCAGTGGCATCCTGGCCGCGCTGCGGGCGATCGGCTACACGGCCGTGCCGTTCGACGCGGCGCGCCACGGCGAGCGCTTGCACGAGAACGGCAAGGCCATGCTGCGCCGCCTGTTTGTCGCGGGCCTGGCGATGATGCAGGTGATGATGTACGCGATTCCCGCCTACCTGGCCGACGACGGCACGCTCGACGCTTCGATGGCGTCGCTGCTTGCGTGGGCCAGCCTGGTGCTGACCTTGCCGGCGGTGGCGTATTCGGCGCTGCCGTTCTTGCGCGGCGCCTGGACCAGCTTGCGCGCTGGCGCGCCGGGCATGGACGTGCCGGTCGCGCTTGGCATTGTCGCGGCCTTTGGCGCGAGCAGTGTGGCGACCTTGCGCGGCCAGGGGGAGGTGTATTTCGATTCGGTGACGATGTTCATTTTCCTGCTGTTGTGCAGCCGCTACCTGGAACTGACGGCGCGGCGCAAGGCGGCAGCGGCGCTGGAACGCCTGCAGGGCGCCTTGCCGGCGGCGGCCTTCCGGCTCGACGCTTATCCGGCCAGCCGCCTGGCCACCACGGTGGACGCGCAAGCGCTGGTGCCGGGCGACCTGGTGCTGGTCAAGCTGGGCGAGGCGGTGCCGGCCGACGGCGTCATCGTCGAGGGCGAGGGCGCGCTCGACCTGTCGCTGCTCTCGGGCGAGAGCGCCATACAGGCACGCGCGGTCGGCGCCTTCGTGCCCGGCGGGGCCGTCAACGCGGGCAGCGCGCTGGTGCTGCGCGTGGCGGCGGCGGCCGGCGAGAGCACGCTGGCCGGCCTGGTCAAGCTGGTGGAGCAGGCTGGCCGCGGCAAACCGCATCTGGCCCAGTGGGCCGACCTGGTGGCCAGCCGCTTCGTGCTGGCATTGCTGGCGTTTGCCGTGGCCGTCTTCGGTTTCTGGTGCTGGTACGACGTGGCGCGCGCCTGGCCGATCGCCATCGCCGTGCTGGTGGTGTCGTGCCCATGCGCGCTGTCGCTGGCCACGCCGAGCGCGCTGGCGGCGGCCACCGACAATCTGCTGCGCCGTGGCGTGCTGGTGGTGCGCTCGCACGTGCTCGAAACGCTGCACCGCGCCACCCACATCGTGTTCGACAAGACGGGCACGCTGACGGTGGGCCAGCCGCGCATCGAGCGGGTGGTGCTGCTGGGCGAACTGGACGAGGTGCGCTGCCGCGCGCTGGCGGCCACGCTGGAGTCGGACAGCGCGCACCCGCTGGCACGCGCCTTCGCCGGGCCGGCCCTGCCGGCGGCGCAATTGGGCGAACGCCAGGGGCAGGGCATGGAAGGCAGCATCGATGGCGTGGCCTACCGCATTGGCAGCGCGGCCTTCGCCGCTGCACTGGCCGGATCGCCCGCGCCGGCTGGCCTGGGCGTCTACCTGGCCCGCCAGGGCCAATGGCTGGCCGGCTTTGCGCTGGCCGATCCGCTGCGCGCCGATGCGCAGGAGGTGGTGCGCCACTTCCAGCAGGCCGGCAAGACCGTCATGCTGCTCTCGGGCGACCAGCGCGCCATCGCGCAGCAGGTGGGCGCGCGCCTGGGCATCACGTGCGTCGAAGGCGATTGCACGCCCGCGGGCAAGCTGGCGCGCATCCGCGCGCTGCAGGCAGCCGGCGCGGTCGTCGCCATGGTGGGCGACGGCATCAATGACGCTGCCGTGCTCAGTGCCGCCGACGTGTCCTTCGCCATGGGCGAGGGCGCGGCGCTGGCGCACCTGCATGCCGACGCGGTGCTGCTGTCCGGGCGCCTGGCCTCGCTCGGCGAGGCGGCCACCAGGGCCGCGCGGGCGATGGCCGTGATCCGCCAGAACCTGGCCTGGGCCACGCTGTATAACGCGCTGGCCATTCCCGCCGCAGCCCTGGGCTGGATCACGCCGTGGATGTCGGGCGTGGGCATGGCCGCCAGTTCGGCCTTCGTCGTCCTCAATGCCTTGCGCCTCAGGAGGGGCTGATGGAAGCGTTGTACCTGCTCATTCCGCTCTCGATCATCATCGTGGTGCTGGCCCTGTGCGCCTTCTTCATCGCTTCCGACGGCGGCCAGTTCGACGACCTCGATGGTCCGGCCCTGCGCGTGCTGCAAGACGATGACAAAGCTGACATAAAGTCATCGGTGGATTTTTGACGTGGGTCAAGGAAATTCCAGCTTCGCCCACGTAAGGTGTGAGCTACCTCATGCATTCACTTCGGGAGAGCACTTCGTGGAAACCACACAGAACTACAACTACAAGATCGTCAAGCAGTTTGCGATCGCGACAGTCGTGTGGGGGATCGTGGGCATGCTGGTCGGCGTCATCATCGCCGCCCAGCTGGCCTGGCCGTCCCTCAATTTCGACATTCCCTGGCTGACCTACGGGCGCCTGCGGCCCTTGCATACCAATGCCGTCATCTTCGCCTTCGGCATCAGCGGCCTGTTCGCCACGTCCTACTACGTGGTGCAGCGGACCTGCCAGGTGCGCCTGTTCTCGGACAAGCTGGCCGCCTTCACCTTCTGGGGCTGGCAGGCGGTGATCCTGTCGGCCGTGGTGACGCTGCCGCTCGGCATGACGCGCGGCAAGGAGTACGCCGAACTGGAATGGCCCATCACGCTGCTTATTGCCGTGGTGTGGGTGTCCTACGCGGTGGTGTTCTTCGGCACGCTGTTAAAGCGCAAGGTCAAGCACATCTACGTGGCCAACTGGTTCTTCGCCGCCTACATCCTGGCCGTGACCTTGCTGCACGTGGTGAACGGCATGTCGATGCCGGCCACGATGACCAAGTCCTACTCCGCCTACACCGGCGTGCAGGACGCGATGATCCAATGGTGGTACGGCCATAACGCGGTCGGCTTCATCCTCACCGCCGGCTACCTTGGCATGGTCTACTACTTCATCCCGAAACAGGCCGAGCGCCCCGTGTACTCGTATCGCCTGTCGATCGTGCACTTCTGGGCCCTGATCTTCACCTATATGTGGGCCGGCCCGCACCACCTGCACTACACCGCCTTGCCCGACTGGACCCAGTCGCTGGGCATGGTGTTCTCGCTGATCCTCCTGGCGCCATCGTGGGGCGGCATGATCAATGGCGTGATGACGCTGTCGGGCGCCTGGCACAAGCTGCGCACCGACCCGATCCTCAAATTCATGATCGTCTCGCTGTCCTTCTACGGCATGGCCACCTTCGAAGGCCCGATGATGTCGATCAAGACCGTCAATTCGCTGTCGCACTACACCGACTGGAATATCGCCCACGTCCATGGCGGCGCCCTGGGCTGGGTGGGCTTCATCACGATGGGGTCGATCTACTACCTGCTGCCGCGCCTGGCCGGCCAGCAGAAGATGTACAGCACGCGCCTGATCGACGTGCACTTCTGGGTTGCCACCATCGGCGTGGTGCTGTACATCGCCGCGATGTGGATCGCCGGCGTGATGCAGGGCCTGATGTGGCGCGCCGTGAATGCGGACGGCACCCTGACCTACACCTTCGTCGAAAGCGTCAAGGCCACCTATCCCTACTATGTGGTGCGCTTCGGCGGCGGCCTGCTGTACCTGTCGGGCATGCTGGTGATGGGCTACAACACCTGGATGACCCTGCGCGGCCGCGCCCCGGTAACGGCACGTATCCCTGTAATCGCTGCGGCGCACGCCTGATTTGGAGAAGCACATGAAATTTACCCATGAATGGATCGAGAAGAACCCCTGGCTGCTGATCGTGCTGGTGGTGTTGGTGATCAGCGTCGGCGGCCTGGTCGAGATCGTGCCGCTGTTCTTCCAGAAGTCGACCACGGAGCCGATCGCGGGCCTCAAGCCGTACACGCCGCTGCGCCTGATGGGCCGCGACATCTATGTGCGCGAAGGCTGCTACAACTGCCACTCGCAGATGATCCGTCCTTTCCGCGCCGAGACCGAGCGCTATGGCCACTATTCGGTGGCCGGCGAATTTGTCTACGACCGTCCCTTCCAGTGGGGCTCCAAGCGCACCGGGCCTGACCTGGCGCGCGTGGGTGGCCGCTACAGCGACGAATGGCACCGCACGCACCTGAGCGATCCGCGCGAGCTGGTGCCGGAATCGAACATGCCGCGCTATCCGTGGCTGGCCGAGACGCGCCTCGATCCGCAGGACGTGGTACCGCGCATGCGCGCGCTGCAGCGCCTTGGCGATCCCTACACCGACGCCGAGATCGCCGCAGCGCCCAAGGAATTGGCCGACAAGACCGAACAAGACGCCCTGGTCGCCTACCTGCAAGGCCTGGGCACCCTGATCAAGACAAGGAACTAATATGGCCATCGATCTTTTGCTGGACAACGCCAGCAGCACCATGACGGTGATCAGCTTCATCACCTTCGCCGGCATCTTGTGGTGGACCTTCTCGCGCCGCCGCCAGAATGACTTCGCCGAAGCGGCGCAGCTGCCCTTTGCCGACGACGAGACGCAAGGAGAACAGCATGTCTGACTTCCTCAACGAATTCTGGAACGGCTATATCGTCGTCCTGTCGGTGCTCTCGATCGCCGGCTGCGCGCTGCTGCTGTGGGCCCAGTCGAGCCACAAGCTCAAACCTGGCGCCGACCCCAAGGGCACCACGGGCCACGTGTGGGACGAAGACTTGAGCGAACTGAATACGCCAATGCCGCGCTGGTGGATGTGGCTGTTCTACATCACCATCGTCTTTGGCGTGTTCTACCTCTACCTCTATCCTGGCCTGGGCAGCAATCCGGGCAAGCTTGGCTGGCAATCGGCCGGGCAGTACAAGGAGGAGCTGAAACAGGCCGAGGCCGACTACGCGCCGCTGTTCGCCAAGTACCTGGGCGAGGACCTGAAGGCGGTGGCCGCCGACCCGCAGGCCCACGCCATCGGCGAGCGCCTGTTCCTGACTTACTGCGCGCAGTGCCACGGCTCCGACGCGCGCGGTAACAAGGGCTTCCCCAACCTGACCGACCGTGACTGGCTGTATGGCGGCGCGCCCGACATCATCAAGACGACCATCATGAACGGGCGCCATGGCATCATGCCGAGCATGGCTGGCGCCGTCGGTTCGGACAAGGATGTGGAAAACGTCGCTCACTATGTCTTGAGCCTGTCCGGTTCGGTGGCCGATCCGATCAAGGCGGTCTCGGGAAAATCGCACTTCGGCGCCTGCATGGCCTGCCACGGTGCCGACGCCCACGGCAACCAGGCCATGGGCGCGCCCAACCTGTCCGACAAGACCTGGCTGTATGGCGGCAGCGTGGAAACGGTGATGGAGACGATCCGCAAGGGCCGCAACAACACCATGCCGGCGTTTGGCGAGTTCCTTGGCGAGCCCAAGGTCCACGTGCTGGCCGCCTATGTCTGGAGCCTGTCGCAGCCACAGCTGGAATTGGCCCATAGCGGCAAATAGGAAGTGATGCAATGAGTACCGTACCACCGAAAGTCATCCGGATGTATGCTTCGCGCGAGACGATCTATCCGCGCGAAGCCCAGGGCCGCTTTTCCAAATGGCGCTGGGTTTGCCTCTGGCTGACGCAGCTGGTGTTCTACGGTACGCCCTGGCTGCGCTGGAACGGCCGCCAGGCGGTGCTGTTCGACCTGTTGTCGCGCAAATTCTATATTTTCGGCGTGGTCCTGTGGCCGCAGGACTTCATCTACCTGGCCGCGCTGCTGATCATCTGCGCCTATTCGCTGTTCCTGGTGACGGCGGTGTGGGGGCGCGTATGGTGCGGCTTCGCCTGTCCCCAAACGGTGTACACGGAAGTGTTCCTGTGGATCGAGCGGAAAATCGAGGGCGCGCGCAGCGCGCGCATGGCCCTCGACCGCCAGCCCCTTTCGCCCAACAAGTTCGCGCGCAAGTTCGCCAAGCACGCGGCCTGGGGCGGCGTGGCCCTGTGGACGGGTTTTACCTTCGTGGGCTACTTCACGCCGATCCTGACCCTGGGACACGAAGTGGCGGGCGGCCTGCTGGGCGCCTGGGAGACTTTCTGGGTGCTCTTCTACGCCTTCGCCACCTACGGCAACGCGGGCTGGATGCGCGAGCAGGTGTGCAAATACATGTGCCCCTATGCGCGCTTCCAGAGTGCGATGTTCGACCGCGACACCCTCATCATCACCTACGACGCCGACCGCGGCGAGCCACGCGGCGCCTTGCACAAGGCCGCCCAGGGCAAGGCCCAGGGCGACTGCATCGACTGCAGCATGTGCGTGCAGGTGTGCCCGACCGGCATCGACATCCGCAAGGGCCTGCAATATGAATGCATCGGCTGCACGGCGTGCATCGACGCCTGCAATGGCGTGATGGACAAGGTGGGCAAAGCGCATGGCCTGATCCGCTACTCCACCGACCGCGGCCTGGCCGAGCACCTGAGCACCGCAGCGATCATGAAGCGGGCCTTCCGCCCGCGCGTGCTCATTTACAGCGCCATCCTGTGGCTGATCATCATGGCCGTCGGGACTTCGCTGCTGATGCGCACACCGCTCAAGCTCGACGTGATCCGCGACCGTGGCTCGATGGGCCGCGAAGTCGAAGACGGCAAGATCGAAAACGTCTACCGCCTGCAAATCATGAACACCAGCGAACAGGCGCGCAGCTACCACCTGAGCGTGGCGGGCTTGCCCAGCGTGAGCCTGGCCACCAGCGACGAAATCCGCGTGGCCGCGACCGAGACGCTGGCCGTGCCGGTGCGCGTGCGCGTCGACCATGGCCAGGGCAAAACCGGCTCGAACAAAATCCATTTCAAGCTCGTCGCCAGCGACGATGCGGCCGTGCACGTCGATGAAAGTGCGGTCTTCTTTGTTCCCCGATAAAGGAATTCCCATGCCCGCCACCTTCGCCCTCGTCACGCCCTGGTACAAGCACCGCTGGCCGTGGTTGCTCATGCTCGGGCCCGCCCTGGTGGTGGTGGCCTCGTCCATCAGCGCCTGGCTGGCCGTGACCCGGGCCGACCCGCTGGTCGAAGGCGACTACTACAAGCGCGGCAAGGCCATCAACCAGGACCTGCGCCGCGACCGCGCCGCCACGGCGCGCGGCCTGGGCCTGGCGCTGGCCTACGATGCCGCCGGCGGGCGCCTGCGCGGCACCGTCACGCAGCGCAGCGGCGCCGGCGCCGGCAGCGGCAGCATGACGCTGCTGCTGGCCCATCCTACCCAGCCGGCCAGGGACATGCGCATCCTGGTCACCCCGGACAGCGGCGGCCACTTCGACGTCGCCTTGCCGATGCTCGAGCGGGCGCGCTGGCAGGTGCTGCTGGAAGACGCCGCCCGTAGCTGGCGGCTCGAAGGCTACTGGGTCTGGCCGGCCGAACGCATGGTCGCCATTTCCGCCGACGCCAGTTAGACGCGGCGCAGCAGCGCGCGCAAGTCGTCCAGCGCCGGCACGATGGCCAGCGTCACCAGGAGCAGGGCCAGCGGAATGGTCGCCAGGTAGCCAGCGTAATTGAATCCCACGGCGCCGGCGATGCCGCCGACGAAAAAGGCCAGCAGCAGCGTGCATAGCAGGGCAAGGCGGGCGCGATTGGCCAGCACCTTGGGCGCGGCCATGTCGCGGCCGTTCCTGTAGGCCAGCTTGCCCAGTTCGATGCCGATGTCCGTGACCAGGCCGGTCACGTGGGTTGTGCGGATTTCGGCATTCGACAGCTTGGTGATGGTGGCGTTCTGCAGCCCCATGATGAAGCATAGCAGCAGTACCGTCAGCGGCA
>JAZJYP010000068.1:0-3489 GCA_040390345.1 Pseudomonadota bacterium | reverse complement strand
CGCCGGAACACTTCGTGCCTCCTTCGTTGATGCCCAAACAAAGTACCGCTTCTATCGCCTGACCTTTGACGGAACCCCTGGGGATGCTGCTGAAGAAATCATCTCGTATTGCTCGATTGAGAACATCCCATTGGGATTCAACTAGGAGACTGTGCCCAACTTCCTTCGCATCAACGATCCCAACACCGATAAGGATCGAATGAATCAGTGGTTTTTAGAGACTACTGATGAACTCAATGCGTTGAAGAACCGTAAAAATAAGCCTGCCGCGCCAGTAGCGCTATCCGCCACCCATACCGACAGCAGCAGTACCGTCAGCGGCACCGACAAGCCGCCCTGCAGTGACAGGCGCGCACCAAACAGGCCAAATCCGATGAGCAGGAGCGCCTCCAGCAGCAGCGGGAAGGCGAACTGGCTGTGCATCTTGCGGCGCCGAGAATAATTCACCATGAGGGAGGAACAGGCCGCGCCGGCCATGAAAGCGATGAGCGCACCGATGCCGGCGGCGAGCAGTGTCTTGCTGCCCAGGGCGATGTGGTCGGCCATCGCCGATACCACGCCGGTCATGTGGGAGGTGTACTGTTTGACGGCCAGGTAGCCCCCGGCGTTGATGGCGCCGGCGATAAAGGCGAGGGCGACGCCGAGCTGGCGGTTGGCGTGGGCGCTGCGGTCTTTTCCGGTGAGCTTTCTGGCGTAATTAATTGGCATACTGTCCTTCAGGTGCGTCCCTGCCATGTTACGGCATTTGCCACAGGTTTGTCCCGGGGCGCGTTGGCACGACGCCGCGCTATACTGGCCGTTTGAAATGACCAGGAACAGGGCGGCGGTGGATCGCATACATACTTATGCTTCGATGAAGGCGCGCGCCGGGGCGGCGCGGCTGCATGCGCAGGCCGGGCGGGTGCAGGCCTACCTGTTGGCCAGGCCGCCGCTGCAGCGCGTGCTGCTGCCGCTGTTGTGGGTGACGGCGTCGTTGACCGCGCTGTTGCTGTTGTACGTACTGCTGCTCATTCCCTTCACCCCGAATACCAGCGACCTGCTCAAAACACGGGCGTCGCTGGCGACGGCGATTGTCGCCGCCGACGGCAAGGTGCTGGCCAGTTTCGAGGAAGGCGTCCAGGAGCGCGTCAAGCTGGCGCAGATTTCGCCGCAGGTGATCGCCGCGCTGATCGCGACCGAGGACCATCGCTTCTACGAGCATCACGGCATCGACTTCCGGCGCACCGCGTCGGCCATCCTGCACACCTTGGGCGGCAATTCCCAGGGTGGCTCGACCATCACGCAGCAGCTGGCGCGCAACCAGTATCCGGAGGAGATTGGCCGCTCGCGCAATCTCACGCGCAAGGTCAAGGAGCTGATCACGGCGCTGAAGATCGAAAGCAGCTATTCGAAGGCCGAGATCCTTGAAGCTTACCTGAATACGGTGCCCTTCCTGTACAACACCTACGGCATTGAAATGGCGGCGCGCACCTACTTCGCCAAGAGCGCGGCCAAGCTCGATATCGTCGAAAGCGCCACGCTGGTGGGCATGCTCAAGGGGACCAATTACTACAACCCCGTCATCAATCCCGAGCGCTCGGTGGAGCGGCGCAACGTGGTGCTGGGCCAGATGCGCAAGCACGATGCGATCGACGAGAAGCGTTACCAGGCCCTGCTCAAGCGCCCGATGCGCCTGCATTTCGCGCGCCAGGCCGAGCGCCACCCGCGCGACTCGCATTTCACCGCCTATGTGCGCAAATGGCTGATCCAGTGGGCCGATGAAAACGACTACAACCTGCAGCGCGACGGCCTGGTGGTGCAAACGACGCTCGACTTCGACCTGCAGCAGCTGGCCCTGAAGGCCGTGGAGCGCCAGGCCACAGCCTTGCAGGCGATCGCCGATGTGGAATGGGGCAGCGGTGAGGCCATGGATTCGACGGCGGCGGCCGACTATGCCGGCTCGCGCGACAGCGTCGAGCCGTTCCGCCACTTCTGGGACTCGCATCCGGCCATGAGCGAGGCCATCGTGCGCGAATCGAGCGCCTACCGCAAGGCCGTCGATGGCGGCGAGGATGCGAAAGCCGTGTACAAGCGCCTGCGCGCCGACCGCAAATTCATCACGGCGCTGCACAGTGCCAAAGCGCGCCTGGAGGCGGGCTTTGTCGCCATCGACCCGAACAACGGAGAATTGCGCGCCTGGGTGGGCAGCCGCGATTTCAGCCGCGACCAGTTCGACCACGTGGCCCTGGCGGCGCGCCAGCCCGGTTCCACGTTCAAGCCCATCGTCTACGGCGCCGCGCTGGAAAAGGGCTTGCTGCCGGAGCGTCCCTACCGCGACGAAGTGAAGGACATCAGGGCCGCCGACGGCAGCGTATGGCGCCCGACCGACATGAGCGGCACCAGCGGACGCATGATGACGATGCGCGAGGGCCTGGTCTATTCGAAGAACACCATCACCGCGCAGGTGATGCAGGACGTGGGCCTGCCCGACATCGTCAAGCTGGCGCAAAACCTCGGCATCCGCCAGAGCAAGCTGGC
Source organism: Pseudomonadota bacterium (assembly GCA_040390345.1). Lineage (GTDB taxonomy): Bacteria > Pseudomonadota > Gammaproteobacteria > Burkholderiales > Burkholderiaceae_D > Telluria_A. The sequence continues at coordinate 972 of JAZJYP010000068.1, read as the reverse complement.
CAATGTGCCGTCGCTGGCGCTGGGAACGAGCCCGGTCACCTTGCTCGAGATGGTCAATGCCTACGCCACGATTGCCGCGCAGGGCAATTACCGCAAGCCGATTTTCGTCAAGCGCATCGCCGACCGCAGCGGCCGGGTGCTGGCCGAATTTGCCGGCGCCACGCCGGAGCGGGCGATGGCCGCTGCCAATGCCGACACCCTGCTCGACATGATGCGCGGCGTGATCGAGCGCGGCACCGGCACGGCGGTGCGCTACCGCTTCGGCATCCGCGGCGACGTGGCCGGCAAGACCGGCACGACGCAGAACAATACCGACGGCTGGTTCATCCTGATGCATCCGCAACTGGTGGCCGGGGCCTGGGTCGGCTTCAACGACAACCGCGTCACGATGCGCAGCAGCTACTGGGGGCAGGGCGGCCACAATGCCATCCTGCTGGTGGGCGACTTCTTCAAGGCCGCGCTGGACGGCGGCAAGCTCGACGCCAAGGCCGTCTTCCCCGGCGCCCACCTCGCCCTGCCGCCGCGCGTTGCCGACGAGCCGGCCGACGTGCCCGACGAAGGCGGTGACATGCAGCGCGACGGCGTCAAACCGCCCGAGCCGGAACAGCCGCCCCAGCCCGAACCGCCAAATGAAGAGCCGGAACCGAGTCCGCCCGACAACGAGCACGAGAAATAGCGGCCACATCAACGTCGGGGTCACATCTGACATTTGGACACGAGCCCAGCTGTAAGACGCGCTACAGCTGGGCTCGTGTCCAAATGTCAGATGTGACCCCGACGTTTCCTACACGCGGGAGACCAGGCGCAGGACGTCGAGGTAGCCGGGCGGGGGCGGCACCAGCTCGCGCTGGCGCAGCAGGGCGTGCATGTGCTTGAGGCGGAAGTAGGGCACGGCCGGCAACACGTGGTGCTCGATGTGGAAGTTCACGCGCAGCGGCGCCACCGTGGCGCGCGCCAGCAGGCCGGCGCGGG
>JAZJYP010000067.1:13175-16450 GCA_040390345.1 Pseudomonadota bacterium | reverse complement strand
CTGATCGGCCAGTTCGGCGTAGGCTTCTATTCCGGCTTCATCGTCGCCGACAAGATCACCGTTGAAACGCGCCGCGCCGGCAGCGACGAAGCGGTGCGCTGGGAGTCGGCCGGCGAGGGCGACTACAGCGTCGAAGCGATCGAGAAGGCCTCGCGCGGCACCGACGTGATCTTGCACCTGCGCGAAGGCGAAGACGAATTGCTCTCGTCGTGGAAGCTCAAGTCCATCATCCGCAAATACTCCGACCACATCTCGCTGCCGATCACGATGCACAAGGACGAGTGGGACGCCGAGAAGAACGAGACCGTCGTCAAGGACGAAGTCGAGACCATCAACCAGGCTTCGGCCCTGTGGGCGCGCAACAAGGCCGACATCAGCATTGAACAGTACGAAGAATTCTACAAGCACGTCTCGCACGACTTCCAGGCCCCGCTCACGCACACCCACAACCGGGTGGAAGGGCGCAGCGAGTACACCCAGCTGCTGTATGTGCCTGGCCACGCGCCGTTCGACCTGTGGGACCGCAACAAGCGCGGCGGCATCAAGCTGTACGTCAAGCGCGTCTTCATCATGGACGACGCCGAGCAGCTCATGCCAACCTACCTGCGCTTCGTCAAGGGCGTGATCGATTCGGCCGACCTGCCGCTGAACGTCTCGCGCGAAATCCTGCAAGAGTCGCGCGACGTGAAGGTGATCCGCGAAGGCTCGACCAAGCGCGTGCTGGGCATGCTCGAAGAACTGGCCAACGCCTCCGAGCAGGACAAGAAGGACAAGTACGCCACCTTCTGGAAGGAATTCGGCCAGGTGCTGAAAGAAGGCATTGGCGAGGACGCGGGCAACAAGGAGCGCATCGCCAAGCTGCTGCGCTTCGCCTCGACCGCTGCCGGCAACGCCGACCAGAGCGTCACGCTGGCCGACTACATCGGCCGCATGAAGGAAGGCCAGGAGAAAATCTACTTCGTCTCCGGCGACAGCTTCGTGGCCGCCAACAGCAGCCCGCACCTCGAGATCTTCCGCAAGAAGGGCGTCGAAGTGCTGTTGATGACGGACCGCGTCGATGAATGGATGCTGTCCTTCCTGACCGAATTCGAAGGCAAGGAACTGGTATCGATCGCCAAGGGCGGCCTGGACCTGGGCAAGCTCGAGGACGAAGCCGAGAAGAAGGAGCACGAGCAGACCGAGACCTCGTACAAGGACCTGGTCGAGAAGATGAAGGGCGCATTGGCCGACAAGGCCAAGGACGTGCGCGTGACGTTCCGCCTGACCGATTCGCCGGCCTGCCTGGTGGCCGACGAGCACGAACTGTCGAGCCACCTGGTGCGCATGTTGAAGGCCGCCGGCCAGAGCGCGCCCGATTCGAAGCCCATCCTCGAAATCAATCCGGCGCATCCGCTCGTGACGCGCCTGAAAGAGCAGGACGGCGAGAGCGCCGCCTTCGCCGACTGGAGCCACATCCTGTTCGACCAGGCCATGCTGGCCGAAGGCGGTTCGCTGGCCGATCCGGCCTCCTTCGTCAAACGCCTCAACGAGATGCTGCTGGCGAAGTAAGTCCGCCGCGGCGCGGGGTATCATTTTCACATGAAGATTCTGCCCTGCGCCATACTCTTGCTGGCCGCGCACGGCGTCCTCGCGGCGCCGGCACGCCTGCACCTGACGACGGAAAATTCGCTTCCCCGATGTCATGCGCGAAGACGGCCGGATTATCGGCATCTCCACCGTCATTCTCAGGGGAGCGCTGGCGCGCGCGGGCATCGTCCACGACATCGACCAGCTGCCATTGAAGCGCGACTGCCTGCAGGTGCAGCGGCGCGCCGACACCTGCGTCTATTCGACGACCCGCACGCCGGAGCGGGAAACCCAGTTCCAATGGATAGGCCCGACGCGTATCATCGACTGGACGATCGAGCGAGCGCTTTACCTCTATGACTTTGAAGCAGGAAGGCTGGACCGGAAAGATCGTGCCGGTGCTGACGTTTAAACGCCTCGGCCTGTTCCTCGCTTCTAAGGTGCTCAGTCACCGCTGCGGCGAACATGCCGTCGCCGGTCGCCCCATGGCAAATGGGGATTGGCGCGATGCTGCGCGCGCCATGTACACGCATGCGTCCACATCTCCGTGGGGTGGCGACGGATCCAGATATCGCGCCAGGCATTGCGCATCGAGCCCGTAACCATCAAGGCCCATTCGTGGGGCGACACAGTTTCGCCCGAATACATGATGTCGTCGCCAACGACCTTGGCATAGTAATGGTGTTTGAACGATCGCCGCTTCCTGCGTGCGCACATCCCCCAAATGGCGCAGCTTGAAGGACAAATCCAGATAGAGGTCGATTGGTACTTCTACGGGGAGAGTCTTGTTTGTCATGTTGACGCCTTATTTAACCTTTTTTACCTTTAAATTGGAGTCGCGTGGCATGGGAGAAGTTCCCGAAATTCGCAAATAAAAAAAGGTTAAATAAGGCGCTGCCCGGTGAAACAAGGCATTCGCGCCAGCGGCGCAAGCGCCCCGCGGAGGCGGGTCTATTTAGGCAACAACGTCGATCAGGCTGGAGGTGTGGGGAGGGGATTCGGCGGGGGCGCGGGCTTTTCTGGCGCTCCCCGGTGGCGTCAGCGGGCCTGCTGCCAATTCGTGGTGCGGTGCGTTGCCGGTGTGCGCGTCCGGATCGAGCGTGGCCCGCTGGACGCGGCCGGGGGCGGCGACTTCTTCGCCCAGTTGTTCCGGACGCAATGCCTTGTCGTGGATGCCAGCCGGCAGGCTGCCGTCGCCAAGACGGTAGGCCAGCACGGCCGCTGCAACGGCGGGGTCGCGCTGCAAGGCGTTCAGGTCGACCGCGTTGGACTGGACCGGTGGCGCTGCCACTTCGGCGACGGTTTCAGCAGCCGGCGCAGCAGCTGGCGCGACGTTCGGCGTTGCGGCGGGTGCCGCAGCCACTGGTTCCGTGAAGTTGTCGTCCTCAACTGGCGCGGCGGGCGGCGCAGGTGCCACTGCCGGCGCGGGGGTGGTGCTGGATGCGTTCGCCGTGCTGGCCAGTGCCGCAGCCGGCGCGGCCGCGACAGCTTCCGGCTCGGCAATGCTTGGTGCTGGAGCAGCGGCCGGGGCGATCAGGGCCGACTGCGCAAGCTCCGCAATGAATTGTTCGGGCGCGCTCGCTGGAGCAGCGGCCACCAGGGCGTTCGCCGTGATTTCTTCCGGCGGCGCGGGCGTGCCCCTTGCCAACGCGGCTGCTACGGCAGCTTCAGGAGACGCAAGGGAGGTGCTGGCGGCAGGCGCGGCGGCG
>JAZJYP010000067.1:0-13165 GCA_040390345.1 Pseudomonadota bacterium | reverse complement strand
TGGAAGATCGACTCGGCGGCTGGCGCTCCCGCGGCGCTGGCCTGCGTGGCAGGTGGCGCAGCGGCGGCAGGTGTTACCGCAGCGTTGGCCGCGGCGGGCGGCGCAGCGCCAGCGATCGTCGCCAGGTTGTCAGGCGCGGCCGGTGGTGTCGCACTTGGCGCCGTCGCTGCGGCCGCCCCAACAGTTGGCGTTGCGGCGGCGACAGGCGCGGCTGGCGCGGCCGCGCTGGCGGCCGGAGTCTGCGCCGCAATCGTAGCGGCCTCACTCTGTGCGACGGGCACTGCAGGCGCGGCTGGCGTGGCCAGGGCGGCAGTCGCTACAGGTGCTGCTGGCGTGGCCGGAAGTGTGGCCGTCGCTGTCGCTGCCGTAGCGTTTGCCTGCGCGACGGCCGTGGCGGCAACAGCGGCAGGCGCAGGCAGCGTGGCAGCAGGCGCAAAAATCGGTGGCAGCGGAATGGCGAAGCCAGCGTCCAGCGCCGAGCCGTTCGTGCCGACGATGGCCACTTGCGTGGAGAACTGGGTCAAGGTCGTGAAGGCCGTGCCCAGCGCCTTGGCTGTCGCCGAGGGCGCGCTGGCGCCGGCAGCGAGGACCGTCGCCGGGTTCAGGGTGAAGCTGCCATTGTCAGCGCCAAACAAGCCGGGCTGGAATTCGATGCCGACTTGCGACAATTGCGTGAAGGCGCCGCTGGTCTGGTCTTGTCCCAACTGGGCGTTAATTGCCGTCAGCAGCGTATTGTCGAAAGCTCCGCCGAGCGGATTGATGAAGCCATTGCCGCTGTCGGCCTGGAACTGGTTGAGCCCGTCGGTCAGCAGTTGCGCTGCCGTCAGGAAGGTCGCGCCGGCCGTGCCCGCATTGCCGCCCGATGCATTGAGCACCCCAAGCGCGCTCACCGTGGAGGACAGCAGCTGGCCCAGTGGCGACACGTCGACCGTGCTGTTGCCCAGCAGCGGCAACAAGCCCGTCTGCGGCGCCGCATTTGGCGCCAGCACGGGATCGATGCCGTCGATGAGAGGGAAGGTTGGCGTCGCGATCGCGCCGGTTGCAGTGGCCATGAGGTAACACCCAAGAATGTTACCTGATCCTTCCCTCTTTTCGGTTTGTTGTCTGTGCGCTGGCCCGCATTCAGTGAATGGCGCTGATGGAGGGCGGCGCATCGCTGGCTGCGGCGCCCCAGTTCTTGTTTGGCGTCTCGCGCATGAAGAATTCCAGCGTGCCGCCGCCAGCGATATCCTTATGCTCGATATATGTGTGGGTCAGCGGCTTGCCGTTGAGCAGCACGTGGTCGATATAGAACTTCTTCGGCCCCAGGCCATGTGCGATCATGGTGAACTGCTTGCCGTCGGCCAGCTTGAGTACCGCGCGTTCGAGCTGTGGCGCGCCGATCGCATAAGTCAGGTCGTTCGGCGCCACCGGGTAGAAGCCCATCGCGCTGAAGATATACCAGGCCGACATCTGGCCGATATCGTCATTGCCCGGCAGCCCGTCGGGCCGCGTGAAGTACATCGTCGACATCACCTGGTGGATGCGGCCCTGGGTTTTCCACGCCTGGCCCGCGTAGTTGTACAGGTAGGCGATGTGGTGGCTCGGCTCGTTGCCCTGCACGTACTGGCCAATCAGGCCGGAGATATCTTCGTGCTCGGCGATTTTTTCCTTCTTCACTTCGGTGTCGAACAGGGCATCGAGGCGTTTGACGAACTGCTGCTTGCCGCCCATCAGCTTGATCAGGCCGCCCACGTCGTGCGGCACATACCAGGAATACTGCATCGAACTGCCCTCGGTGAAGGCGCTGCGCTTTTGCGCCAGCTCGGGATCGAACGGCTCTTCCCAGGCGCCGTTGGCCAGGCGCCCGCGCATGAAGCCGATCTTCGCGTCGAAGGTGTTCTGGTAGTTCATCGCGCGTTTCATGTAATGCTGGTAGTCGTCCTGCCGTCCCATGGCCTTGGCAAATTGCGCGATCGCGAAATCGTCGTAGGCGTATTCGGCGGTCTTCGAGGCCGACTCGTTTTGCAGGTCGTGCGCGACATAGCCCTTGTCGATGTAGTGGTCCAGGCCTTCGAAGTCGCGCCGGTTGGCCGTGTCCTTGGCGGCCTGGTAGGCCAGTTCGGCATCGAAGTCGCGCAGGCCTTTCACGTAGGCGTCGGCGATCACGGAGACGGCGTGGTAGCCGATCATCGTGCCCGTCTCGTTGCCGTGGAAGGACCAGATCGGCAGCATGTGCTTGGGACTTTGCTGGTAGTGGCCCAGCATCGACGTGATCATCTCGCCCACGCGTTTCGGCTGGGTGTAGGTGAACAGCGGATGCAGGGCGCGGTAAGTGTCCCACAGCGAGAAGATCGCGTAGGTCGTGCCCTTGGCCTCGTGGATGTTCTGGTCCAGGCCGCGGTATTTGCCGTCGACGTCGTTGTAGACCACGGGGCCGAGCACGGAGTGGTACAGCGAGGTGTAGAAACCGGTCACCATTTCCGGCGTGCCCTGGACCTCGAACTTGCCCAGCTCTTTTTGCCACTTGGCCTTGGCTTCGGCGCGCACGCGGTCAAAGTCCCAGTGCGGCACTTCGGCCTGCAGGTTCTTCAGCGCGCCTTCGGGGCTCACGTAAGAGATACCGACCTTGACGGTAATCTGCTCGCCGGCCGACGTCTTGAAGTTGACGGCGGCCTTCAGTGCACGCCCTTGCAGCTCGGGCAGGGTACTGACGTCGGCGTCGGATTCCTCGCGCGTGCGCGCAGGGCGGCCGTAGCGCTTGTCTTCGCGCACCATGCCGAAGGACTCGAACGGCCTGGAGAACTGGATCGCAAAATAGATCGGCTTGAACTTGGCCCAGCCCGTCGTCATGCGATAGCCGGTGATGGTCTGCTTGCCGTCCACGCGCAGGGAACTCCACAGCACCTTGTCGTCCGTGTTGTAGATCGCGTGGGTCAGGTCGATGATCAGGTGGGCGTTGTCGGACTGCGGGAAGGTGTAGCGGTGCACGCCTACCCGTTCGCTGGTGGTCATCTCGGCGCGGATGCCATAGTCCTTCAGGCCCACCGCATAGTAGCCCGGCTGCGCCACTTCGTCGTCGTGGCTGTAGCGCGAACGGTAGCCGGGGGTGGCCGCGTCGCCGGCCGTGAAGTTGATTTTGCCAGTCGTCGGCATGATCAGGAGGTCGCCGAAATCGGAGTGGCCGGTGCCGCTGAAGTGGGTGTGCGAGAAGCCGAGGATGACGCTGTCTTCGTAGCGGTAGCCAGCCGCCCAGGCGTAGCAGCACTCGGTGAAATTGCCCTTGAAGATGCCGTTCTTGGTGTCGGGGGACAGTTGCACCAGGCCGAAGGGCACGGTGGCGCCCGGATACGTGTGGCCCTCGCCGCCGGTGCCGATCATCGGATTGGCATGGTCGAACGGTTCGGCCAGGGCCGCGGCGGTCAACAACAGGCTGGCGGCGGCCAGCATCGGCTTCACGTGCATCTCGGTCCCTTTCAGAAAATCGAACGGACAGAGTCTCTCATATTACCCAGGCTGCGCAAGCGAAACGGGCTGCCAGGCCGCTTGTTTAGTAAAACACGTTAAAACTCGAGCGTCATCGATCCGTAGAAGGGAATGGCGCTCCATTCGGCGCCCAGTTTTTGCGCCGGCAGGTACAGCAGCGCTTCCAGGTCGCGCCCGCCGAAATCGAAGGCTGGCTTGCCACGCACTTCGGCCGCGCTGCGCGCCCCTTCGAGGAAGTCTTCCTCGGTAAAGCTGCCGCACCAGAGCTGGGTTTGCAGCGCTTCGACAATCGCTTCCACCTGCACCGCCTCGGCCTGCAGCAGCTTGTTGGCCGGGTCGTGGGTCTGGCCCATCGTGAAATTGGCGTCGCCGCCGCCGGCCACGATGCCGGTGAAGCCGTGCCTGAGGCCCAGTTGCTTTTCGACGAGGTAGTGCACCAGGTCGTGCGGCAAGATGCCCTGGCGCGGCATCGAGATCGTGCAGCGCGAGCCGTCCACGCGCTCATAGGTCAGGCGGTCCAGCTTGTCGGACTTCGACAGCTTTTCGGCGATCAGTTTCATAGGGCCGTGCGCAGGGCGAACAGTTCGGGGAACAGCACCACGTCGAGCATCTTGCGCAGGTAGCTCACGCCGGCCGTGCCGCCGGTGCCGGTCTTGAAGCCGATGATGCGCTCGACCGTCGTGACGTGGCGGAAGCGCCAGAAGCGGAACGCCGTCTCCAGGTCCACCAGCTTTTCGGCCAGCTCGTACAGGGCCCAGTGCTGGTCGGGATGCTGGTACACGCCCAGCCAGGCTGCCTTGACGGAGTCATCGGCCGTCGTCGGCAGCGTCCAGTCGCCGGCCAGGCGCCCGGGTGCGATGGCAAAGCCGCTGCGCGCGAGCAGCATGATGGCTTCGTCGTACACCGACGGCGCCTTGAGCTCGCGCTCGAGGATGTCGAAGGCGGGCGTGTCCTTGTGCACGGCCAGCATATTGGCGTTCTTGTTCCCGAGGATGAATTCGAGTTCGCGGTACTGGTGCGACTGGAAGCCCGACGAGGCACCCAGGTAGGGGCGGATGGCCGTGTATTCGGGCGGCGTCATCGTCGCCAATACGTCCCAGGCGTGTACCAGCTGGTCCATGATGCGCGCCACGCGCGCCAGCATCTTGAACGCCGGCGGCAGTTCGCCGCTGCGCAGGTGCACGCGCACGGCTTGCATCTCGTGCAGCATCAGCTTGAGCCACAGCTCGCTGGTCTGGTGCTGGACGATGAACAGCATCTCGTTGTGGTTGGGCGAGCGCGGGTGCTGGGCGTTGAGGATCTGGTTCAGGCCCAGGTAGTCGCCATAGCTCATCGCTTCGCTGAAGTCCATCTTGGCGCCGTGCCACTGCGCGTCTTTGGTCGAATCGGTCATGGTCGCTTTCAGGTGACGGCGCCGCGGGTGGCGCCGATGTCATAGTCTTCGGTGTCGAGGATGCGTTTGAGGATCTCGACGGCATCCCAGACGTCGGCAAAACTGGTGTACAGGGGCGTGAAGCCGAAACGCATGATGGCCGGCTCGCGGTAGTCGCCGATGACGCCGCGCGCGATCAGCGCCTGCATCACCGCATAGCCGTGCGGGTGGGTGAAGCTGACCTGGCTGCCGCGCACGGCGTGCGCGCGCGGCGTCACCAGTCCCAGCGGGTGGCCGGCGCAGCGCTCTTCAACGAGGGCGATGAACAGGTCGGTGAGCGCGAGCGACTTGGTGCGGATCGCCGCCATGCTGGTTTGCTCGAACACTTCCAGGCCGCATTCGACCATCGCCAGCGAGGCGATGGGCTGGGTGCCGCACAGGGCGCGCCCGATGCCGCTCGTTGGCGCAAAGTCCGGCGCCATGGCAAACGGCGCGGCGTGGCCCCACCAGCCCGAGAGCGGCTGGGTGAAGGCGGCCTGGTGGCGCTCGGGCACCCAGATGAAGGCGGGCGAACCGGGGCCGCCATTGAGGTATTTATAGGTGCAGCCGACGGCCAGGTCGGCCCCGGCCGCATGCAGGTCCACCGGCACCGCGCCCACCGAGTGGCACAGGTCCCACACGGCCAGCGCCCCTTGCGCATGCGCGTGGGCGGTGAGGGCGGCCATATCGTGCTGGTAGCCGGTGCGGTAGTTGACGTGGGTGAGCATGAGCACGGCGCAGTCGGCGTCGACCGCCGCCGCCAGTTCTTCCACCTTGTCGACCAGGCGCACCGAATAGCCGCGCGCCAGCCAGGAGGTGAGGCCCTGGGCCATGTAGATATCGGTGGGGAAGTTGCTGCGCTCGGTGACGATGACGCGCCGCGTTGTCGCTGCCTGCATGTGCAGGGCCGCGGCCAGGGCCTTGAACAGGTTGAGCGAAGTCGTGTCGGTGACGACCACTTCGCCGGCGCGCGCGCCAATCAGCGGCGCCACCCGGTCGCCCAGGCGGCGTGGCAGTTCGAACCAGCCGGCCGTGTTCCAGCTGCGGATCAGGTCCTGGCCCCATTCGCGCGCGATCACCTCGGTCGCGCGCGCCAGCGCCGTCTTCGGGCGTGCGCCCAGCGAATTCCCATCGAGGTAGATCACGCCCTCGGGCAGGTCGAAGCGCGCGCGCAGCGGCGCCAGCGGGTCGGCGCCGTCGCGCGCCAGGCAGTCGAGTCGGTTCATGCAGTGTCCTTGCGCAAGATGGCGCGCACCGGGCTCGCGTCCATGCCGGCCAGTTTCAGGGGCAGGGCGATCAATTCATAGTCGCCCTCGGGCACGGCATCGAGGACCACGCCTTCAAGGATGGCCATTTTATGCCGGCGCACCATGTGGTGGGCCTCGAGCGTCTTCGACTCCTGCGGGTCGAGCGAGGCGGCGTCGGTGCCGACCAGGATCACGCCTTTCGATGCCAGCAGCGCGATTGTCTCGGCGCCGATGGCGGGGAAGGCCGCATCCCAGGCACTTTGCGGCGCCCGCGCGTAAGTACGCAGCAGCACGCGCGGCGGCACGCCATCGAGCTTGCCCTCGAGCTGGGCCGGCATCACCACGGCCACGCCGCGGCAATCGATCACCCGGCACAGCCCGATATACGGGGCCAGGCTGACCGCGTCGATGGTGGCGCCGTCCGGATCATAGTGGGACGGGGCGTCGGCATGGGCGCCCAGGTGGGTCGTCATGGTCATTTTGCTCACATGGACCGGGCAGCCGTCCTTGATTTCCCAGGTCGGGGCGGCCTCGAAGCGGGTGTCGCCGGGCCAGACCGGCAGGGCGCTCGAGATCAGCGGGCTGATATCCCACATGGTAAACCTCTTCAAAAAATACTTGAGGCCTCAACATTTCTCGGCCGGAGCGCGCAGTTTAACAAGCTTCCGCAGCCGTTTTCCCGGGCGTCGCGACTTTTTTTCACTTTTTTTAAAAATATTTTCGAAAAACCCTCAAGTTCCCGAAAACGGGGCCGTTACCTGGCTTGTAGAAGATGCGGGGCAAAAGTTTGAAAATTTTTAGATTTTTTTCAAAACAACCCTAAAGTTCTCGAAAACTGTGCCGTTACTGGTACAAGACGCAAATTATTGCGGTGCCTCCCGCCCCGGTTTTTGCGTGTGTACGACCCCATCATTCCTCCCCGTTTTCATAGGGGAGCGACCATGATCCAGGCGTGTTTGTCAGACAAACACCGACGGGTCGCATTCGTCATTCCACGACACAAAATACAGCGCACGGCCTATTTGCCTAAAGTTTCCCCGCGGTCAGAATCTATCTCATCGGCAATACACACGGTTCAAGGGAGATGGAAATGACTGCAAATGACATGATGGCGGAAATTCGCGACGCAAACCTCAGCTACCTGATGCTCGCCCAGCAAATGATCCGTGCCGACAAGGTGACCGCCATTTTCCGTCTCGGCATCGCCGCCGAGATCGCCGACCTGATCGAAGGCATGAGCAATGCGCAGATCTTGAAGTTGGCTGGCGGCAACATGATGCTGGCCCGCTTCCGCTTCGACGACGGCGCCATCCTCTCGATGCTCACCAACTACAACAAGGACCGCGTGCTGGCCCAGTCCCACGCCGCCATCCTGATGGCTGGCCAGGCCGTCGAAGAAATCGCTTAAGTTTCCGGGAGCACCGTCATGAGCAAGAAAAGCGTCGTCTCCGAAGCCCAGGAAATCCAGCTGGCCATCGAACTGATCCAGCTGGGCGCCCGCCTGCAGCTGCTCGAATCGGAAGTGTCGCTGTCGCGCGAACGCCTGCTCAAGCTGTACAAGGAACTCAAGGGCATGTCCCCGCCCAAGGGCATGCTGCCCTTCTCGACCGACTGGTTCCTGACCTGGCAGCCGAATATCCACTCTTCGCTGTTCATCAATATCCACCGTTTCCTCGTCGAGCATGCCGGCGCCACCGGCATCGAAGCGGTCATGAAAGCCTACAAGCTCTACCTCGAACAGATGCCGCCGGAGCCGGGCGAAGAGCCGCTGCTCTCGCTCACGCGCGCCTGGACCCTGGTGCGCTTCTTCCAGAGCAAGATGCTCGCCATGGCCTGCTGCGAAAAATGCCAGGGCAAGTTCGTCGTCAACTGCCTCGACCTGCACCAGGGCTACCAGTGCGGCCTGTGCCACATGCCTTCGCGTGCCGGCAAGACCAAGAAGTCCAAGGACGCTGCCGCCGCGGCGCTGCTGGCCGCGTGATTTTGCTGCGTGCAGGCGCGTGGGCACATGTGCCCACCCTACGGCGCGCGGCTTTTTCGCGGACACCTGCGCCCACGCGGCCAAACCCATGATGATCTCGCGCATCTGGGCTGCCCCGGCCGTGCAGGCGGCCTTGCTCCAGGCTTGCGCCTTTCCCCTCACTTTAATCTGCGTGTTCCTGCTCGCGCGCGCCGGCGTGCCGGTCGACGAGGGTGACGCGGCCATCATCCAGGGCCTGTTGGCCGCGGCCATGGCCTGGCAGCGCGGCCTGGCGCCATGGTGGCGCGCGATCGGCTTCGTTTTTCCGCTGGCCCTGTTCGGCGCGGCCAGCCTGGCCGTGCCGCCCTGGCTCTACCTGGCCGCCTTCCTGTTCCTCTTGCTGCTGTTCTGGTCGACCTTCCGCACCCAGGTGCCGTACTACCCGTCCGGCGTGCGCGCCTGGGACGAAGTGGCGCGCCTGCTGCCGCAAGACCGGCCGGTCTGCCTGGTCGATATCGGCAGCGGCTTGGGTGGCCTGGTGCTGGACCTGGCGCGGCGCCGTCCCGAGTCGACCTTTGTGGGCATCGAACACGCGCCCTTGCCCTGGCTCGTGTCCTGGCTGCGCGCGCGCGCGGCCGGCGGGCGCACCCGTTTCACGCGCGGCGATTACGAACTGCTCGACTTCGGCGCCTACGACGCCGTCTTCGCCTACCTCTCGCCGGCCGCCATGCCGGCCCTGTTTGCCAAGGCGCGCGCCGAAATGCGCCCGGGGGGCATGCTCATCAGTTATGAATTCCCCATCCCCGGCCAAACCCCGTCCGAAACCATCGCGCCGCAAGGGCGCGGCCCCGCTCTGTACGTCTGGCACTTTTAGGCGACAGCCGGGCGTTTTTACTTGCCCGGGGAGCGTTCTCACGTTATTGTAGTTCCATACTGTAAATTTATTGAATTAGTGCGAAATTCACGATACATTTCGGCCTTTCGCTCTTTTCACCGTGGGAGTCAGCGCACTTGTTAGTCATAATCGGATACGTCATTGTGTGCGCATCGGTGTTCGGCGGTTTTGCGCTGAACGGTGGTCACTTGGGTGCGCTGTTCCAGCCGCTCGAGCTGCTGATGATCGGCGGCGGCGCCGGCGGTGCTTTCTTCGTAGGCAATAACGGCAAGGCCATCAAGGCCACCCTCAAAGCCCTGCCCACCCTGCTGGCCGGCTCGCGCTACACCAAGGACCTGTATATGGAGATGATGTCGCTGCTGTTCGACGTCCTCTCGAAAGTGCGCAAGGAAGGCCTGATGTCGATCGAAGGCGACATCGACCGCCCGGAAGAGAGCCCCCTGTTCTCCAAATACCCGGGCGTGCTGGCCGACCACCATATCGTCGAATTCATGACCGATTACCTGCGCCTGATGGTGTCGGGGAATATGGACGCCTTCCAGATCGAAAACCTGATGGACAACGAGATCGAGACCCACCACCACGAGGGCGCCGTGCCGGCCCATTGCGTGGCCAAGCTCGGCGACGGCTTGCCGGCCTTCGGTATCGTCGCCGCCGTGATGGGCGTGGTCCACACGATGGAATCGGTGGGCATCCCGCCGGCCGAACTGGGCATCCTGATCGCCCACGCCCTGGTCGGTACCTTCCTCGGTATCTTGCTCGCTTATGGTTTCGTCGGCCCGCTCGCTTCCCTGCTCGAACAGAAGCTCGAAGAGTCGACCAAGATGTTCCAGTGCGTCAAAGTGACGCTGCTGGCCAGCCTGAATGGCTACGCGCCGGCACTGGCCGTCGAATTCGGACGCAAGGTGCTGTACTCGACCGAACGCCCGACCTTCAGCGAGCTGGAAGAGCATATCAAGAAATCGAAGGCGAAATAAGCGCGTTGAACTACCACTTACGGAGCCACTATGGCCGATGAGGGCCTCCGGCCGATTATTGTCAAGCGCATCAAGAAGGGCGGCGGCGGTCACCATGGCGGCGCCTGGAAAATTGCGTACGCCGACTTCGTGACGGCGATGATGGCCTTCTTCCTGCTCATGTGGCTGCTCGGCTCGACCACCAAGGGCGATTTGAACGGCATCTCCGAGTTCTTCAAGACCCCGCTCAAGGTCGCCATGTCGGGCGGCTCCGGCTCGGGCGACTCTTCGTCCGTGATCCAGGGTGGTGGCAAGGACCTGACCCGGCGCGACGGCCAGGTCAAGAAGGGCGACATCCCGGCCGAGAAAAAGACGTACGACCTGAAAGCGGCCAAGGCCGCGCTGGAGAAGGAAGAGGGCATCCGCCTGCAGGCCCTGAAGGCCAAGATCGAGGCGACCATCGAGGCCAACCCGCTGCTCAAGAAATTCAAGAACCAGCTGCTGCTCGATATCACCAGCGAAGGCTTGCGCATCCAGATTGTCGACGAGCAAAACCGCCCGATGTTTGCGCTGGCCAGCTCCAATTTGCAACCTTATACGCGCGACATCCTGCATGAGATCGGCATAGTCTTGAACGAGGTGCCCAACAAGATTGGCTTGTCCGGCCACACCGATTCCACCCCATACGCCTCCGATGTCGGTTACAGTAACTGGGAATTGTCGTCCGACCGCGCCAACGCCTCGCGGCGCGAGCTGGTCATCGGCGGCATGGCGGAAAACAAGATCCTTCGCGTCGTCGGTCTGGCCGGCGCGGCCCACCTGGACCGCAAGGACCCGTTCAACCCGATCAACCGCCGGATCAGTATTATCGTGATGAACAAGAAAACAGAAGAAGCGGTGATGCGCGATGGCGCTGCGATGGAAGTGCCGGCCGACGCGGAGGCGCCGGCCGCCGCGCCCGCGCCGACACCGGCCAAGCCAGTTGCGCCAGCAGCCGCGCATTGAAACGGAGAGGTGGGCATGACGAGAAAGAAAATCCTGGGTTCGCATGTGAAACGGCTGTTGTCGGGCGTGTCCGACCACGGCAAGAAGCACTTGACCGAAGTGGAAACGGACCTGATCCAGACCGAACTGCTGCTCGAAGAGGCGATCGAAAAACTGACCGCCAGCTTCATGGCGATCCATGCCGAAGTGGGCGCGCGCCAGGACGCGATCCGCCTGCTGCTCGATGGCGGCAAGCCCAGTCTGGAGGAAACGGCGCGCCTCGAAGCCATGTTTGGCGAGATCGGCGGCCACGTCAACACGGCCATCACCAGCATGCAGTTCCAGGACATGACGAGCCAGCTGATCGACCGCACCTTGAAGCGCGTGACCGGCTTGCGCGAATTCCTCGGCACCCTGGGGGCGCACGGCGCCGACCTGATGCCCGAATCGGGCAGCGAAGAAGTGGTCGACTTGCTGGGCAAGGTGAGCATGGCGCTGGCCATCCAGTCGCTCGAATTGCGCAGCGTCTTGAGGAAAGCGGTCAACCAGCAGCATTTGGAGAGCGGGGACATCGAACTGTTTTAACGGTTGGTGTCGACGATTGAATAATGGAACACGGGCACACGCCCGGATTTGAAGATAGCAGGAGCAAAGATGGCTAAAACAATACTCGCAGTTGACGATTCCAGTTCATTGCGCCAGATGGTCGCCTTCAGCCTGAAGGCCGCCGGTTACCTGGTGGTGGAAGCGGTCGACGGCCAGGACGGACTGGAAAAGGCCAAGCAGCAGACGGTCGACCTGGTACTGACGGACCAGAACATGCCACGCATGGACGGCCTGTCCCTGATCAAGCTGCTGCGCGGCATCCAGGCCTACCAGAAGGTGCCGATCCTGATGCTGACCACGGAATCGTCCGACGAAATGAAGGCCAAGGGCCGCGCCGCCGGTGCCAACGGCTGGCTGGTCAAGCCTTTCGACCCGCAACGCCTGATCGAAGTGGTCAAAAAAGTCATCGGCTGAGTAATGAAGTACCAGGACGGAGTCTCACCATGACCATCGACATCAGCCAGTTCTACCAGGTCTTTTTCGATGAGGCCGAGGAGCTGCTCGCCGAAAAAGAGCGGCTGCTGCTGGCAGTCGACATCGCCGCGCCCAACGAAGAGGACCTGAACGCGATCTTCCGTACGGCCCACTCGATCAAGGGCGGCGCCTCGACGTTCGGCCTGAACGACATGACCGAGGTGACCCACATCCTCGAGTCCCTGTTAGATCGCATCCGCAAGGGCGAAATGGCGCTCACGGCCGAACACGTCGACGCCTTCCTGGCCGCCAAGGACATCCTCAAGATGCAGCTTGACGGCCACCGCAACGGCGCGCCGGTCGACCAGGACGCCGTCGCCAACGTGCGCATGATGCTGCAGGAGCTGTCGCAGGACGTGGTGCACGCCCCGGTGCAGGCGGCGCCGTCGTTCGTGCAGACCGAAGTGAAGACCCCTACCGGCGAGGGCGGCCACCGCTATCGCATCGAACTGCCCAAGGTGGCCCAGCGCGACGTCAATGCGCTGGCGGCCGAACTGGGCCTCTTGGGCCGCATCTCGGTCGCGCCCCTGGGCGGCGAGCGCCATGCCATCACCGTCACGACCCACGAGAGCCTCGACGACATCATCGCCATCTGCTCCTTCGTGCTCAACCCGGACGAGCTGAAGATATTCGAGGCCCCGCCCCTGACGCCGGAACAGGAAGCGAAGGAACGGGCCGAACGCAACAAGGTCGAGGACGAGCAGGGCTACGGCTTCTTCGATCCGATCGAAGCGCCCGCCGAAGCAGAAAAAACGGACGAAGAGCGCGGCTACGGCTTCTTCCAGCCGATCGAACAGATCCGCGCGCAAGCGGCCACCTCGGCCGCCGCGAAAGGCCCGGTCGCCGCCGTTGCCCCACGCGGGCCCGAAGCGCTGGAAGTGTCCGAAGTGGCGGCCGAGAAGAAGGCCGCCGCCAAGAAGGACGAGAAGGGCGGGGTGCCGTCGGCCGAATCGTCGTCGATCCGCGTGTCGATCGAAAAGGTCGACCAGCTGATCAACCTGATCGGCGAACTGGTGATCACCCAGGCCATGATCGAGCAGCGCAGCGACGCGCTTGACCCGATGGTGCATGAACGGCTGCTCAATTCGGTCAGCCAGCTCACCCGCAACACGCGCGACCTGCAGGAAGCGGTGATGTCGATCCGCATGATGCCGATGGACTTCGTGT
>JAZJYP010000066.1:0-5853 GCA_040390345.1 Pseudomonadota bacterium | reverse complement strand
CACCCACCCTACGCCACTGCCACAGTCCCGGGCCCGGGCGTAGGGTGGGTGAGCGCAGCGCTACCCACCATGCATCACCGTGTGGCCGGCTTTTTGACCCGGAACCAGGCCGCGTACAAGGCTGGCAGGAACAGCAAGGTCAAGGCCGTCGCCACCACCAGGCCACCCATGATGGCCACGGCCATCGGGCCCCAGAACACCGAGCGCGACAGTGGAATCATCGCCAGCGCCGCGGCGGCGGCCGTCAGGATGATCGGGCGGCAGCGCCGCACGGCCGATTCGACGATCGCATCCCAGGGCTCGGCGCCATTCTTGATGTCCTGCTCGATCTGGTCGACCAGGATCACCGAGTTGCGGATGATCATGCCGAACAGCGCGATGACGCCCAGGTTGGCCACGAAGCCGAATGGACGTTGCAAGATCAGCAAGGCCATCGCCGCCCCCGCCACGCCCAGCGGGCCCGTCAGGAACACCAGCATGGTGCGCGAGAACGATTGCAGCTGCAGCATCAGCAAGGTAAACACGATGAAGATCACCAGCGGCACGTTGGCCGAGATCGACGCTTCGGCAGCCTTGCTGTCGGCGGCGGCGCCGGCCAGCGAGATCGTGAAGCCGGCCGGCAGGCTCGCTTGCAGCTTGCCCAGCTTGTCGCTGACCTGGGTCGACACGGTCGGGCCCTGGATGCCGTCGACGACGTCGGACTGCACGGTGATGGCCCATTCGCGCCCTTCGCGCCACACCACACCCGGTTCCCACACGAAGTGCGCACGGGCGACCTGGGAGATCGGAATCGACTTGCCGGAGGCGGTCGGGATGTTCGTATCGTTGAGCACGGAAATGGTCGAGCGCTCTTCGACCGGCTGGCGCATGACGATGTCGATCAGCTTGTTGTCTTCGCGGAACTGGCCAATCGTCGTGCCGGACAGGATCGTGTTGGCAGCGCGCATCACCGTTTGCGACGTCACGCCGACGGCGCGCAGCTTGTCCTGGTCCAGGTCCAGGCGCAAGACCTTGACGGACTCGTTCCAGTTGTCGTTTACGCCCAGGGTGTTGGGGTTGGCGCGCATGATGTCCTTGAGTTCATCGGCGAGCGAGCGCACCTTGGCGATGTCCGGGCCGGCGACGCGGAACTGTACCGGATAGGGTACCGGCGGGCCGTTGGGCAGCATCTTGACGCGGCCGCGCACTTCCGGGAAGTCGCTCTTGAAGACGGCGATGATCTTCTGGCGCAGCACTTCGCGGCTCTTCAGGTCCTTGGGCAGCACGACGATCTGCGCCACGTTCGTTTGCGGGAAGATCTGGTCAAGCGGCAGGTAGAAACGCGGGCTGCCGGTGCCGACATAGCTGGTCACGCTTTCCACATTGGCCTGCTTGCCGATGAAGGCTTCGAACTTCTTGGCCTGGGCTTCGGTGGCGGTGAAGGCCGAGCCTTCGGGCAGCCATAGTTCGACCATCAATTCGGGACGGCTCGAATCGGGGAAGAACTGCTTTTCGATGAACTTGAAGCCGAACACGCCCAGCCCAAACACCGCCAGCGACAGCACGATGGTGGTCTTGCGCCACTCCACGCACCAGTTGACGAGGGCGCGGAATTTGCGGAAACCCGGCGTATCGAACACTTCATGGCCCGCTTCGCCCGGCGCGTGCGGCTTCACCTTGAGCAGCACATAGCCCAGGTAAGGCGTGAAGAACACGGCCACCACCCATGACACGAGCAGAGCGATGGCGTTGACCGAGAACATCGAGAAGGTGTATTCGCCGGCGGCGGACTTGGCCAGGCCGATCGGCAGGAAGCCGGCGGCCGTGATCAGGGTACCGGTCAGCATCGGCATCGCGGTCGACTTGTAGGCATAGGTGGCCGCGTCGAAGCGCGACAGGCCCTCTTCCATCTTGCGCACCATCATTTCGACGGCGATGATGGCGTCGTCGACCAAGAGACCCAGGGCAATGATCAGCGCGCCGAGCGAGATCTTGTGCAGGTCGATGTCGAAGATGCTCATGAAGAGGAAGGTAATGGCCAGCACCAGCGGGATCGTCAGCGCCACCACCAGGCCGGGACGCGCATCGACGCGCAGCGGCTTGGTGTGCAGGCCCAGGGCCAGGAAGCTCACGGCCAGCACGATCAGGATCGCTTCGATCAGGGTATGGACGAATTCACCAACCGATTCCTTGACCGCTTTGGGCTGGTCGGACACGCGCATCAGTTCCAGGCCCACGGGCAGCTTGGCCTTGATATTGGAGACCGTCGTTTCGAGGTGCTTGCCCATCTCGATGATGTTGCCGCCCTTTTCCATCGAGATGCCCAGGCCAATGACTTCCTTGCCATTGAAGCGCATCTTGTCCTGCGGCGGGTTGGCATACTCGCGTTTGATGGTGGCGAAGTCGCCCAGGCGGAAAGTCGTATTCCCGGCGCGCAGTTCGAGTTCTTCGAGGTCCTTGACGCTCTTGAGGGCACCGGTGACGCGCACCTGCAGGTTGTCGCTCGGCGTGACGAGCACACCGGTCGATTCGACCGTATTTTGCGTCGCGATCTGGTTGACGATGGCCTCGAACGGCACGCCCAGCTGGGCGAATTTCTTGTGCGAGAACTCGATATTGATCTTCTCATCCTGCACGCCGAACTGTTCGACCTTGGCCACCAGCGGCACCTGCAGCAGCTGCTGGCGCACGAAGTCGGCATATTCCTTCATCTCGGCGTAGCTGAAGCCGTCGCCCGATAGCGCGAAGATGGAACCGTAGGTGTCGCCAAATTCATCGTTGAAGAAGGGACCGATCACGCCGGAGGGCAAGGTGCCGCGGATGTCGCCGATCTTCTTGCGCACCTGGTACCAGGAAGCGACCGTATCCTTGGGCGGCGTCGATTCGCGCAGCTGCAGGATGATCAAGGTTTCGCCGGGCTTGGAGTAGCTGCGGATCTTGTCGACGTAAGGCGTTTCCTGGAGCTTTTTCTCGAGCTTGTCGGTGACCTGTTCGGCCATCTGGACGGCAGTGGCGCCCGGCCACACGGCCCGCACCACCATGGCGCGGAAGGTGAATGGCGGATCTTCATCCTGGCCGAGATTGCTGTAACTGAGGATGCCGCCGATCAGCAGCGCCGCCATCAGGTAGCGCGTGAGCGGAATGTGTTCGAGGGCCCAGCGCGAGAGGTTAAAGCCCTTCATTGCAGGACCTCGCCTGGGGCGTCGGCCGCGGCCACATCGGTGTGCATGGAGACCGAAGCGGGCACTTCGCTGCCCAGGATCTTGACCTTCTGGCCGTTTTTGAGCTGGTTGACACCGGCCGTGACGACAGTCTGGCCGGCCTTGACGCCGCCGATCAGGAGGATCTCGTTGCCGCTGGTGCCGCCGATTTGCACCGGCACGAGGCGCACGGCGCCGTTTTCGACGATCCACACGGACGTCTTGGCTTTTTCATGGAACAGGGCCGTGAGCGGCACGCGGATCACGGGATTGGGCGTCTTGGACGAGAACTGCACCAGCGCAGTCATGCCCAGCTTGGCGTCGGCCGGTGTTTGCGGCATCGAGACCTTGACCGTGTAAGTACGGGTCTGCGGGTCGGCAATGGGCGAGACTTCGCGGATCTTGCCGGCGATGATTTCCTTCGGGTTGGCCCACAGGCGCACCTGCACGTCGGCCACCTTGCGCAGCGTTTCAACCTTGTCTTCCGGGATGCCGATGACGATTTCCATCTCGCCCGACTTGGCCACGCGCACCACCGGCATGCCGGGCGTGACGACCTGGCCCACTTCGGCGTCCACGGCCGTGACGACGCCGTCGACGTCCGACACCAGGGTGGCATAGCCGGCCTGGTTGGACTGTCCATGGTAAGCAGCCTGGGAAGAATCGACACTGGCCTGGGCCGCCTTGAAGGCTGACACCTTGGTGTCGAGCACGGCCTGGCTGACGAAGTTCTTGTCGCGCAGGTCCTGGTAGCGTTTCAGTTCAGCCTTGGCCAGGTCGCGGTTGGTTTCGGCCGCGCGCAGGGCGGCGTTGGCCTGGGCCTGGGACAATTGCAGGTCTTGCGGGTCGAGCTGCATCAACACGTCGCCATGTTTGACGACCGAACCGACGTCCACTTTGCGGCTGGTGATCTTGCCGCCGACGCGGAAACCGAGGCGCGATTCGACGCGCGGCCGCACTTCACCGGAGAATTCGGCATTCACATCGACGCTGTTTTCGGTCAACAGGACGGCGCGGACCGGGCGGATGTCTTCGGCCTTTTCGGCCGGCTTGGAACAGGCGCTGAGCAAGACCAGCGCAGAGGCGGCCAGCAGGCTGGCCAGTGAGACGGGGACGGTTTGACGAAGTTTAATCAGGGCGAACACGATGATTTCCTTTACTATGCGGGCTGACCTACGCGGTGATGACTTAATGCTACTACTGTTGAGTATTTTCAACTTACTGACTCGTTAGTTATTAATTATAAGCCGACTCATCTTTTTTGCAAATGACTTTCGCGTCATTAATTTGTATGCCTGTTGATCATTACGAGAATTTCCCTGTCGCTTCGGTGCTCCTGCCGCGCAAACTGGTGCCGGCCGTGGAGGCGATTTACGCCTTCGCGCGCAGCGCCGACGACCTGGCCGACGAGGGAGACGCCGCGCCGCCCGAGCGCCTGGCGGCCCTGTGTCATTACGAAGACCAGCTGGCGCGACTCGGCCGCGGCGAAGGCACGGACGAAGCGATGTTCCAGCGCCTGGCCGGGGTGATTCGTCAATACACCTTGCCCTTGCAGCCGTTTTACGACCTGCTGTCGGCCTTCAAGCAGGACGTGGTGACGACGCGCTATGCCGATTTCCCGCTGGTACTCGACTATTGCCGCCGTTCGGCCAACCCGGTCGGGCTGCTGATGCTGCATCTGTATGGCGCCGCCGACGCGCGCAATGTGGAACAGTCGGATGCGATCTGCTCGGCCCTGCAGTTGATCAATTTCTGGCAGGACGTGGCCATCGACCGTGCGAAAGACCGCATTTACCTGCCGCTGGAGGACCTGGCGCGCTTTCACGTGCCGCAGGCCCAGCTCGACAGTGGGGAACTTGATGCGAATTGGCGCGCCCTGATGCATTTCGAGGTGGCGCGGGCGCGCGCCATGATCGTCAGCGGTGCGCCGTTGGCCTTGCGCCTGCCCGGGCGCATCGGTTGGGAGCTGCGCCTGGTGGTCCAGGGAGGCTTGCGCATTCTCGAGTGCATCGAGGCCGTGGACTATGACGTTTTCCAGCGCCGCCCCGTGTTGAAGCTGCGCGACTGGATCGTCATCGGCTGGCGGGCGCTGTGGATGTGATGTCGGCGTGGGCCCATGGGCCCACCCTACCGGGTGCTGTGGATGTGATGTGCGCGTGGGCCCACGGGCCCACCCTACCGGGTGCTGGGGATGTGATGCGCGCGTGGGCCCATGGGCCCACCCTACCGGGCGCTGGGGATGTGATGCGCGCGTGGGCCCACGGGCCCACCCTACCGGGTGCTGGGGATGTGATGCGCGCGTGGGCCCATGGACGCACCTTACGTAGGGTGGGCACATGTGCCCATGCGCAAGGGTCGCCGCGACCATGTGCCCCAACACAAGCCCTCATCGGATAAGATAGCGGCTTCGATTCGCCAAGATTGCACTTTTGCCTATGTCGCCCGACGCCTATTGCCAAGAAAAGACCGCACAAAGCGGCTCCAGCTTCTACTACAGCTTCCTGTTCCTGCCGCCGGAGCGGCGCCGCGCCATCACGGCCCTGTATGCGTTTTGCCGCGAAGTCGACGACACCGTCGACGAATGCACCGACCAGTCGATCGCGCGCATCAAGCTGCATTGGTGGCGCAATGAAGTGGCAGCCATGTATAAGGGCAATCCGACCCACCCGGTGAT
>JAZJYP010000065.1:0-6856 GCA_040390345.1 Pseudomonadota bacterium | reverse complement strand
ATGTCAGATGTGACCCCGACGTTGCCGGTCCAAATGTCAGATGTGACCCCGACGTTTCCCATGGTGTATATTCTCGCCCTTGGTACCACCTAAAAATAAGAGAGACTATGAACACCGCTATTTTCACCGTCGTCGCCTACCTGATCGGCTCGATTTCCTTCGCCGTCGTCATGAGCCGCCTGTTCGGCCTGTCCGACCCGCGCACCTATGGCTCGAAGAACCCGGGCGCGACCAATGTCCTGCGCAGCGGGAACAAGGCCGCCGCCATCGCCACCCTGGTCGGCGACGGCGCCAAGGGCTGGCTGGCCGTGTTCCTGGCCGAGCACTATGCCGACCAGTTTGGCGTCTCCGACACCGGCGTGGCCCTCGTCGCGCTGGCCGTCTTCCTCGGCCACCTGTGGCCCGTGTTCTTCCGCTTCGTCGGCGGCAAGGGCGTGGCCACCGCGCTGGGCGTATTGATCGGCCTGAACGGCTGGCTGGGCCTGGCCACGCTGGTGACCTGGCTGGTGGTGGCCTACGCCTTCCGCTACTCTTCGCTGGCGGCCCTCATTGCCGCCCTGTTCGCTCCCTTCTATTATGGTTTGCTGTTCGGCGTCGACGCCAAGCTGATCGCCGTGGTTGTCATGAGCATGCTGCTCGGAGTGCGCCACAGCAAAAATATCTCCAACCTGTTGGCCGGCAAGGAAAGCCGGATCGGCAGCAAGGCGGCGCCTGCCGCCAAGAAGAAATAAGAAAGGTTTCCGCTATGAGCAAGCAAATGAAAATCGATGTCGTCTCCGACGTGGTGTGCCCATGGTGCGTGATCGGCGCCAAGACGCTGGAGCAGGCCCTGGCCAAGCTGGGCGGCGAAGTGACGGCGGAAGTGTCCTTCCACCCCTTCGAACTCAATCCGCAACTCGGTCCCGAAGGGCGCGACCTGGCCGAGCACCTGCAGGAACGCTACGGCGCCACGCCGGAACAGATGGCCGCCACCCGTGAGACGCTGCGCGCGCGCGGCGCCGAAGTGGGCTTCACTTTTTCGCCGGAACCGACCGAGCGCATCTACAACACCTTTGACGCGCACCGCCTGCTGCACTGGGCCAGCCTGTCGGGCAAGCAGCCGGCCTTGCAGCAAGCGCTGTGGGACGCTTACTTCACCAACGGCGAGAACCCGGGCGACCACGACTTGCTCGCCGACGTGGCCGCCTCGGTGGGCCTGGACCATGCCGAAGCGGTACGCATCCTGGCCGGCAATGAATACCAGGGCGATGTCGTGGCACGCATGGCCTTCTTCCATGAAGCCGGCATCAAGGCCGTCCCGGCCTTCATCATCAACAACAAGCACCTCATTTCCGGTGCCCAGAGCCTGGCGTACATGGAAACGGCGCTGCGCGAGATCGCCCAGCAGTCCTGATCCGGCCCTGGCGTGGACCGACTCCATGAAATGACGGTGTTTGTGGCCGTGGCCGAAGCCGAGAGCTTCGCCGCGGCGGCGCGCCGCCTTGGCATGTCGCCACCGGCCGTCACGCGCGCCATCGCGATGCTCGAAGCGCGCCTGGCCGTCAAACTGCTCAATCGCACCACGCGCCATGTGCGCGTGACCGACGCCGGCCAGCGCTACCTGGACGACGCGCGCCGCATCGTCGCCGATTGCGACGAGGCCGACGAAGCGGCCGGCGGCATCAATGGCACGCCGCGCGGCCAGCTCTCGGTCACCGCGCCGGCCTTGTTTGGCAAGATGTATGTCATGCCTGGCATCGTCGACTACCTGCGCCGCTACCCGGACGTGGAAGTGGCTGCCAGTTTCCTCGACCGCGTGGTCAACCTGGTCGAAGAGGGCATCGATGCCGGCGTGCGCATCGGCGAACTGCCCGATTCGAGCATGAAGGCGATCAAGGTGGGCAAGGTGCGCCGCGTCGTCTGCGCCGCACCAGCCTACCTGGCCGCCCACGGCACACCGGCCACGCCGCACGACCTGGCCGGCCATACCACCATCGTCGCCAATGCCGTCACCGGCAGCCAGGAATGGCGTTTCGTCGAAGAGGGACGCGCCGTGGCGGTGCGCATCAAGCCGCGCCTGCTCGTCAACAGCAATGACGGCGCCATCGAAGCTGTGCGCAGCGGCCTTGGCATCGGGCGCCTGATGTCCTACCAGGTGGCGCCCCAGCTGGCCTCGGGCGAACTGGTGGTGCTGCTGGCCGATTACGAAACCAAACCCATGCCGATCCACGTCGTGCACCGCGAAGGGCGTTATGCCTCGGCCAAGGTGCGCACCTTCGTGGACCTGATGGTGGCGCGCCTGCGCGCCGACCCTTCACTGAATTGAGGTTGATTGATGTCCTACCCCTACCTGAGCGATGTCGTCAAAGCGGCAACCGGAATCGACCTGCCGCTGCCGCTGGCGACCTTTGGCCTGATGGTGGCCCTGGCCACGCTGGCAGCGGCCACTTGCCTGCAGGCGGAAATCCGCCGCCTGCACGGCAGCGGGCGCGACGGGCGCTGGGGCAGCTTTGCCCAGCCGCCGCACGAATACATCCCCAACTTCACCCTGGCCGTGCTGCTGGCCGGCGTGCTGGGCGCGCGCCTGTTCCACATCCTCGACCACCTGGACCAGTTCGAACAGGCGCCGTGGGCCATGATCTTCAGCCGCTCCGGCTTGTCGATCTTCGGTGGCCTCATTGGCGGCACCCTGGCCGGCCTGTTCGTGGTGCGGCGCTGGCGCCTGCCGGCCGTGCCGATGCTCGATGCGACGGCGCCGGCCATGATGCTCGGCTATGCGATCGGGCGCATCGGCTGCCAGATTTCCGGCGACGGCGACTGGGGCAGGGTGGCGAACATGGCGCTGAAGCCGGACTGGTTGCCTACCTGGGCCTGGGCACAAACGTACGACAACAATATCTACGGTGAGCTCATTGCGGCGCCGGGCGTCTATCCGGCGCCGATGTATGAAACGGCCATGGGCCTGCTGTGCTTTGCGCTGCTGTGGACCCTGCGCCGCCATCCGTTCAAGGCGGGCTGGCTGTTCTCGGTCTACCTGGTGCTGACGGGCGTCGAGCGCTTCCTGATCGAACAGATCCGCATCAACCCGGTCGTCCACCTGGGGCCGTTCGCCGGCACCCAGGCCGAGATGATCGCCGTCGCCCTGCTTGGCTGCGGCTTGCTGGGCATTGCTGTCCTGAGCCGCCGCACGCTTACAAATCGGCCGCTTTTTTCGAAGCGATGACTTTCCAGTTGGCGTCGCCGGTCTTGATGCGGCCGGCCACGTCCTGCAGCCAGATACCGCGAATCTTGCTGTCCAGGTTCAGGTAGAGCTTGCCGTCGACGATGTCGTACATGTCGGGATCGGCGATGAACTTCTTGTTGATCGAGGCGCCAAAGGCGCAAAAGCCACCATACTGGGGCAGGAATTTCGCCGGTGCTGCCTCGAAGGCCTTCTTGTTCTCGTCGCTGGCGAACAGGTAGCTGACGCCATCGACCACGGCCACGTGGTGGCCATTGCCGCGCTGCGGCTTCTCCTGGGTGAAGTAGCTGGTCAGGTCGTAGCCGCCCGCGCCGACGACGTTGTCGCGCGCTGTTTCGGCGTGCGCCAGGAAGGCGCAGGCAGACAGCAGGAAGGCGAGGGCAAGTTTGGCGAGGTTCATGGTGTGCTCCGGTGAATGGGAAAGACGCTACTGTAGATTGATTCTTTGGGTTGAGGAATAGCCATTAAATTGAATTAATTATTCCATTTATTGAAATTGTGCGAATGTGCCGGTTTGGTGCGTTGCACAATCGCGGTGCTGATTTTGGCGCCAACAGCGCGCTTTTCCCGTGATTTTCGCTGGCACGCGTATTGCTGAAGTGGGTGGGACACCTTTCCACTACCCACGAGGCCACGATGACCAGCACCAACCTGAAACGCCGCAGCCTGATCACGGCCGGCGCCGCCCTCGGCACCACCCTCGCCACCGGTGGCGTCTGGGCGGCCGGCTCCGACAAGCCCGAAAAGGAAGAAGTGAAGGTCGGCTTCATTCCCCTGACCGACTGCGCCTCCGTCGTGATGGCCTCGGTGCTCGGCTTCGACAAGAAATACGGCATCAAGATCGTGCCGTCGAAAGAGTCGTCCTGGGCCAGCGTGCGCGACAAACTGGTCAACGGCGAGCTCGATTGCGCCCACGTCCTGTATGGGCTCGTATGCGGCGTGCACCTGGGCGCGGGCGGGGCCAAGAAGGACATGGCCGTGTTGATGAACCTGAACCACAACGGCCAGGCCATCACCCTGTCGAAAAAACTGGCCGACAAGGGCGCCGTGGACGGTCCCTCGCTGGCCAAACTGATGCAGACGGACAAGCGCGAGTACTCCTTCGCGCAAACCTTCCCCACCGGCACCCACGCGATGTGGCTGTACTACTGGCTTGCCACCTACGGCATCAACCCGATGAAGGATGCCAAGGTCATCACCGTGCCGCCGCCGCAAATGGTGGCCAATATGCGGGTCGGGAACATGGACGGCTTCTGTGTGGGCGAACCGTGGAACCACCGCGCCATCGTCGACGGCGTGGGCATCACGGCGGCGACGACCCAGGACATCTGGCGCGACCATCCCGAGAAAACGCTGGGCACCACCGCCGAATGGGTCAAGGCCCACCCCAACACGGCGCGCGCGCTGATCGCGGCGGTGCTCGAAGCGAGCCGCTGGATCGACGCCTCGCTGTCGAACAAGAACAAGATGGCCGAGACCATCGCCGACAAGTCCTACGTCAACACCTCGGTCGATGTGATCAACCAGCGCATCCTGGGCCGCTACCAGAATGGCCTGGGCAAGACCTGGGACGACCCGAACTACATGAAGTTCTTCAACGATGGCAGCGTCAACTTCCCCTACCTGTCGGACGCGATGTGGTTCATGACCCAGCAAAAGCGCTGGGGCCTGCTCAAGGCCGAGCCGGACTACCTGGCCACGGCCAGCGCCATCAACCAGGTGGCGCTGTACAAGGAAGCGGCCGGCCTGGCCAAGGTGGCGCTACCGAAGTCGCCGCTGCGCACGGTGAAGATGATCGACGGGACGGTCTGGGACGGCAAGAACCCCAAGGCCTACGCCGATTCCTTCAAGATCAAAGCCTGAAGAGGAGCCCACCATGAACGCCGTTCTGAAACCTGTTGAAGTGACTGTGGCCAGCCTGCCGCAGCGCCCGCGCCGCAGCGTGCGCCTTGCTGCCCAGGGCGTCCAGCTTGGCCGTGGCAACGTGCGCGGGCGCGCATTGGCGCTGGCCGTGCTGCCGCCGCTGTTCGGCCTCGCGGCCCTGGTGCTGGCCTGGCAAATTGTCGCGGCCAAGAACCCGGGCATTCCCACGCCGCAGGTGACCTGGGAGGAGGCGCTCAAGCTGTTTGCCGATCCCTTCTACCGCAAGGGACCGAACGACCAGGGCATCGGCTGGAATATCCTCGCGTCCCTGAAACGCGTCGGCCTGGGCTTCGGCCTGGCCGCGCTGGTCGGCATTCCGCTCGGCTTCGTGATCGGACGCTTCAAGTTCGTGGCGGGGATGTTCAATCCCATCATCAGTCTGCTCAAGCCGGTGTCGCCGCTGGCCTGGCTGCCCATTGGCCTGCTGGTGTTCAAGGCGGCCGATCCGGCGGCGATCTGGTCGATCTTCATCTGTTCGATCTGGCCGATGATCATCAACACCGCCGCCGGCGTGCAGCGCGTGCCGCAAGACTACATGAACGTGGCGCGCGTGCTCAAGCTCTCCGAATGGAAGGTGTTCACCAGGATCCTGTTCCCCTCGGTGCTGCCGCACATGCTCACCGGCGTGCGCCTGGCCATCGGCACGGCCTGGCTCGTCATCGTCGCCGCTGAAATGCTGACCGGCGGCGTTGGCATCGGCTTCTGGGTCTGGGACGAGTGGAACAACCTGAATGTCCCGCACATCATCATCGCCATCGTCGTCATCGGCGTGGTGGGCCTGATGCTCGAGCAGGCCCTGGTGGCCCTGGCCAAGTCCTTTACCTACGAGGAGGCAGCATGAGTTTCATCGATATCGAACATGCCGAAAAAGTCTTCGACACGCGCAAGGGCGGCTTCCATGCCCTGGCCGACATCAACCTGTCGGTGGCGCAGGGCGAATTCATCACCCTGATCGGCCACTCGGGCTGCGGCAAGTCCACCTTGCTCAACCTGATCGCCGGCTTGACCGAGGCCAGCGAAGGCGTGTTGCTGTGCGCCGGGCGCGAAATCGCCGGCCCCTCGCCCGAGCGCGCGGTGGTGTTCCAGAACCACTCGCTGCTGCCCTGGCTGACCTGTTTCGACAATGTCTACCTGGCCGTCGAACGGGTTTTCGGCGGCAAGGAGGGCAAAGCCCAGCTGCGCGAGCGCACCAACGCGGCGCTGGCGCTGGTGGGCCTGACCCACGCCAGTGCCAAGCGGCCCAATGAAATCTCGGGCGGCATGAAGCAGCGTGTGGGCATTGCGCGGGCGCTGTCGATGGAGCCGAAAGTGCTGCTGATGGACGAGCCGTTCGGCGCGCTCGACGCGCTCACGCGCGCCCACCTGCAGGACGAATTGCTGCGCATCGTCGCCAAGACCGGGTCCACCGTGGTGATGGTGACGCACGATGTCGATGAAGCGGTGCTGCTGTCGGACCGCATCGTCATGATGAGCAACGGGCCGGCCGCGACCATTGGCGAGATCGTGTCGGTGCGCCTGGCGCGTCCGCGCGACCGGGTGGCGCTGGCGCACGATGCCTTGTACATCGAGTACCGCACCCGGGTGCTGGAGTTCCTCTACCATCGTCAGGCCCGTCCCGACAAGGAAGCCGCGTAGTTGCTTGGTGGGTGACGCACTGCGCGCTTACCCACCCTTGTATTATGATTTCAATGAATTCAACATAGCAAGTTGGAT
>JAZJYP010000064.1:0-4569 GCA_040390345.1 Pseudomonadota bacterium | reverse complement strand
GTGGCCGACGAGATCGACAACGCCCTGTCCTACTACCGCATCACCTTCCTGCGCGAGCTGCCGGCCCTGTACGATGATATCGAGTCCGACATCGCGGCCCAGTTCCCGGATGGCGCGCAAGGCCCCGGCAAGGCGTCCTACGTGCAGATGGGCAGCTGGATCGGCGGCGACCGCGACGGCAATCCGAACGTCAATGCCGGCACCATGGGGCATGCGCTGGCGCGCCAGGCCACCACCATCCTCGACTTCTACCTCGACGAAGTGCATGCGCTGGGCGCGGAACTGTCGATTTCGACCCTGATGGTCCAGTGCAGCGACGACCTGCAGGAACTGGCCGACGCCTCGCCCGACCATTCGCCCCACCGCAGCGACGAGCCGTACCGGCGCGCCCTGATCGGCATCTACGCGCGCCTGGCCGGCACCGCCCGCAAACTGGGCGCGACCAATATCCTGCGCAAGGAAGTCGGTCCCGCCGCGCCCTATGCCGACGCCAGCGCCTTCGCCAACGATCTGCGTATCGTGTCCGAGTCGCTTGGCTTCAACCACGGCGCCCTGCTGGCCAAGCCGCGCCTGGCCGCACTGCAGCGCGCCGCAGACATATTCGGCTTCCACCTCGCCTCGCTCGACATGCGCCAGACCTCGGACGTGCACGAGCGCGTGCTCGCCGAACTGTTTGCCAGCGCCGGCGTCGAAGGCGCTTATGCAGGCCTGGACGAAGCGGCCAAGGTCGCCCTGCTGCAACAGGAACTGGCGCAGCCACGCCTGCTCTACTCGCCCTATTCGACCTATTCCGACGAGACCAATTCGGAACTGGCGATCCTGCGTGCGGCCAAGGACATCCGCGCCCGCTACGGCGCGCGCGCGATCCGCAACTACATCATTTCGCACACCGAAACCGTGTCCGACCTGCTCGAAGTGCTGCTGCTCCAGCGCGAGACGGGCCTGTTGCGCCCGGCCGCCGCTGAACTCGACGTGATGGTCATCCCGCTGTTCGAAACCATCCCCGACCTGCAACGCGCCGCCGACATCATGCGCGACTGGATGGCGCTGCCGCTGGTCACGCGCCTGATCGACGGCCAGGGCAAGCTGCAGGAAGTCATGCTCGGCTACTCGGACTCGAACAAGGACGGCGGCTTCCTCACTTCGAACTGGGAACTGTACAAGGCCGAACTGGGCCTGGTGCAGATCTTCGCCGACGCCGGCGTCAAGCTGCGCCTGTTCCACGGCCGCGGCGGCACCGTCGGGCGCGGCGGCGGCCCCTCGTACGAAGCGATCCTGGCGCAGCCGCCGGGCACCGTCAACGGCCAGATCCGCCTGACCGAGCAAGGCGAAATCATCGCCTCGAAGTTTTCGAACGCCGAGATCGGCCGCCGCAACCTCGAGCTGCTGGTCGCAGCCACGCTCGAAGCGTCGCTCATGCCGCACGCTTCGGAAGGCTCGCAGCGCCTGCAAAGCTTCGAAGCCATCATGGCCGACTTGTCCAACCGCGCCTACAAGGCCTACCGCAACCTGGTCTACGAGACGCCCGGCTTCACCGACTACTTCTTCTCGGCCACGCCGATCGCCGAGATCGCGGAACTGAACCTGGGTTCGCGCCCGGCCTCGCGCAAATCCACGCGCCGCATCGAAGACTTGCGCGCCATTCCCTGGGGCTTCTCCTGGGGCCAGTGCCGCCTGCTGCTGCCGGGCTGGTACGGCTTCGGCTCGGCCATCACTGGCTGGATCGCCGACGGCGGCGACGTCGCCACCTTGCAGGCGATGTTCCGCGACTGGCCCTTCTTCGCCACGCTGCTGTCGAACATGGACATGGTGCTGGCCAAGACCGACCTGGCGATCGCCTCGCGCTACGCCGAGCTGGTGCAGGACAAGGAACTGCGCGAACGCATCTTCAAGCGCATCACCGACGAGCACGCGAGCACGCTGGCCATCCTGCAGAGCATCACCGGCGCCACCGAGCGCCTGGCCGGCAACCCGCTGCTGGCGCGTTCGATCCAGAACCGCTTCGCCTACCTCGATCCGCTGAACCACTTGCAGGTCGAGCTGATCAAGCGCCACCGCGCGTTGTCGAGCGAGCCGGGCAAGGCTGACGAGCGGGTCCATCGCGGCATCCACCTGTCGATCAACGGCGTCGCCGCCGGCCTGCGCAATACGGGCTAAGCGCCACACGGACGGCCCTTCCCCGGGGCCGTCCCGGCTGATGCAAAAATTGCATAAATTAAAACATTTACATTCAAACTCGATTAAAATGGAATTCATTATCATTTCGTAAATACGCAAATGAATGACTGGATTCCGTTTGCCGCGCTCGCTGGCGTCGCTGGCGCCAGCGCCTGGTATCAGCGCCGCGTCCGCCTTGCCGTGCAGGCGCGCCACGACGCCCTGCTGCGCACACCCCACGACGGCATCTGGATGGTCGACCGCGCGGGACGCGGCACCTACGCCAGTCCCCGCCTGCTCGAGATGTTCGCCTGCCCCGACCTGGCTGGCTGCGCCGTCCACGATTTCCTGGGCGAGAACCCGGCCGCCGAACTGGCCGCCCTGCTCACCGACGACGATGCGCATGCCGCCATCCCGCGCGACCTGAGCTTTCGCCGTGCCGATGGCTTGCAGGGCTGGGCCATCGCCAGCGGGCGCCCGCTGCGCGACGCGGCGGGCGCTGTGACGGGAGCCATGCTCACCTTCACCGACATCAGCGAGCGCAAGCGCCGCGAACTGGCGCTGTCGAAGCTGGGACAGGAACTGGAAACGCGCATCACCGTGCGCACGGCCGACCTGGTGCGCGCGAACGACAAGCTGCGCGCCGAGATCCACGTGCGCCAGCATGCCGAGCGCGCCCTGGCCGACAGCGAAGAGCGCTTGCACCAGATCGTCACGACCATGCCCGTGGCCCTGTTCCTGAAGGACGCCGACTCGCGCATCGTCATGATGAACACGGTATGCGAAGAACAATGGGGTGTGCCCTTCGCCGAGATTGCCGGCACGCGCGGCAGCGCCTGGTTCCCGCCCGCGCAGATGAAACGCTTCCTGGCCGACGACGCGCGCGTCTTCGAAGGACGCAAACTGCAAGTGTATGAGGAACTGGCCTACAACTCGGCCCTGGCCCAGGACCGCCGCTACCAGACCTACAAAAAGCCTGTCTACGACGCGGCCGGCAAGGCCAGCCTGATGATCTGCATTTCGATCGACATCACCGAACGCAAACGCACCGAGGACGCGCTGGCCGACTCCTTTATCCAGCTGCGCCAGCTGACGTCGCACCTGTACACGATCAAGGAAGAAGAACGCAAGCGCATCGCCCAGGGCATCCACGACGAGCTGGGGCAAAACCTGATGGCGCTCAAACTCGACGTCTCGATGCTGCACGCGCGCACGGGCGAACAGCACCCGCACCTGAACCGCAAGGTCGCGCGCGTGCTCGACACGCTCGATACCACCATCACCTCGGTGCGGGCGATCATCAACGAACTGCATCCGTCCACACTGGAACTGGGCCTGGCACCGGCCATCGAATGGCTGCTGGCCCAGTTCGAACGGCGCACCGGTGTCAAGGCCACGCTGTCCGTCATTGGCGGCGACGAGGAAGATCCGAACCTGTGCCACACGGCCGCGCTGTTCCGCGTGGTGCAGGAAGCCTTGCTCAATATCGTACGCCACGCGCGGGCGCGCGCCGTGCACGTGACGTTGGCGCGCGCGCCGGGACACGTTGCGCTGACCATCGCCGATAACGGCGCAGGAATGGAAATGGCGGAGGCGGACAAGGCGTGCGCCTTCGGCTTGCGCGGCATCCGCGACCGCATGGATACGCTGGGCGGGACGCTGTGCATCGACAGCGCGCCGGGCAGCGGCACGACCTTGTCGCTGCTGATCCCGACGGCGCAGACGACGCCGGCTTAGAGCGCGGCCGCTTCGGCTGCTTCCGGGCCAAGCGCGATGTTGTTCGCCTTGGCGACGTCCAGGGCCATTTTCAAGGTGCGCTTCAATTCGTCCAGCGAGGACGACAGCGCCTTGGCCGCATACAGGGCCGGGCTGGTGCCGCTGGCGCCGCCGCGCATGGTCTTCTTGACGGTGGCTGCGTCCTGGGTCAGGCCGGCATATTGCGTCATGCCGCGCGCCAGTTCTGTCACGCCGCTACCGAACTGCATCTTCGCATCCGCGTCGAGGGTGACGGCCGCGCCCAACTTTTGCACGAGTGCCGCATTGCTGTCGGCCTGGCCCTTGATCATCGCTTCGAGCACACCGCGCGTGACTTCCTGTTCCAGCGCCTTGAGCTGGGCGCTGGCCTTGTCGGCGTCGGCTTTCAGGCCAAGCGCGCCGAGCATGCCTGCCTCACCGGCCAGTACCGACTGGCTGCCGGCGACAAATTTATTGAGCAGCGGGCCGGCCACATTGCCGCCGCCATCCTTGTCGGCATACGCGGCGCCGCCATTGCCCAGCTGCGCGAAAGCCGCGCTGGAACCGAGCAGCAAAGTCGCCGCGACCATCAATTGTGCATACAGAGATTTCATGGATCCATCCTTCAAAAATGCAAAGAAGAGAATTTACAATAAATCAATGTAGATAGGAAGACAC
>JAZJYP010000063.1:38166-43991 GCA_040390345.1 Pseudomonadota bacterium | reverse complement strand
GCACGCCTTCGTTGACGGCGTCGGTGACGGTGCCCTTGAAGCCTTCAAAGCGCACGCCCATGCCGATCTTCAGGAAGACGTTGACGATGCCCGTGTCCTGGCAGATGGGGCGCTTGCCCTCGGCGCACATGCGCGAGTTGGTCAGGATCTGCGCGATCGCGTCTTTTGCCGCCGGGCTTTGCTCGGCCTCGTAGGCGCGCGCCAGGTGGGCGATGTAATCGGCAGGGTGGTAGTAGCTGATGTACTGCAGGGCCGCGGCGACTGATTCGATCAAGTCGTCTTGTTTGATGACTGTCATGGGGTTTTCTCTTGGAGGTGGTTGGATGCTTGGATGAGCGATATTTTACACGCGCACGGAAACACCGGGCGACCATACCGCTTTGTGATTGAAACATTGGTAAAATCGCATTCGAGCATAAGCCGTAAGGGCGCAGTAAGCGTAGAACGTTACCGTGAACGCCAATATCAAACCAACGGAGACCAGCATGTCTGAGGAAAATCGCATTTTCAACCCGCCCGCCGAATTCGTTGCAAATGCAACTATCTCGGGCATGGCCGCGTATGACAAATTGTGCGCCGAAGCGGCTGCCGATTACGAAGGCTACTGGGGTCGCCTGGCGCGCGAGCACCTGACCTGGCACAAGCCGTTCAACACCGTACTCGATGAATCGCAGGCGCCGTTCTACAAGTGGTTCGAAGACGGCCAGTTGAATGTGTCCTATAACTGCCTAGACCGCAATCTCCTGAACGGCAACGCCGACAAGAAGGCCATCATCTTCGAAGCCGACGACGGCACGGTGACGACGGCGACCTACCAGCAGCTGTACGAAAAGGTCTGCAAATTCGCCAATGGCCTCAAGTCGCGCGGCATCAAGAAGGGCGATCGCGTTGTCATCTACATGCCGATGTCGGTTGAAGGCGTGGCCGCCATGCAGGCCTGCGCGCGCATCGGCGCGACGCACTCGGTGGTGTTTGGCGGCTTCTCGGCCAAGTCCCTGCAGGAGCGCATCATCGACGCCGGCGCCGTTGCCGTCATCACCGCCGACGAGCAACTGCGCGGCGGCAAACAGCTACCCCTGAAAACCATCGTCGACGAAGCGCTGGCGCTGGGCGGCTGCGACACCATCCGCGACGTCATCGTCTACCAGCGCACCGGCGGCGCCGTGCCTGTTGTCGCTGGGCGCGACATCTGGCTGCATGAGCTGGTGGCCAAGCAGTCCGGCGAATGCGAGCCGGAATGGGTCTCGGCCGAGCATCCCCTGTTCATCCTTTACACGTCCGGTTCGACCGGCACGCCGAAGGGGGTGCAGCATTCGAGCGGCGGCTACCTGCTGTGGGCCGCGCTGACGATGAAGTGGAGCTTCGACATCAAGCCTAACGACGTGTTCTGGTGCACCGCCGATATCGGCTGGGTGACGGGCCACAGCTATATCGCTTACGGCCCGCTGGCCGTTGGTGCGACCGAGATCGTCTTCGAAGGCATTCCCACCTTCCCGAACGCCGGCCGTTTCTGGGACACGATCGCCAAGCACAAAGTCAATATTTTCTACACTGCGCCGACGGCGATCCGTTCGCTGATCAAGGCTGCCGACGTCAATCCCGACGTGCATCCAAAAAAATACGACCTGTCCTCGCTGCGCCTGCTTGGCACCGTGGGTGAGCCGATCAATCCGGAAGCGTGGATGTGGTACTACAAGAACGTCGGCGGCGAGCGCTGCCCGATTGTCGACACCTTCTGGCAGACCGAGACGGGCGGCCACATGATCACGCCGCTGCCTGGCGCCACGCCGATGGTACCGGGTTCCTGCACCTTGCCGCTGCCGGGCATCATGACGGCGATCGTCGACGAAGCCGGGCATGATGTGCCGAACGGGCAGGGCGGCATCCTGGTCGTCAAGCGCCCATGGCCGTCGATGATCCGCACGATCTGGGGTAATCCGGAGCGCTTCAAGTCCGGCTACTTCCCGGATGAACTGGGCGGCAAATACTACCTGGCCGGCGACGGCGCGATCCGCAACAAGGACACTGGCTACTTCACTATCACGGGCCGCATCGACGACGTGCTCAATGTGTCCGGCCACCGCATGGGCACGATGGAAATCGAGTCGGCACTGGTGGCCAATCCGCTGGTGGCCGAAGCGGCCGTGGTGGGCAAGCCGGACGAGACGACGGGCGAATCGATTTGCGCCTTCGTCGTGCTCAAGCAGGCGCGCCCGACCGGCGACGAGGCCAAGAAGCTGGCGCTGGAGCTGCGCAACTGGGTGGCCAAGGAGATCGGTCCGATCGCCAAGCCGAAAGAAATCCGTTTCGGCGACAACTTGCCCAAGACGCGTTCGGGCAAGATCATGCGCCGTTTGCTGCGCGTGCTGGCCAAGGGCGAGACCATCACCCAGGACGTGTCCACGCTGGAAAATCCGGCCATCCTGGAGCAATTGAAAGAGGCGTCCTGAGGGGCGTGATGGAATAATTTGGTACTTGGCGGAATCCTTGCTATAATATGCGGCTTCGCGAAAGTGAAGACGAAATGCAGGAGAGATGGATGAGTGGTTGAAGTCGCACGCCTGGAAAGCGTGTATAGGTTCATAGCCTATCGGGGGTTCGAATCCCCCTCTCTCCGCCAATGATAAGTAGTTGATTTTAAAGACAAAAAAGCCGACTTTCGAGTCGGCTTTTTTGCGTCCTGTGCTATAGATTCGCGTTGTGCTATTCAAATGCGTTTACCGCAGTGGTTTGACCCGCTCTGGCGCCCGGCGATAGACCCGCTGGGTGATCTTGCTGTCGGCATGCGAAAGTAGCGCTCGGGCGTGTTCCAGGGTGGCCGCATCGCTTGCGCACTTGGCCCGCAAGTCGCGCTCGGTGAAGTGTTTTTCGACCTTGGTCTCCGCCAGGACACGCTCACCGAAGCCGCGCCACATCGAGTCCCATCCTCCGGCTCGGCCGTTCTCCTCGTTGTAGTAGCACTTGCCCAGGCGATTGCAGAAGAGGTAAGGCGACAGGCGCACCGGCCGTGCCGCCTTGGCCATGGCCACCGCGGCCGTCAGTTCGTCCGACCACTCGATGATCAGGCGCTTTCCAGTGCTGCCGGCGGTCTTGCGTGGCTGGACATGGATGCCCTCACCATCGGCCGGCAAATCGGACATCGTCAGGCGTAGCAGATCCCCGCGCCGCAGCCCGGTCAGTAGCTTGATGCGGATGTAGGCCTGGATGGCCAGCACGCTGCCGGATTTTCGTTTGGGGACCAGCGACAGGCATTCGACGATTTCCCAGTCTTCGATGTACCGGTCGCTGGGATGTTCGCCCTGCAGGCGCACCTCGCCCTTGAACGGGTGACGGTCGATATAGCCCCATTCCACGGCCTTCGTGAAGGCATGGGAAAGCACCTCGATCTCGCGATGCGACGCGGTAGTGCCGCCGCTCTGGTCGACGTACTGGTACACGTGGCGTGGCTTGATGTCGAGCAGCTGCAGCTTGGCGAAAGCTGAGCGCAGTGGTTTGATGGCCGTGCGATTCTGGGCCTGGGTGGTGACGGCCTTGGCTGGAATGACTTCGAGGGCGTAGCGGTCAAGGAGTGCGCCGATGGTCTTGGCGCCATCGACCTGGCCGATGCGCTCAGCCCATACCTTGTAGGCCTCGGGCAGCGTGGCGCCGAGGCGGAACTGTCGCTTACCGTCCCAGGCTGCCTCGCACCCCACCGGCACCTGGTAGTAATACGCCCCGTGCGTCTTGCGCCAGCGCTGCGGCAGGCCCTTGTTTTCTTTGCTTCGTTCGCGTGGCATGCAATGCTCCCCAGTCCGGCTCGGCGGCCGCTGCTTTCTTTCGTGATTCGGTGACGACGCCCAGAACTTGCTCGACATGCTGGCGCAGCACCGCCACAGTGCCGTCTGGTCGTATTCTGTGCTCGATCCCCATCGACCGCAACACCAGGGCCTGTTTCGAGTGGTGGATCCGGTTGGTCAGTTCGCGCAGGTCGTCTTGCGTCAGGAACATCGTCGGCTTATCCATGGCTGCTCCTGTACGTCTTGGTGATAGCCCCGTTGACGGTGTGGCCACGACTGAGGACGGCCTGAGCAATGGCGCAACGATCGGCGTGGCTCTTCGTTGACTGGCGCAGCAGGCCGAAATAGCTGTTGGTCGACGCGAACACGTCGGCGGCCGGCAGCGTGGCGATGCGGCTCACGGCAGCGTGCACGGTGCGCCGGCGTGTGCTGGAGCGCCATGGCTTGATGACGTGGCCAACGAAGTCGACGCCGCGGTCGACCGGCTGCAGGATGGTTTTTGACGGATTTAATCGGGCGTGCAGCTCGCGTGGCAGGAACTGCGCGATGTCGTCGTGCGCCTTGTTTAGCCACTGGGGCGATTCGTGTAGCAGGATAAAGTCGTCGACGTAGCGGATGTAATACCTGGCTTTGATCGTATGCTTGACGTGCTGGTCGAGCGCGTCCAGGTAGACGTTGGCAAAGAACTGGCTGGACAGGTTCCCGATCGGCAGGCCCAGGTGACCAGGCTGATTCACCAGGCGTTTGTGTGGCGGCACGCGCTCGAGCAGCGCCGGATTGCCGCGCAGCTCGAAATCCAGCCTCGGGTCATGGAACAGGATGGTGCTGGCCAGCGCGCGCCACCAGGGTTCGCGGATGCGCGGTGCCAGCAAGGCCTGCACGTCGTGCTTGTCGATGGCGACGAAGAAGTTGGCCAGGTCGCATTTCAGGTACCACGCCGGCCGCGACCAGTTCTGGGTGATGCTGCGGATCTTCGCCTCGAGGCGCTGTGCCGCGTACATCGTCCCGCGCCCTGGAATGCAGGCGCACGAATCGGCGATGAAGGAGGCATAGAAACGAGGCGAGATCTTGTTATAGAGAAGGTGGTGCACGATACGGTCGCGGAAGTCGGCCGCCCACACTTCTCGAGCTTTCGGCCGGGTGACCACGAAACAGATCGAGCGGCCAGGGCAATAAGTACCGTCGGCCAGCTCGTCCCGCAGCTTGATTAGATTGCGCTCCAGGTCCTGTTCGAACACCAGAGCGCTTTCCGAATTACGCTTGTTGCGCCGGCAGTCGAAATACGCGACCACCAGGTCCCCGAAAGTAAAGTCGGGGTGATACCCATCAGTTTGATCTGCGGAACGCGCGCGCCCGGCCAGCGGCCGACTTGTTGTTGTTGTTCTGGTTGCCATCATCGAAGTTCTGGTTCCAGGCGTTGTTGGAGTTGGCGGCGTGCTGCGTTTGTTCGTGCTATCTACGTCGCCCGGCCGAAGAGCAGGCTCGATCAGCTGGGTAACTGCGCCGGACCAGGCCCGGCAGCTGCCGGCGGTATCCGTGGTGCGCATGGCGGTGTCCTCGTGAGACAGCGGCACGACCAGATTAAAAGTCGCACAGGCCTGGCCGTCGTGACGGTCAGGAAGCGGGCGAAGATGCGGCATATTTTTTCCATCCACTAGCTTGTCGACCGATCGAGTCGGTCAGTTCGATCAGCTTGGCGTACTGCTCATGCGAAAAGAACCGCTTGTCGTGCGAAAGCCTGAACAGCAATTCGGCGATCTGCACGTGCTCGATGAGGTCGTCGATGTGTGGTGCCTTGTTCCGGGCGCAATTGGCGCGGAAGATCAGCACCATCACCTCGACGCACTCGTCGCGGATCTTGCCGCCGATCGATGCTTTGAAATGCCGGGGCAAGTTCTTGCTCAGTTCGGTCGCGAGATTGAGGAGCTCGTAACCGGCCTTGTAGATCGACAGTTTCTTGTGGATGGCCATGCTGAAAAATAATTATGGTACTCAGCTAATTGATAAAGAATCAGATTTGATACGCAAAGCCCTTAAAAAACATAAAGG
>JAZJYP010000063.1:34064-38156 GCA_040390345.1 Pseudomonadota bacterium | reverse complement strand
AAATAATTAAATTACTGAAGGGTTAAATTGCAAATCTGCGGAACGCGCGCGCCCGGCCAGCGGCCGACTTGCCGCTGTAGTCCTGGTAGCCATCATCGAAGTACTGGCTCCAGGCGCCGTCGGAGAAGGCGGCGTGCTGCGTGCTGGTCCAGTAGTCGACAGCGTCAAACGCCTCTGCACCGCCGGCCTGGAAGGCCTGTGCAGACGTCTGCACGGGGCCGCCCATGGAATACGGTTGTGCCGGCGGCAGGGATGCCGCGTTGAGGCCCGAGCGGTTGTAGCAGGAATTCGCATCGGTGGTGGGCTTGAGCGCACGGTAGGCGATGTCGAGCTCGGCCTGGCTGGGCAGGTACCAGTCTTCGAAGTCGTCGATGCGCAGCTCGCGGATGGTCTGTGCAAGCTTGCTGCCGGCGTCGCCCATGGCCACGGTGTTCTCTAGGCCGTCGACAAAGTCGGTGGCGCCGGCGACGAACTTGTTGTTCTCGCTCCAAGGGAGTTCAAATTCGCCGGTTGCCTTGGGCGCTACGGCCAGGCCGTAGACGGTGCCTTTGATCATAATGAGGCCGACGAAGAAGCCACCTTCCATCGGGGCGCCGATTGCTGCCGGCAGGGTGTTGGTGATCGCGTTCATTGCTGTCCTATAGGTGTGAATGCTACGGGTGGTAGTCGTGGCCGGCGGATTGCGCCGGCCTTAAATTGTTGATGGATTAAATTTTGAATCTGCGGAACGCGCGCGCCCGGCCAGCGGCCGACTTGCCGTTGCTGATCTGGCTGCCATCATCGAAGTCCTGGGTCCAGGCGTCGTTGGAGAGGGCGGCGTGCTGCGTGCTGGTCCAGTACCAGGATGGTTCAAACGCCTCGGCGCCGTCGGCCTGGAAGGCCTCTGCCAGCGTCTGTGCGGGCATGTCGGCCATGTACGGGTAGGTCGATGGCACCGCCGACACGTTGATCCCTGAGCGGCCCCAGCGGGCGTTGTTGTCGGTCGTCGGCTTGAAGGCCCGGTAGCCGATCTCCAGTTCGTCCTGGCTCGGCAGGTACCAGTCGTCGAAGCCGTCGATGCGCAGCGCGCGGATCGTCTGCGCCAGTTCGCTGCCGGCGGCGGCCATGGCTTCCGTATTCGCGAAGCCATCGGCGTAGTGCAGAGCGCCCGGTACGGACTTGTCATTGTCGTTCCAGGAGAGCTTGAATTCGCCAGTGGCTTTGGGCGCCGCGATCAGGCCGAAGGTCTCGCCATTGATTTTGATGAGGCCGGCGAAGAAACCGCCTTGCATTGGAGCGCCGATCGGCGCCGGCAGGTTATGGGTGATGGCGTTCATGATTTCCTTTTCAGTGGTGGATGGAAGTGGTCCTGCTGGATTTCGCTGGCGTTTGCCGACTACTCTTTAAAGCGTGAAACGTATTGCTGCAGCTGCTCCTGGTGCTCGCGTGACAGACGCACCGAAGCCTCGCCGACTTGAATTAGAAGGTCGCCGGTTGAGAACAGCGCCGCGACAAACGGCGAGGTAGTGAAGGGATCGCTGGTGGGGGGGGGCGTCTTAGGTACAGGTGCACGATTTGCGAAGTGCTTGACCTGGTCAGCCGTCGGCGCGGAAAAGACGCTCGCTGCTGCACCTTCTGGCGACCGTTTCGCAACACCTGCGCGCGCAGCTACCAGGCCGAACGGGTCGGCAGCATCGACTTTGAAGGGCGCGGCAGCCTCCGCCGCCCTTGGTGGGGGCTTCGGCGCTTTAGGTGCTCGCTCCACTGACGTCCACGCTGTAAAGGACTCATCGACTGCCATGCCAGGAAGGGAGAAGTGCAACAGCCCGGTCTTATCCTGCAGCTTGATGATCATGCCTTCCTTGATTGGCTTGACGAGCATCTGCGGGACGCTGTTCGCTGGTGCGGTCATGACATTGCCTAGCGCAATGGCCGTCATCGGGCCATCGAGCAGCGCCTGGATCGCGGCCGAGATCTTGCTGCCGGGCTGGGGGGTATAGGATGATTTGGACATGGCTCGATCCTTAAAATGTGTCCTGGTGGGCGGGGGATTTCGCTGCGCTGCCGTGCATTCGCGACTGTTGCTGAAGGACGGGCGGCTGAATACCAGAGGCCATTTCTGCAAGAGCAACGGCGCTTTGCAGCATGGCCACCGCCGCGCTGTTGTGATCCTGGTCGAGCAGTTTGCAGGCCGCAGCGACCTGGCCGGCCAGGAGCTTGAGCGTCGACGCGTTTGCCGGTGCCGAGGGGAGGAGATCGAGCGGACTGGCGATCACGGTGTCGGCGCGGACGGGCAGCATGTCCTGCAAAATTTGGTTCTCGATTTCGAATTGCCGCGCCAGTCCGTATGCCTCGATCATGCGGGCATAGTGGTTTGACCCGTGCCGTTCGAACGAAGCATCCTGGGCGCTGTTCGTGCGCGAGAGCATGCCGCGTTGATGCGCAGCTGGCCCACCTGGCGCAAAAGTGTCCAGGAAGACCTTGAGGCGTTC
This sequence comes from Pseudomonadota bacterium, assembly GCA_040390345.1. Classification (GTDB taxonomy): domain Bacteria; phylum Pseudomonadota; class Gammaproteobacteria; order Burkholderiales; family Burkholderiaceae_D; genus Telluria_A. The sequence goes on along the minus strand of JAZJYP010000063.1, from coordinate 35,685 downwards.
ATGCAGGGTCTCAACACAATCGGCGCGCGAGTTGAACCACCCATCCTCGAATAAGCACTCGGCAAGGGCGTCGGCCGCCGAAATCGTGTACGGCTTACTGGCGGTCATTGTCGCGAACAGACGCCCATCTTCGATGAGTTCAGTCGCAATGCCATTGAACGCGTTCCAGCAGGCCTTGATACGCTTGGCATCAGCCGCGCGCTTGAACTCGTGGCGGTTCCAGTCGATGAGATCGTCGAGCGTATCGCAGCCGACGGGGATCAGGCCGAAGGCTCGGCCGGATTCGGTAGTCGGCGCCGTGATTTCACCTTGATGATGGTTTGTGCTCATGCTCAGGTTTCCTCCTTGTTGGACTTCGAATTGGCGGCCAGTTCAGCCGCTTCAAAATTGGCGATGTGCTGCAGCAGGGCGGCGCGGTATTGCCCCAGCGTCTGAAAGGTCATCGCGTACTGGTGGTCGGCAACGATGTCTCTCAGCGAGCGACGGGCAATTGGTGTCAGACATGTTTCGATGTCGTCGGACGCCAATGCCATTAAGCTGCCTCCAGCTTCGCTTCCGTGAACTTCGCGGGAGGCGGCGTCGACGCCGAGAAGTCGGTCAGGTCAATCGACATCAGGAATTCGCGGAACGCATCGATGCCGCCGTTTTCAATCTCCGCGCCAATCGAGCGGTAGAACACCGATGGCATTGCCGGCGGCGCTTCGACTATGACGAAGCGCCGGTTCTGGTGCGATGCTGGCAGGAAGTCGGCCGCATTCGAAAGGAACACCATGTTCAAGGTGTTCTCTTGCGTCAGCCGAGGGGCATAGCGGCGATGGATCGCCAAGTGGCTACTGGTGATGAATTGCTTGATCCGCGCCGAAGCACTGTTCGTGAAGGTACTGCCATCGATCACCACGTAAGTCGCGGACTCGGCCCACATGGTGAGGCGCGCCAGGAACTGCGGGGCGGTGATGACGCGGGCATGGCCGCCGTGGACCTGGGCCATCACGGCATCGAAGAACAGGCTCTTGCCGGTGCCCTGGCCACCGTTGAACACGATCGCGGTAACCATCTTGGTGCCAGGCTTCTGCAGTGGCAGCGCGAGCCAGCAAAGGATCCAGTCCCGCAGGGCGTGGTCGAAATCACAGAGGTGCAGCAGCAGGGCGTTGATATTGCTGCAGTGCCCCGGTTGGCAGGTGGCGCGCTGGGTGAAGCGGGCGCGAATGGCGGCGGCAACTTCCTTGAATTTCTGGATGAATGCGAGTTTCATTCTTGGCTCCTTGGTAGTGAATTACTTGGCAGTGGTGGGGAACGGCCATGCGGCGGCGGGCGGGAGGACCCGCTTCGGAGTAGGGGCAACTTCCGTTTGCCCAGCTTCTTTGGGCTGTGCCGTGAGTGGCAATCCGATCTGGCGCGGGTCGACCGCGGCTGGTGCGCTGCTGTCTGGCGAGGCTGTCGACTTCGTTGGCTTGCTTGCCACTGCCTTCTTGGCTGGAGTGGTCTTCGGTTTCGCAGGGGATCGCTTCGCTGCCGGTCGTCGCGCTGGACTTGCCTGCTGACGAGGCGTTGGAGCTGATGCGGCGGTTCGCGGGCGTCAAGTTCGCGGAGAACGCCGCCGATCAGCTCAGGGACGCCAAGG
>JAZJYP010000063.1:0-34054 GCA_040390345.1 Pseudomonadota bacterium | reverse complement strand
CGGTGTCGTGACATTAGCGGACTTCGCGTCGGTGGCCGTCGGCGCCATCGGCGCGGGTTTTGCCTTTGCCGCCTTCTTGGCTTCGACCTTCTTCTTCGAATCGGCCTTCGCTTTGGCCTCCGCGTCCACGCCAGCGCGAATAGCCTTGGCATCGACGTGGGCCCGCTCGGCGCATTCTAGAAGGCTATCGGGCTTGTCCTTTGACGTGGCTGTGTAGGTATTGACATCGAGGTCGGCCGACATAGTACAGTCCCGGACGAACTGATTGAGTTGCGCCGGCGTCAGTGCGTCGATAGCAGCCTTGGTCTTGGCCGCGCGTTCGGGATATGCAAACGTCTCGGACGTCCAGCCATACAGCGCCATCACCGTCGCCAGGCGAATCGTCCCGCCGCCCAACTGGTTGAACAACTGCAGCGCTACCAGCCTCAGGTCTTGGTCCTCCAAGGGCATCAGCAGCGAAGCATGATGCACAGCGTGGAACAGGCGCTTGCGGTATTCCTTCTCCAGCTTGGCCTTCAGCTCCTGGGCCCGTTCGCGTTCCCTGGCCGCGCTATGATCGGTCGTGACTGCAGCGACCTTGATGCCCTTTTCTGCCATGATTGGCTCGAGTTCGGTGATCTTCACGACTTCAATCAGCTTCCCGCTGTGAGGGCTTTCGAGGAGCGCGGTAGGTACGCTCGATTTGCCCAGGATCGAGCGGTAGGTTCGGCGTTTAGCATCCTCGTAGTTAATGTCGTCGATGCGGACGTATCCGCCAGTCAAGCCACCCCACTCATTCGGATAGACCTTTTTGGCAGCAGGTCCGGCGATTACATCCTGGCCGCTCGCAATGGCGATCTGTTTGATGCGGGTGATGTGCGCTTCGCCTTTCGCGTTGTAGCAAATCGAGTCTGTGCAGACGTCTGCATTCACATCGGCAAAGACTTCAGGTTGGTTGCCCGTGCGCTTAGGACAGGCGCTGCAGGATCCAGCATCAGGGATGAGACTGGCATCCGATGGTTTGAATGCCACCTTCTTGAGGCTCAACATGTACGTCCGCTCGATATGCGCAGCGGCATCGCGCGTCGACATGATTGGGTTGCTGCCGTGCGGATAGGTGGTGATCTCCTTGCAGCATTGCTGCTGAAGGGATTTGACGGGAATGCGGGCGACCAGGAGTGCGGTCGACTTGGTCAGCTTGCCATCGTAGAAGGCCTTGCGCGAACTTTCCGCCAGTTCGCACAGCTTGAGACTGGCGTAGATGTAGGCCTTGCTCTTGCCTACTTTGATGGCGAGTTCGTCAGCCGTGGCCTTGTATTCCTTCATCAACGCCTCGAAGCCTTCGGCTTCTTCGAGCGGATGCAGGTCGACGCGCTGAAGGTTTTCCAGGACCTGAATTTCATAAGCGTCGCGATCCGACAATTCCCGAACGATCGCCGGAATGGTCGGCACGGCGGCGATGATCGAGGCGCGATAGCGGCGCTCGCCCGCGACAATCTCGAAGTACGTGATTCCGTCGATTACTTCAATGGGGCGGACCAAGATGGGCTGGGCCACGCCGAGCTGCTTGATGCTGTCAGCCAGCTCGTTCAGCGGGCCCTCCGTGAAGATCTTGCGCGGATTGGTTTTCGACGGGCGGATACAGGCGAGGGGGATATCGCCGAACGATGGTTTGCCGGTAGTGCTGCCGGCCTCGGACGTGCTCATAGATAAGTCCTTTCTGGGCGATGCGTTAATTAATCGGGGGTGAAAAAGGCGAGAATGAAACTGGTGCCGCAGGGCAGGGTGATGCGCGCGCCCCACGTGGTGAAGCCGCGCTTGCATTGGGTCTGCGAGCGCTTTGGTTCGGCGACGGTGTAGCCACGTGCGCGCATGGCATCGAAGATTTTGAGGATGTCCAGGCGTTTGCCGTCGGCATCGCGCACTTCGGCCTCATCGCAGCCAACATTGGCGCAGAAATGGTGCAGGGTATCCAGGTCGCGGGCGTCTTCAAGCGCGCGATGCAACTGGCCAGTGCCTAGGGGTGTTGTGCGCGCCTTATGGGGCGCCTTCGGCGCGAGGCACTCAGTCATTTCGTCACCGACTTGGCGTCAGTTGCTACTGGCTCGATGATGGTCTCGATCTTCGCCCGCAGCGATGGATCGACCCGCCCGAGGATTTCGCGGACGCCGCCTAGGAAGCCGCAGGCGCGTTTTTCGAATTGATTGGAGCCGGGGGATTCGGCCGAGATAAATAGCGCCCAGTTGGCGATCTCGTTTGCGAGTTCTTTGGCGGTCATGGCTGCGCCCCTGCTGGGACGACGGTGACGCCGCATAAGCCGAAGCGTTCGAGTGCAGACGTGTGCACATCGCTGCTACTTGCCCCGATGGCGGTATAGCGCAACAAGCCGTCGTGTGTAGTTACCGTTACATTGAAGATCTTCATGGATCGCGCTCCTTTCAATTGACCCAGGCACTGGGGCTGGGTAATGATTTTGAGCGACTTTACCCCAAGGTAAATAAAATAACAATACCTGTAGGTAAATTTTTAGGTAAAAAGGTGGGAAGCCTGGTTATTGATCTTTAGGCTTGTAGTGTTGTGACGACAGCGAAGGCTCCCGTCATGGGTGCGGCTATTTGATGACAGCCTCGAGGATTTGCTTGGTGAATTCTTTGATCTCAGTGTTCTGCTGCAGCAGGGTAGTCAAAGTAATAGCGACTGGGTCCTCTGAGAGTCTCGCAATAATTTCCGCATTCATGGAACGCCCATTGCGGGCAGCGGAATCGGAAATCCTGGCATGAAGTTGTGCCGGCAATCGTAGTTGAGATCGAATGTACTCGTCTTGCTTTGGTGGTTGTGAGCTTGTTGTCATCGCGCGATTTTTGCGCGCCTGAGGCTAAGCGTGTTGCATTTGGCACTAATTTAGTGTTGCCGCACTCTAAAAATAGAAATTAAGTTGACATGCCGCAGCGCTCGTTTGTTATTGGGCTTCCCTATGGAGGCGGGAAGGGCGAGAGATTTAGTTACTTTTGGATAATGAATTGAGGCAGAAATTCACTTCTCCACGGCAATTTGATGCGCCGGATTGACCAGATATAGTTGAAGTTTGCTCAGGGATATTGATATTCTGCAATGAAAAATCTACAACGAATTATTGACGCCTATGCGCAGATGGATGCTCGGCGCAAGCAGGAGGCATTAGTCTATTTTGAGGCTCTGGCTAAGACCTTCCCGGATCGAGAGCGGCCGAGATTACTTCTTGTTGCCAATAACACCAGGCCGGAGGATTGCGGGGAGGGCGGTCGCTTGGATCATAAGGGTTTTGCGACCATCATCGTCAGTTGAACGAAAGAGCGATAACAGCGCTCGTTCCACCGGTGTCGTCCATTCGAGTCTCATGCTTTCAAGCTCCGGCGCCTCGACCGCGTCTGAGCGTATTTCCAGTTCGTTCCGATCGAGGGCGAACACTTCGGCAATAAGGTCGGCCATGTCTTCACCGATCCGTTTTCTACCTTGCTTCCCTTCGGGGTAGAGCATCCGCGAAACATATGAGTCAGTGCGGCTGAGCTTGGCCGCCAGAACTGCGGTCTTCCCATTGCATCGATCCTCGCGTATCTCGAGGAGCTTTAATCGTCGCAGTTCATATTTATCCATCGCCGCATTCAATCATTAAGTCTAAGACGGGTAAATGACCCACGGGTATTGACTTTAAATTTACCCACGGGTAAATTGCGGGAATGGAAAAATTGCTCAAATACCTCAACGGCCTGGAAAAGGATGCCCGCACACGGTTTGCCGTGGCCTGCGGCACAACCGAGGGCTACATGCGCAAGGCGATTTGCAAGCGGCAGCTGTTCAGCGTGCCGACGTGCGTCGCGATCGAGCGCGAGTCTGGCAATGAGGTCACGCGCAAGGATCTCCGCCCTGATGACTGGGCGGCCAACTGGCCAGAGATGGTCCAACCAACCGCCCAGGAGGGCATGCCGCAATGACGAATGCTAAAGACACTTTACGCAGTGCCATCCAATCCGCCATGTCCACTGACAGCGACGACCCTGGTGCCGCTGCGAACGCCATCACCGAAATCCTCGTCGCCTTTGCCGCTTTGGTCAATCCGCAAGCAACAGACCTTGGGATTACCTTGCCCGGCTCGAACAAGGTCTTTCATGTCCCATCTGCGACCGACGCTGAAATCGCTGCCGCTGTGCGGCATTGGGTACGCGACGGCCGCGACTGGATGGGGAACCCAGTGCCGCCAGAAAAATTCATTAAGCAGATAACAGACCTTGTAGGGGCGGGCACGGCAATTTCACAGGAGCCGATCATAAGTGAGGCGGCTACTAATGCATTTCGTTGAGTTCGAGCTGAATTTGGATTCGTGATTCACCGCCGTCTCCAAGAAGATGAGCCCGAGAATGCACACGGAAAATCGCTGGCTCGCCATTTGGAAGAACAATGTCGGGAATTCGAACAGCGTCCCCAGTGGCAGGAATCAAAGCGGGGTGTCTTTGCGCTTTGAGGATTTCTGGCAACTCAAGCCCAAGGGCCTGAAGCTTTTCTCTGTCGTAGAAATAGAGGTCAAGGGTGACATCCATGGGAGATTCCTTTGCTGTTGATTGTTGTTTGTGGATAACAATTTAACACGTTTGAATCTCCCTCCAGTTTTCTATGTTGTCACTGTAGTGCCGAACAATAATTAGCGAAACCACAATATCCAAGGGGAATGTATGACGAAAGATTCTCGTAGCGCGGTACTGAAAATGATCGGCGAAGTGAATGGCGGCATGACCGTCGCCGCCGCCTTCCTCGGCATGACACCTGCTGCCTTGCATAACCGTGCCTACCTTGTGAAGGGGCAGGCCGTGCGCACTGAGCACGCACTGGCGCTCCAGGCTTTGAGTGGCACGACGCACTTCGCGGACGAGGTTGCGCTCGCGAGTGGCGGCATCTTCGTGAAGCTGCCCGACGACCTTGAGTGCGCCGACGACATGCTCCAGGCGAAGTTCCATGAGCTTTACACGCGCCTTGGGAAATTTAGCGAACGCTATGCGAAGGCGACGGAGGACGGTGAGATCGATGCCGTCGAGCGCGTCGATCTGCAAAAGCTGGCCCATGCCATGCACAAGACAATCGGCGAGCTGCTCGCCCTGTCGTTCCGCATCTATTGCCGCAATGGAGGCGAACAATGAGCCGCAAGAGTGTAGGGCCGCGTGCAGGATCGCGGACCGGTATCGCATTGCAAGCGCTCTTCGACATCGGCGGCCAGGCGGCTGAGACAGAATGGCGCACCGCGACTGCGCGCACCTGCCCATTCACGATTATCCAGTGGGAAGCGGCCATTCAGGGGCTGCTGAACGGCGCCATGATTTTTCAGCGTCGCGATCGCTTCGAGATCACTGACTATGGCCGCACCTGGCTTGGCGTGGTGGTTGAAGCGGCGCCAAGCGCCGAATGGGCGGTGCCTGGCCGCTATGTGCCACCGATGCGACCGCTGTCCCCTCGCTTCATGACGCGCATGCCGTCGACGCGCGATGGCGCGCTTGACTACCAGGACATCCCGTCCCGAATGGGTGATGAGCGCATTGCGCACCGCTCGAAAGCGTAGGTCGTGACCCGTAACGATTTTGAGAATGTCGGGCGTGCTGCGCTCGACGCCATCGACACGCTCCTGGCTGCGTGGTTTCCCCAGGGCGTCGTCGCCGGCGCCGAGTTTTGCATTGGCTCGCGCGACGGTGAAGCTGGCCAGTCGCTGCGCATCCGTTTGACCGGCGCCAAGGCCGGTGTTTGGTCCGACTTTTCTTCCGACGGCGCAGCCGGCGGTGATCTGATTTCTCTTTACGCCTACATCCACAGCCTCGATCCCGGCCCGGCCTGCGCCGAACTGGCGCAACAGGTCGGCGTAGACCTCTCAACGCCGAAGGGACAACGAGGCGGCGCCAAGCGCGCCATGACATCGACTCCCACGCCGCGGCAAAAGGATCACCCGCCGGCGCAAGCGGACAAGGGGGTAGACGCTGTTCCCGACAAGAAGGCACGCGCACCATGGAATCCAATCTTACCCGTACCTGATGACGCTGGGCCGCAACCGAAAGCGCACCTGATGCGTGGGCGTCCGCAGGCGGTATGGGAATACCGCAATACTGCCGGGCGCTTGCTGGGGCTGATTTATCGATTCGTTCGGTCGGATGGGAAGGGTAAAGAGGTGCTGCCCTGCGTGTATGCGCAGGACCCAGTCTCTGGCCAGCGCGATTGGCGCTGGATGGCATTCCCTGAACCACGGCCCCTCTACCTCTTTGGAGAACATCGCCCAGAGGTTCCGCTGTTGATCGTCGAGGGCGAGAAGTGCGCAGATGCCGCGAATGCGAAGGTCGGTGACACGCTTGAAGTCATATCATGGCCAGGTGGCGGGAAGGCCGTCGCGAAATGCGATTGGTCGCAGATTCGCGGGCGGCAGGTCATCCTGTGGGCCGACGCCGACGCAAAGCTCTATCCGGCCAATCACGAGTGCGCTGGCGAGATCATGCCAGAGCACAAACAGCCGGGCATGCTCGCGATGAGCAAGCTGGCGGCAATTTTGCGTGCGCAGGACTGCGAAGTATTCTTTGTCGATATCCCGGGCCCTGGCGAGGTTCCTGATGGCTGGGATGTTGCTGACCTGATCGCCGGCGGTGGCGACGCAGCCGCTGTCATCGAATGGACTACCAAACTGCGTGCGGAAACACTCCCACCGACGCAAACAGAGGAATGTGACGATGTACCGGCATGGGTCGCGGAGCAGCTGGAAACTGTACCCGCCGAACTTCCTGCTGGCGCACGGCCGAGAGCCAATGGCGCGATTCGGGCGATGCTGTTCAAGAACGAGCGCGGCTACGTCAAGGGGTGCCGCGAAAACGTCTTCACTGTGATGCAGCACGACGCGAAGTTGATTGGCCTGGTCGGACTGGACTTGTTTTCTGGCCTGCAGGTGAAGCGACGTGTTCCGCCGTGGCCAAGTGAGCCAGGGGAGTGGACCGAATCAGACGATTTCCGTCTTGGCCTGTACATGGCGCAGCACCACGACTTGGTGCTGGCCGCCATTGGCGACATCGAGCGTGGCGTAGCACAGGCCGCGCGCGAGCATGCGTTCAATCCTGTGACGGAATACCTAGACCGCTGCAAGTCGATGTGGGACGGCACGGCGCGGGTCGCAAATGCCTTCACGACCTACTGGGGTGGCGTCGACTCAGAATATTTGCGCCTGGTGGCCACGATGTTCTTCATCGGTATCGTCGTGCGCGGCTACCGGCCAGGCGTCAAGCATGACCTTGCGCCGGTATTCGAAGGAGGGCAGGGGCGCGGCAAGTCCACTGCATTGAAAATTCTCGGTGGCGACTGGTTCGCGGACACGCCTTTCAAGATGGGCGAGAAGGACGGCTACCTGTCGATCCAGGGCGTGCTGCTGTACGAGGTTGCCGAACTCGAGCAATTCAACCGGTCCGAAGTGACGGCCATCAAGGCCTTCATGTCGTCGACAACGGACCGGTTTCGCGAACCGTACGGCCGGCGAATGAAGAACATGCCGCGCCGTTGTGCTTTCGGCGCGACGACCAATGAGGACCAGTACTTCAAGGACACGACGGGGAACCGCCGCTTCCTGCCAGTTGCAACCGGCACGCTCGACCTGGACGGATTAAACCGCGATCGCGACCAGTTGTTCGGCGAAGCAATCCACATGCTTGATGCCGGCGTGCTCTGGTACCCGACGCGGGACCAGCAAGAGCGCCTGATTGACCAGCACCAGGAGAGCCGCGAAATTCCTGATCCATGGGTCGGCAAGGTCTATGAGTACGTTGAAAATCTCGACGAATACGGGAATACGATAGGCGCTGGCCCGCTGCAGCGTGTGACGGTACGCCAGCTGCTCACCAAAGGTCTTGGGCACGAACTGTCCAAGCTCGGCCCGGCCAAGCTGGAGACCATGCGGGTATCAGCCATCATGCGCAAGCTTGGCTGGATCAAAGGGCGTGATGCTCACGGCGCGCGCGAGCGGTTCTATGCGCGCCCAGGATCGCTTGACGCCAATCCATCCACGGGGGAAGATGATGACCTCCCGTTCTAAATTGCCAGCCACGACGGATTCGGCGGCTCACCAGGGATCGCGGGCGCTTCGGGCGCAGGCGGAAAAGGTGATGCCGAGGATTCGTCGAGCTGGTTTATCCGGCCAACCTGCGCCGCCGTCCAACCTACCTGTTTTGAGGTTGGACGGAAGTAGCCCTACTCCTGTAAGGCTCCGCCAACCTCCCAACCTCGCCAACCTACATGCGCACACACGCGTATACGTGTGCGCGTATACGCACGCGAATGTACTGTTTCAATTATTTCTGTCATCCATAAAACATGAATATAGGTTGGGTAGGTTGGACGGTTGGCGGGACCATATGGCTGTAGGGCTACTTTCGTCCAACCTCCCGTCCAACCTATTTCGAGGTTGGACGGATTCACCGAGGGAGTTTCGCCATGGCCAAGGGTGATATGCGAGACAGCATGCCAGTGACGGCCGCGTGGATCGACGACCTCCGCGCCGCCTTTGGCACTGAGTCGATCAACCGCATGCTGCGGCGAGGGATGAACGGTGAGCCGGTCTTCTGGGCTAGCGAGAACGGGCACACGGTTGGTACGCCAATGCCGGCGCCGGCCCAGGGAAGGACCAACGATACCGGCGTGGAGACGAACCGCGAGCGCCACTATCGCGAGGCGGCAGAGCGCGCTCGAAACATGGCAGCGCCGGCGGTGCATACGTCTGCACCAGGTAAGGGCGACAAGATCTGAAGCGGATATTTTCAATAGAAAGAAGGATGGGCCATGCGCACGATACGAACGATTGAAGTACAGGAACTGGTGGCACTGAGCCCATTCGAGCGCTGCCTTGATCTGTGGGTACGTTGGCAAGAGCGCAGCGACATCGGCGTCGGCTGGCGTGGCCGCTCGACGATGCTCGCCAGTGACGGCAGCCTGGATTCGGAGCAGCTGTACGACAGCATGGACAACACGGCCGCTGTTGCAGTCGATGCGATGATCGCCAGCCTGTCACGTCACCATGCCTGGGCGATACAGAAGCGATGCGGTATCACGTCGGTCTGGCGCTACAACACGCTTGAGTTCGCTGTCATATTGGCCGAGGCCGAAGTCGAGCTCGAAAAGAAATTGAAAATTAATATTGCAACCCGAAGTCTTTTCTTCTAGAATCCACCCCAGACGGACTTTCTACGTCTATACGATTCGAAGCCTCGCAGCGATGCGGGGCTTTTTGCATTGGGCGCACGGTTTGTGTGGAGGTTGCGATGGCCAATACGACGCACCCGACGAAGGAAGCAGTGCGCAAGTTCATGAAGAGTCGGGCGGCTGCACATACACCGCCGCCAGCGCCGATCGACATTCGCACTCAGCTTGGCTGGAAGCTGATCGACGCGCAGCGTAGTGGCAAGGGCAGCCGCTGACAGATGGCAGCGCCGGAACATAAGCATCTGTACAACACGAAGCGCTGGCATCGGCTTCGCTACTACCAGCTGCTGCGCCATCCGCTCTGCGCCATGTGTGCGAAGCTGGCCAGGCTGACCGCTGCGACGATTGCAGATCATGTGGTTCCTCATCGTGGTGACGAGGAGCTGTTCTTCGATGAGCAGAATTTGCAGTCGCTGTGCAAGCCGTGCCATGACGGCGCGAAGCAGCAGCTGGAGAAGAGCGGAACACTGCGCGGATGCGATACCAGCGGCGTCCCTCTCGATGCAAACCATCATTGGAACCGGGTTCGATAGGCGAGCGGGCCGCCAGGGTAGGGGGGTGAAATCCTCAAAGCCCGAGGCGGCAAGACCGGCTATGCATCGCTCTTTGTGTGAGCGGGAAATATGACAGGGGGGTATATCGCCCCGGGGAGAAGCACAATGGCTGGCAATTCGAACTCGGGGCGGCGTCCGCTCCCGGCGACGGTGCACGCAATCCGTGGGAACCCGAGCAAAAAATCAGCGGCCGAATTGGCTGCCGCGCGGGGCAGCAAGCCGGTCGATCCCGCGACAGCCGCACCTTCCTGCCCGGACTTCCTGACCGTCGATGCGAAGGCCGAATGGCGCCGCATCATCAACGACCTGGTGACGTTGGGCGTCGTGACGAAGATCGACCGCGGCGAACTGGCGGTTTACTGCCAGGCATGGGGTGACTGGAAGTTCGCACGAAAAAAAATTACGGAGCTGCAGGAAGCCGGCTTCGTCGAAAGCACGCCTAGCGGCTACAAACAAATCAGCGCCTGGATGCAGGTTGCCAATCGCGCCGAAGATCGCATGCGCACGTCAGGCTCGTCATTCGGCTTGAACCCGGCTGCGCGTACGCGCTTGCAGGTTCGCGTGCCGCAAGGCGAGCTGTTCCCGAACGATGAAAAAACCAAGGCCAGCGGATACTTCTGATCGCGCGACGAGCTTTGCCCGGGATGTCGTCGCCGGCCACGTCGTCGCCGGCCCGCACGTGCGTGACGCATGCAAACGCCATTTGCTCGACCTGGAGGATGGGCCAGCTCGTGGCCTGCGGTGGGATCTGGATGCGGCGAAGCGCGCGATCGGATATTTTGAAGATGTGCTGTGCCTCAATGGCGGCCAGTTCGAGGGCAAGCCGTTCGACGTGTTGCCGTGGCAGGCATTCATCATTGGCAGCCTGTTTGGATGGAAAAGCGCGGACGGCTTTCGCCGCTTCCGCGTGGCGTATGTGGAGACGGCGAAGGGCAGCGGCAAGTCACCACTTGCGGCGGGTATCGGCCTATACGGCTTGACAGCAGACGGCGAGGCCCGCGCGGAGATTTACGCGGCCGCGACCAAAAAGGACCAGGCGCAGATTCTCTTTCGCGATGCGATCGCGATGGTCGACCATTCGCCTCAGCTGGCGGGCAGGTTGGCGATATCTGGCGCCAAGGGCAAGGAGTGGAATCTCGCGTACAACAAGACGTCGTCGTTCTTCCGTCCTATCAGCGCGGACGACGGCCAGTCCGGGCCACGGCCGCACATGGCGTTGCTTGACGAGATTCATGAACACAAGACGGGCAACGTGGTTGAGATGCTGCGCGCCGGCACGAAGGGGCGACAGCAGGCGCTGATCTTCATGATCACGAACAGCGGAACCGACAAGCGGACCGTCTGCTGGGAGTATCACGACTATGGCGCCCAAGTATGTTCTGGCCAGCTGGTTGACGACAGTTTTTTTGCTTTCGTTTGCAGCCTCGACCTGCTGGACGATCCGTTCACGGACGAAAGCTGCTGGCCGAAGGTCAATCCAAGCCTCGAACATGGCGTACCAGGGCTGAAGTACCTGCGCGAACAGGTGACGCAGGCGCGCGGTATGCCTTCGAAGGAAGCGCTGGTACGCCGCGTGAATTTCTGCCAGTGGACGGAATCGAACTCGCCGTGGATCTCGGCGGAGGTCTGGTTCGGCTGCCAAGCGAAGGAGCCCGTAACGCTCAAGCAGTTCTATGGCCGCAGCGGTGTTGCTGGCCTTGATCTGTCGAGCACGCAGGACCTGACTGCGCTGGTCGTAGTGCTGGATCCGACCGAGGAGGATCCAGTTTCACGCCTGCTGCCGTTTTTCTGGCTGCCTGGTGATGGATTGTCGGCCAAGGCGGACAAAGACCGCGTGCCGTATTTGGCATGGCGCGACGCCGGGTATCTGGAAGCGCTGCCTGGCCGCGCTATCAACAAGAAGGCTGTGCTGCACCGCCTGAGCGAACTGTGCGCCATGTTCGATATCCGTGAAATCGCGTACGACCGCTGGCGCATCGAAGATTTGAAAGCGCTGATCGAGGATGAGGGTTTGAGCCTGCCTCCGCTCTTCGCCTTCGGCCAAGGGTTCAAGGATATGGCGCCGGCCGTCGACGAGTTCGAGCGCCTGATGCTCGAGCAGCAAGTCATGCATGACGGGAACCCGGTAATGACCTGGTGCATGGCGAACGCTGTTCTGATGAGCGACCCGGCGGAAAACCGGAAGATTACGAAGGAACGCGCTACTGGCCGGGTGGATGGCGCGGTAGCCGCTGTGATGGCAATCGGGCGCACCTTGACCGGTGAAGAAGGTGGCTCGGTCTACGATCGACGGGATATGGAGTTTGCGTGAACGATAAATTGAAGAAAGCGATCGCGTGGCTCGGTGACAACATCGATATGCGTGACCGACTCGTCTTTGGCGGCCTGGCCTTTGTATGCTACGGCGTCGCCTTGGTGTACCCGCCCCTGGCATGGATCGTTGGTGGCGCTGGCCTCATGTGGCTCGGGTTGAATTGATGGGAATCTTGAAGGAGCTGCGCGCGACATCGAGCGTCATTGGACCGCCGCGCGATCCTGTTATTGCAGCCTGGTTCGGTGGTAACCGCTCGGCATCGGGCGTCAATGTTACTGCGGACACAGCGATGAAGGTGACGGCGGTTCTGCGTGCGGTGAGCATTCTTGCGCAGACATACGCTTCGCTTCCGCTCGATGTTTATCGAGTTGCCGATGACGGTACGATGATGGCTGACCGTAAGCACCCGCTCTCGCAGCTGCTGCGCGACCAGCCGAACAAATGGCAGACGTCCTTCGAATGGCGTGAAATGATGGCCGGGCACTTTGCACTGCGCGGCGCGTGTTACTCGGAAATCGTCAGTACCGGTGGACGTGCGATTGATCAGCTGGTGCCGTTGCACCCAGATCGGGTGCGGCCCTTCCCGGCGCCAAATGGACAGATCGCTTTCGAGTACATGCCGAAGAATGGTCCCAGCCGGATCATTCTGCAGTCAGAAATGCATTTTCAGCTGTTGATGGCGGGCGACGGGTTTACGCCACTGAGCCCGATCGCCTGCGCGCGAGAGGCAATCGGCCTGGCGCTGGCGGCTGAGGAACATGGAGCGCGCCTGTTTTCGAACGGGACTCGATTATCCGGCATCCTGAAGATGACAGGATCGATCAAGGATGACGAGCGCAGGAAAAAACTGCTGAAAGGATTTAGCGAAGCGTATTCCGGTAACCAAAACGCCCACAAGACAGCGCTCCTGGAGGATGGGATGGAGTGGCAATCTCTGGGCATGACGTCGGAGGACGCGCAGCTGCTGGAGTCGCGTAAGTTCCAGATTGCGGAAATTGCCCGTACGTTTGGTGTACCGCTGCACAAGCTGGCGGAACTGGACCGTTCGACCAATAACAACATTGAGCACCAGGGCATCGAGTTCGTGCAGGACACGATTTTGCCAGGCTCGGTGCGCTGGGCCCAGGCGATGCAGCGCGATCTGTTCTTCGGCGAGTCACGCCGCACGCACTGTGCGCGGTTTGACCTGGATGGGTTGATGCGTGGCGATTCAACGCAGCGCGCGGCGCTTTATGCAAACGGCCGTCAGTGGGGTTGGTTGTCCGCTGACGATGTGCGCCGGCGTGAGGGCCTGAATCCAATCAAGGGCGGGGACGTGTACCTGACGCCAAGCAATATGACCGGGGCCGGCACTGCGCTGACCATCAACAATGGAGTAGCAAATGACAAGAACACCTGAACGCCGCACCTTCACGGTGGGCGAGCTGAGGGTTGACGCGGCCCAGGGCGCAATGGCGCCAAAGATCTCCGGCCACGCCGCGATGTTCGAAGCACTGTCCGAGGACCTGGGCGGTTTCCGCGAAAAGATCGCTGCCGGTGCGTTCACAAAGACCCTGGCAAGCGCGGACATTCGCGCCCTGTTCAACCATGATCCGAATATTGTCCTCGGCAGGAATGCTGCTGGCACGCTGCGACTGAAGGAGGACATCAACGGACTGGCGATTGAGATCGACCCGCCTGACACCCAGCAGGCCCGCGATCTGATGGTATCGATGCAGCGCGGCGACATCACGCAGATGTCGTTTGGCTTCTACACAGTCAATGACAAGTGGGCGAAGATTGATGGCGGCTGGGTGCGCACGCTCCTCGAGGTCGAACTGTTCGATGTGAGCCCCGTGACGTATCCGGCCTACACCCAAACAGACGTTGCTGTGCGTTCGCTCGAGCAAGCAAAGAAATTGGAAGTTCCTTCGGACGATGGCTGGCGCACTGGCTTGATGCGTCGCCGGCTCGATTTGACAACCTGATTCGATCTACCCCTTTTGGCCCGCCCTGGGAAACCTCGGCGGGTTTTTTATTTTCCGGCGTTCTGCTTCAGCCAGGCCAGCAGACGCCTTAATCGGTGTCCTGCGGCCTGGTGACACATGGGAGTATCAAAAATGACGACTAAACTGAAAGAACTGCGCGAGAAGCGCGGCCAGCTGGTCCACGATGCGCGCGCCATCCTCGATAAAGCCGAGGCGGAAAAGCGTGCGCTGACGACGGAAGAAGATGCCAAGTACAGCGACATCTTCCGCCAGCAGGAAGAAACGCGCGCCTCGATCGAGCGCGAAGAGCGCCAGGCCGAGTCCGAGCGCGAAATCGCCGAGCAGGCGCTGCGCAACAAGGGCGGCAAGGGTAGCGAAAAGGATGATAAGCCTGGCGAAGCCCGGAGCCATCGTGCGACGGATGAATATCGGAGCGCCTTCGTGCAGTTCATCTCGGGCGGCCCGCATTCGCTCAACGATGCGCAGCGTCGCGCACTCTCCTCCGACTCCGACGTTGCCGGCGGCTATACGATCGCAGCCGAACAATTTGTGGACCAGCTGATCAAGTTCGTCGACGACGCCGTCTTCATTCGCCAGCGTGCGACGAAGTTCCGCCTGACGAATGCGCAGAGCATGGGCGCGCCATCACTCGGCGCCGACCCAGCTGACGCCGACTGGACTTCGGAGCTGGCAACCGGCAACGAAGACAGCACGATGTCGTTCGGTAAGCGTGAGCTGCACCCACGCCCGCTGGCTAAGCGCATCAAAGTCTCGAACAAGCTGCTGCGTATGAGCACCGGTGAAGCGCTTGTCATGGCGCGCCTGGCATACAAGTTCGGCATCTCGCAGGAAAAGGCGTTCATGACCGGCAACGGCGCGAACCAGCCCCTGGGCGTCTTTACCGCGAGTGCGAGCGGCATCTCGACCGGCCGGGACATCTCGACCGGCAACGCCGCGACCGCGCCGACCTTCGATGGCCTGATCTCGGCGAAATATGCCTTGAAGGGCAACTACTGGAACAAGGCCGAGTGGTTGTTCCACCGCGACGTGCTGGCAGTCGTCGCCAAACTGAAAGATGGCGAAGGCCAGTACATCTGGCGCGAATCCGCGCGCGCTGGCGAGCCGGATCGCATCCTCAACCTGCCGATCATGATGTCGGAATATGCACCCAACACGCTCACGACTGGTCTCTATGTCGGCATGGTGGGTGACTTCTCCAACTACTGGATCTGCGACGCGATCGACATGCAGGTCCAGCGCCTGGTCGAGCTGTACGCCGAAGCCAACCAGACCGGCTTCATCGGCCGCCTGGAAACCGACGGCATGCCGGTCCTGGAAGAAGCGTTCGTGCGCGTCAAGCTGGCCTGACCGGCAAGACGGCAAATAGCAGCAGCGGGCCTGGCGGCCCGTTGCGCTAGCTCAAAATATTTTGTGCAGACGTCTGCACTGATCCCTATTTCCGGAGAATCGAAAATGAATCGCGATTTGCACAATAACGTCAAGTTCAGCCGCGGCCTTTCGCCCGTCGCTGCAACGACCGACAACACCGCCTATGTCAGCCAGATCATCGACACGGCGAACTTCAACTCGACCGAATTTATCATCCTGACCGGCTCGCTGGCGGACGCAGACGCGACGTTCGCGGTGCTGGTCGAAGACGGCAACAATTCGGCGTTGAGCGACAACGCAGAAGTCGCGGCGGCTTTCCTGCTCGGTACCGAGGCCGGCACGAGCTTCACCTTCGCTGCGGACGACACCACGCGCAAGATCGGCTACATCGGTGCCAAACGCTATGTGCGTGTCACCATCACGCCGGCAAACAACACCGGCAACGTGTTCCTGGCCGGCGTATGGGCCCAGGCCGGCGCTCGTACGGCGCCACAGGCGTAATCCCTCGCGGCGCGGCCCGGCCGCGCCCTCGAATAAACAGGAGAGAACATGGATCCGCTCTACAACACGAAGATCTACGAAAAGCAGGGGGGCGACGAAGTCGTCGTCGCCAGTGGTGGCAAAATCACAGAGGAACCTGGCGGTGCCATTCTGGGCCGCGCGGTATTGAACACAGTAGCAGCCGATATTGGTACGGCGGGCAGCGTATTTGTGATCAGCCCGTTCGCCGGAACCATTGTCGGCCTGGCCGCAGTCAACCACGTCGCCAACGCGACGACCAAGACAGTTTTGACGGCGAAGCTCGGTGGCGTCAGCGTGACTGCGCCTGCCTGGGAAGTGGCCGTGACCGCGGCAGCAGGTACGCCTACCTCCGTCGTTCCGACTGCGGCTAATTCTGTCGCAGTTGGCGACGTGATTGAGATCGCTTTCGATGGCGGGAGCTCGAGCGTGGAGCCGACGACATTTTCGATCACGATCCTGCGGACGTCTTAAATCATGGCCGACCAGACCTATTCCGTCCTGAGTGGCGTCATGAAGCGCCTGCGAGACATGTTGAACGGCACGTTTGCCGAGGTCGTGTTCGTTGACAAAAGGCGGGCAGGCTTGTCGGCAAATACGAATATCGGCGTCTCGTCAGCACAGATTATCGCTGCTGGTGCGTTCATCGAGCAGGTGATGGTTCAAAACACCCACGCGACGCAATCGATGTACGTCTCTTTCAATGATCCTGCCACAGTGGCCGATTTCCAGATATTGCCGGGCGGTTCAGTTGCCTATGCATTTGGCCCGACCAATGCGCTGTTTGCGATCGGAAGCGGCGTCAGCACGACCTATGCAATAACCGGAGCCTAGAAATGTTGAAGCGAATCATACTTGTATCGGCGCTATTCCTCGCTTCCGCACTGGCCTTTGGCCAAGCCTCCGGCCCGATCTATAACTCTGCCAACGTTAATATCACTGGCGGCGCCATTGGCTCGTCGAAAATCGTCAAATGCCGTGGTAGCGCGGACGACGTCACTATCAACGCCGTCGCGTCCGCGCTGTCAGCTGCGGGACGTGGCAAGGTCATTCTCAACGGGGATTGCGACATTACGTCGGCTATTCTGTTTTACAGCGGTGTGGTGTATGAATGCGCCGGTCCGACAAAGCTCACGCTACACGCGAACACCGCGTATAGCGACCTGGCGAATGTGTTTTTCGGCAAAGCCAGCAACAGCGCCGACCTCGATGACTTCGGGATTCAAGGCCGCTGCATCATCGATGGCAATCGCGACAACCAGCTCAACGCGACGCTATACGGTCGCGCGGTCGGCTCCGTCGCGCTATCGTCCATCATCCCACTGACGGTAAGTGGAAGCAACAACACGTTGACTTATACGCTCGACGGGGTCAGCAAAACGGCGACCATCGCGAGCGCGACTTACAGCACCGTGCAAACGCTGGTATCCGCGATTGACACGGCGACGCAGGCTGCGAGCGCGAACTCCTACGCCCGCCAGTTCGGGGGCTTCCTGGTCATCCTGTCTGGCACCGCCGACAGCACCGGCAGCATCGCAAGCGTGGCCGGCAATGCTGCCGCAACGCTGGTCGGCACGCCGACCTACATTTCGGCGAGCACTGACAACGCCTACAACGGCATCGTGATCCGGGGCAGCTCGAACAAACTCTATAAAGCAAAAAACTTTTTCGTTGACGGACCAGAACTCAAAAACGCGGGGTACCACGGCATCGCCGTTTATGACGGCGCGACGCAAGGTCGCCTAGAAAACGGCGACTGGCACCATAACGGCTTCCGCTGCGGTCACGTTCATGCCTCCTCTGGCGCGAGCGACCAGCCGACGACGCGGTTTATCGTCGCGAAAAACAAGTGCCATGAGGACGGTCAGGCCGTCGTGCTCCCGAACACGTCAGGCACCGGGCTTTTCGTTTTCTTCGACGGGACGCGCGACGCCAGCGTAAAAGATAACTTGGTTTGGGGCGAGCCCGATGTCGGGTTTGACGTGAGCGGCAGCACGTCGGGAAGCGTCCAGCCGACCGACAACGTCGTCATCGGCGGGAATATCGTCACCGATTCAGGCACGGGATACTCGATGCAGCCGGGCACCTCGGCGCCACTTACCGGCGTGACGTTCTCGGGGAATTCAGCGCGGGATATTTCGTATCCATTCATCCTCGGCAGCGCCGCCGCGACCCTGACCATCACGACGGGCAGCAACGACATGCTGGCCGTCACGCTGGCGGGCGTAACTCACAACGTGGTCATCCCTGCAGGCGCGCCATATGCGAGCGCTGCGGCCCTGGCGTCGGCCATCCAAACCGCTGTAAATACGGCATTTGCGGCAGACGGTAGCGCCCTCACGGTCAGCGCGCCGGCCGCCCCTAGCGGCTACATCTATGCGGTCCCGGTTTTCACAAACGGTCGCATCAACAATTCGTTTTCCATCGCCGCGCCAGGTTCGCAGTCGGCCTATGCGACCGTGTTCGGCTCGTCCCCGACGCAGTACGGGAATCGTCGCACGACCGCGAGCGGCGGCTGTCTCAACATCGTGGGAAATGCGTCCTATGCCTGGTCTAATATCAGCGTTACCGGGTTCCGCGCCAACAACTGCGCGGCCTGGGGCGCGAGCATCACGGGCGGCGGTTCGTCGGTCCTCGCGACGCGATTGTCCTACACTGGCGGCGGAATCGACAGTGCGGGCCTCGACCACACGGTTAACACGGGCGGCGTGCATTTCAAATGGATCAACGGCTTCACGTTCAATGGCGTGGACGTCACGGGGAACAACACGAAGGCGACGGCCGGCCGCCAGGTCTATTTGAACTCGAATACGACCCTCGGCGCGCTCGGCGCAAACTACATCGATACGATCGTCACGAGCGGCGCATCGACGGCGCTCGACATCGCTACGACGGCGAATTACAACGCCATTTCCGGCAACGTTTTCAACCGGAATGACGGCACGGGGAACCAGATCAACGATACTGGTACCGGCAATGTTATCGGCCCCAACGTGTACGGCAAGACGGGCGCGGGCTCTTTCTTACGCACTGGCACCGCGCCGCTGTTCAACACTGGCGCCGCTAACCTGACAGTGCCTTTCGGCGGCCTCGGCATCGCCAAGATTACGGCCGATGGCGCCGCGCCAGGCGCAGGAGGAGGCAAGCTTCAGTTTGTGTGCGGGACAAATGCCGGAACCGCCAAGCTCGTGATTTCGGCGGGGACCTCGGCCACTGCAGTTACGGTTGTTGACAATATCGGTGCCGGCGTTACCGGCTGCTAAAACAAAGCTAGAGGGGGTGTATGAAGATCCTTATGAAGACAATCATGTGTGGTCCTCAGGGCAACGCCCACCCAGGAGAAGTTCTGGACGTGGAGCATGACGAGGTACACCCATTGGTCACTGGCGGCTTTGCCTCTGTCGTCAAGTCCGCCCCTGAGCATGCCATGGTTCCCCGCCCCGAAGAAGACGCTGCCATGCATGCCGTTTCACCAGCCAAACGGCCTCGCCGGGTGCGCAGCTAAATGGCATTGATCCAGATTAGTGGCCCGGCGACTGAGCCCCTGACACTCGCCGAGGTCAAGGCGCACTTGCGTATCGACGCGGGCAATCAGGAACCGGCGCCAGTTGCGCCGGTGGCGGCATTGGGCGCAGGCCCCGGCGGTGTCGACAATGGAGCGCACCGCTATCTGGTCACGTTCGTCACGGGTGCGGGCGAGACGCAGGCGGGCGCGCACTCTGGTGCCGTATCGGTCGTCGACAAAACCGTCAACGGTATTGTCGCGCTTACGGCGATTCCGCTTGGTGGGAGCGCCGTCACGGCGCGCAAATTGTACCGGACCGCGGCAAATGGCACTGCCTACCTCTTGCTCGCGACAATCGCGAATAACAGCGCCACGACGTACAACGATAGTTCTCCGGACAGTGCGCTTGGCGCCGGCGCGCCGAACGCGAACACGACCGACGATCCGCTGCTGAGCATGTTGATCTATTCCGCGCGTGTGGCGGCAGAGACCATCACGCGGCGCGCCCTGGTGACACAAACCCTGGAGCTCGTCCTCGATCGCTTCCCATGCTGGGAAATGTCGATTCCCCGGCCTGCGCTCCAATCGGTGACGAGCATCACCTATGTTGACACTGACGGCGCTACGCAGGTATTGGCGCCAACCGGTTACCTGGTCGACCCATCCGGGGAGCCAGGTCGCCTGACTCCGGCCTTTGGCTTGATCTGGCCAGTGACGCGTTACCAGATGAATGCGGTGCGGGTTCGCTACGTCGCGGGGTATGGTGACGCCAGCGCCATCCCGGCCGGCATAAAGACGTGGATGCTGATGCGGATCGCGACGCTGTGGGAAAACCGCAGTGAGGTGAGCATCGACTCGCGCATCACACTGGTTGAGCTGCCGGCGGACTTCGTTGACGGATTGCTCGATCCGTACCGGGTCGAAGACTTTGCATGGGCAGTTCAATGAATCCGGGGCGGCTCGACCAGAGGCTCGTCTTCGAAGAGCGGACGACATCGAAGGATGAACTCGGCGGAGCCTTGACCGTATGGACGTCAGTGGCGACAGTATGGGCGCGCATGCAGGAATTGTCTGGCCGCGAACTGTTTGCGGCCCAGGCGGCAAATTCGGAAGTGACGCATCACATCACGATTCGATATCAGCCTGTCTTTGCGAACCCGTTGGAGGTAGCAACGATGCGCATTTCGCTCGGTAGCCGTCGTTTTAATATCCATACGTCGTCCAATATCGGTGAGCGTAACGAGTGGATCGTGGTGCAGGCAAGTGAGGGCCTCAATGACGGCTGAGCTGACCATTGCCGGGCTGGATGAGCTGGCATTTTGCTTGAACGGCCTCTCTGGGCGGATAGTGAAGAATATATTGGCTGCGGGCCTGCGCCAGGCATCCAATGTGATCAAGGACCAGGCGAAAGCTAATTTCGATGGCGTCGTTGGGCCAAGTGAATTGAGTGGCGCCTTGCGCGCATCGATTCGCACGACACAGCGCCGCGGAACTGCAGATCGCGTCGTGTTCAATGTCGTGGCTGGGACGCTGACAGCTGCCCAGGTCAGGAAGTTTGGTCCAGAATCGCCGTATTACGCCTTGTGGGTAGAGCAGGGACACATCAACCGAAAAATGCACGATGCTCTGTTTGGTACCAAGCGGTTTCGGGCATACCAGCGATCGGTGTCTGAATCAAACACGCCGGCTCATCCGTACTTGCGGCCGGCGGCAGTGCAGAAATCTCAGGCTGCTCTCGACATCCTGGTGTATACAATCGGGGCCCGGCTGCCGGAGGTTGCTAAATGAACGGCCATCTGGTGGTGGGCGGGCTACTGTCGGCGGCGTCCGGGCTCACCGACCTGGTGGCCGACCGCATCTATCCGGATGTAATGCCTGATAGCCCAACCTATCCTGCGGTCACCTATCAAAAGATTGGCGGCTCGTCCGATCGAGGCGCGGTCAGCAATCCCGGCTTGGTCATGGCGACGTTCCAGGTATCCAGCTGGGCCAAGTCGCGGCCTGCTGCCGCGAAGATCGCACGGAAAATTCGCTCGGCGATCGATCGTAAGCGCAAGATAACAGTCAGTGAAGTTGCAGTCGACGATTGCTTTTATGAAAGCGACGTCGACCACTACGATCCGGCGACGAAGATATTTTTCAATCACAGCACGTTCCGTATCCATTATCGAGACCCAGCATGACGACGAAGGCGCAAAGCATTATCACAGCGATGGCGAGTGCGCTGGCCGGGGCCGGGTTGAATGTACGTGATGACACAGATGCGATCTTCAATTTCGAAAATTACCCGGTCATCGTACTCGACTGCGGCGACGAAGTGAGCTCACCTGTCGTGGGCCTGGGTTATGTGTACTGGAACTTGACCGTCACGCTCCAGATCGGCGCAGAGGGTGCTGCGCCGAAAATGGCGCCTGAACCGACCCGTGCAACAGCGCACACAGCTCTCTATGCCGACCGAACCTTGGGTGGCGCCGCGATCGACCTCTCGATTACCCAGGTCACGCGCGGCATCGACCAGGAAAATCCGGCGGCCGGCATCACGCTGGCTACCTATCTCGTGAAATACCGTGCTCTTGAAGGGACCATCTGATGAATGACGAATTTGAAGGCCAGGGCGGCAGCTATGTCGTCGATGAGAGCGGCGTGCGCACGCTGATTCATCGCACTGCCGAGGTGTCGATTGACCAGCGATCGTCGCCGGCGCCGCCGCCCGACGTGTCGCAAGTCCAAGACCAACCCGCCTCGGCGGGTTTTTTTACGCTCGTCACCCCGGTTGCTCCGGATGACGCAACCACCACTACGGAGTAATCATGAGCCTTCTGACTCGCAAACGCGCCATCCTCAGCAAGATCGAGAGCACCTACGCCGTCGACCCGACGCCCACCGGTTCGCTCGATGCCCTGCTGATCAGCAACCTCGTTGTCTCGCCGATGGAAATGACGTTGGCCCAGCGCCAGAACGTCAAGGCCTACATGGGCAACAACCCCAACGTCATGGCTGCGATCTATGCCAAGGTCAGCTTCGACATCGAGGCCGCCGGCTCCGGTACCGCCGGCACTGCGCCTTCGTACAACGAATTGCTGCGTGCCTGCGCTATGTCGGAGACGATCCTGGCCTCAGCCTCGACCGGCACGGCGACTGCCGGCAGCGCTGGTTCGATTACGCTGGCCGCAGGCGCCTCTGCGTCCGATGGTGCCTATGCTGGCATGACGATCAATATCACCGGCGGTACCGGTTCGGGGCAAACTGCAGTGATCGCCAGCTACACCGGCTCGACCAAGGTGGCGCTGCTGACGGCCGCGCTCGGGACTGTTACCGATAACACCAGTGTCTATAACATCCCCGTCCAGGTGATCTACAAGCCGATCTCGGCCGCGCTCGAGTCGACCACCTTCTACTGCAACGTCGACTCCGTCCGTCACATCATGCTCGGCGCGCGTGGCACGTGGGCGCTCAAGCTTTCGGCCCAGGGTATTCCGATGTTCTCATTCACCTTCACGGGCCTGTTTGCCGTCCCGACGGATGTGACGATCCCGGCCGTGACGCTGACAACGTTTGCGGCACCGCTCGCCGTCAACAACACCAACACGACCGGGTTGGTGGTCGCTGGCTACACCGGTGGCGTTGTCAGCGACTTGAGCGTCGACCTCGCGAACACGATCGTTTTCCGCTCGCTGCCTGGTGGTACCGAGAACGTCGTCATGACGGACCGCAAACCGGCCGGATCGGTCACCTTCGAGGCCACCACAGTCGCTGCGAAAGACTGGTGGACATACATGAAGAACGTCACCCTGGGCCTACTGTCCATCACCCATGGTACGACTGCCGGCAACAAGCTGAAGATCGACACGCCGCAGATGCAATTGACCGCACCGACCTATGGCGACAAAGACGGCATCACGATGGTCACCGTCAAGTGTGACTTCGTCCCGCAAAACGGCAACGACGAAGTGGTCCTCTGCTTCCTGTAACTCACTTCCCACCGTAGCACCCGAGCACCGGCCGGTCGCTGTCGCCTTCGCGGGCGCGGCGGCTGGCACGGGCATTTCTAACCCGCGAAAGGAATACCCATGTTTGTTGTCCATACCGAAAAAAGCAAGCCGAAAACGATCCCGTGGCCAGTGTCAGTCGATACGCCGGCTGACGGCGGCAAGATCAAGAAATACGAATTCACTGGCACTTTCAACCTGCTCGATGACGATGAAAAAGATGCGATCGCCGCTGAAGTGAAAGAAGCAGCAGCGGACGAAGATGGTACGGACGCTGCCGTCAATGCCTGGAAGGTCGTCTCGGTCGACCGCATCATGCGCTTCATGTGTGGCTGGGCTGGCGTGGTCGACATGAACAAAACGCCCGTTGAATTCACCAGGGAGAACTTGTTGTTGGCCGCCCGTTCCCCGGATGGCGTCGCTATTCTCCGCGGGATCAATACCGCCATCAATGAAATCCACGTTGGTGCCCGCGCAAAAAACTAACGGATGCCGCCGCGTATTGGGCGCGCGGCGGCAAGGATGACGGCGCTGGCGTCGAGGATGACATGGCGTTATTTGGTGTCGCTGGGGATGCCGTTGCGGAGTGGTGTGGAAGCGCAAACGAGCCAGCCCTGTTCGAGGTATGGCCGGAAAATGAAAAGGCATTGGATGTCTTCTTGTCAATGTCGACGCAGTGGCGTTGGTCTGGCGGGATGCAGTCTCAGCGCGTGGGCCTGGACTTCACAACGTTCGAGCTCGAGCTTAAGTCCGCTGGTATCAAATCCAAGCAGGCCCATACGATTTTTGGCGACATCAAGCGAATGGAACGAGCAGCCCTGAAGGTCTGGCGAGATTCGCCAATACAAACAACATGAAGTGGAGCTGATATGCCAGGTGCGGTAACCGTAGGCCAGTTGATCGTCAATCTATCGGCGAACACGGCCGATCTGAAATCCGATCTCGCTGCTACGACCACAACTGTCAAGCAGTCGGCCCAGGAGATGACCAATGCCTGGGCGGGAGTAACGATATCCACAAACAATACGACGTATGCCGGCAAGGCCCTGATTGCCACCCTTAAGGAGCAAATTGCAACTTTTGGCATGTCCGAGACGCAGCTTCTGCAATACAAGGCAGATCTGGCTGGCGTTGGTGATAAGGCCAAAGATTTCATAGATCGCCTAAAGGAAATGAAAGCGGAGGCGGCAGCTAACGCTGAGGAAATAAAGAAGGCGAGTAAACATACTGAGGAATTTGGGTTTCAGACTGCCGGTGCGAAACGTGAATTGCTGGTCCTTGGACATGAGCTGAGCCAGGGAAATTACAAGAAGTTTGCTGGTTCGATCCTGGTACTCGGCGAACGAACTGGTGCTGCCAGCTTGCTTTTCAGCGCGGCTGGCCTGGCCGCGATTGGCATGACTGCAGGGATTGCAGCGGTTGCTGCGATCGCCATCAAGGCTAGCATCGAGATGGATAACTTCCAGAAGGCGCTGATCGTCACCAATGGGGCATCTGGCTTGACGCGCGACGGCCTGCAGTCGATGGCAGAGCGCCTCGAGTCTGTATCGACCGGCGGCGTGCGCGCCGCCATCAAGGCGCTCGAGGAGCTGAGCGCAACTGGCCATTATTCCGGCGCGTCGCTCGAGGCCACCGGTGCTGTCGCGCTGAAGCTGGCCATGCTGACGGGCCAGTCGTCGGAGGACATCGTCAAGTCGTTCGACGGTATGGCCAACGGTGTCGCGAAGTGGGCGGCCGAAGCCACCAAGCAGTACAACTTCATCAACGGCGTCCAGTACGAACATATCCGCCAGTTGGAGCTGCATGGCCAGAAGGACCTGGCTGTCATCGAGACGATGAAGCTTCTGGATGCGTCATTGGATACACAGGGCATGAAGGTCGGTGTTCTGAAGGCTATCTACCTTGGATGGTCTGACGTGATTGGGCGGGTTGATATTGCGCTCGGCAAGTTGTTCAACAGCTCGACCCTTGGCGAGGCCGTGAACGACGAGATGGCGAAACTGGTCGACCTGAAGAAGAAACTCGCCGGCACCATCGCCGATGGCAATGGCGACACGGCGCGCGCCGATGCGTTGCGCGATCAAATCAGTGCCCAGCGCAGAGTTGTCACGGCTGCGATTGCCGCGGCAAACAAGGAGGAGTTGGACGCCGCCAAGAAGCATGATGATGACCTGGCCAACCAGCAATCGGTTGCGGATCGCGTCGCGATTGATGAGCTCAAGAAGCGAATCATGACCAAGAAGGAAAAACTGGAAAAAGCGACTGAGGAAATCAACGGCATGGCGGATCGCGAGAACGCGCGCGCGAAGGCCCAGGGGCTGGCGGAGGTCGTTACGGCGCAAGAGCGGCAAAAGATGATCGACGACGCGACGCAGAAATATCACGAGAAAGCCGAGAAGGGACTCGATGACCGCACCAAACGGCTTGATGATGCCCTGATTATGGAGCGCACTGGCCTTGATCGCGAAAAAACCATCTATGATGAGCGCGACAAAATGCTGGCCGAGTACCACACGAAGTTCGGCCTGTCCGATGCCGACTTCTATGCCGGGCGCGCTGCCGCACGTGCTGAATATATCGTTGCGGAGCAGGCTTCCTTCGAGCGGGAAGGAGCGCTCATCAGGGGATATGTCCCGCGCAACGCTGAAGAAATCGCCGCCAATAAGCTCAAATACGATACGCTGCTGCGCCAGCATTTGGAGTTCCTGGACAAGATGGGGGCCGCAGGCACATCCGATTCGACAGCAGCGCTCGCGGATGATAAGAAGCGATTCGACGACACGATTAAGAGCATTGAATCGGTGGGCATTGCCGAGAACAAACGGCTTGGCGATTCGATTTCCAAGCAGCGTGAGCACAATGCTGAGATCGGGAAATCGAAGGATGTAATCGATCGCCAGCGCCAGGCTGTTGAAGATCTCGACACGGCGCAAAAGGAATCCGATGCGAACTATCTGCGTGACCTCCTGCAAACAAATGGTCTGAATGATGAGCTGAGGACCGCCGTCGAAATGCGCCTGACTTTGTTGGATCAGGAGATTGAAAAGCGCAAGAGCCTGGCAAACTTACTTGGTGCTGCTGCGATTGCCGATGCCGATGCGAAGGCAGCCGCTCAGGCTGAGCGGGCATGGAGCGAAACGAACAAGCGCATGGGTGACGACCTGGCCAGTGCCATCGTTGATGGGGGCGGCAATGGTGTGAAGCGCCTGATCCACGATATGGAGATGGCCTTCGCGAAGGCTGTGCTGCAACCGATCCTTGCTCCGATCAGCAACGGAATTGCATCGTTCCTCAATCCTGCCGCAGCGAGCGCCCAGGCCGGTGGTATTGCAAGCGGCCTGGGCGCCATCGGCTCTGCCTCATCGATCTACAACGGCTTTGCCGGCATGATGTCGGCCGCTGGCAGCGTCGGTACCGGATTCCTTGGCTCGGTTGTCGGCGGATTGAATGGTGCTGGCGTGGGTAGCGGCCTTACCTCATCGCTCGGCCTGTCGATTGGCGAAGGCATCAGCTCGACGCTTGGCCCTACAGTGGCCAGTGCGCTCGGCAGCGGGATTTCCGCCATTTCCGCTGCCGTTCCATACGTCGCCATTGCCGCCGCTGCTGGCTATGTTCTGAAGGCCGCATTTGGCCACGGCGAGCGCGAGACCACAGGAACGACTCTGACCGGCACGTTTGGGGATTCGGGCTTCGCTGGCAGCACCAACACCAGCTGGAAGGAAAAGGGCGGCTGGTTCAGCAGTGACAAAACCGGTACTGACGTGAAGTCAGTCGACTCCGCCACGGCCAGCCAGTACACAGATGCCTACAACGCCCTGAAAGGCGCCGCCGCAAGTTTCGCCGCGACGCTCGGTATTGATGCATCAAGCATCGCCGATCGCACGCAGAGTTTGAGTATCGCTATTACCAGTGATCAGGCTGCCAACCAAAAGGCCATCTCGGACTTCTTCTCTGGCGTCGGCGACAGTATCGCCAAAGAACTGCTGCCATCGCTGGATGCCTTCACGAAGGCAGGTGAAAGTTCCAGTGCTACCTTCCAGCGCTTGGCGACGGACTACAAAGCGATCGATAGCGCCCTAGTCGCCATCGGCAAAAGCTTCAGTTTGGTCGGCGTCGATTCACTGACTGCTCGTGAACGCCTGGTCGACCTGAGCGGTGGTATCGACAACTTCGTCAAGGGCGCGGACTTCTTCCAGCAGAACTTCCTGAGCCAGGACGAGCGCAACGCTCCTGTGCTCAAGGCCGTGACTGAGCAGATGACGGCGCTGGGCTACGCCGGCGTCGATACGCGCGACCAATTCAAGGATATCGTCGTCGGCCTGGATCTCACCACGCAGGCCGGTGCGCAGACCTATGCAAGCTTGATGGGACTGGAACAAGCATTCGCCCAGGTTCACCCTGCCATTGACAGCGCCGCGCTGGCCGCGAAAGCGCTGGCCGATCAGCAAAAGGCAGCGGAAGCCGTCGCGAAAGAGCAGCACGGCCTGGATATCCAACTGATGCAGGCCATGGGCAAGGCCGAGGACGCACTTTCTGCGCAGCGTAGCGACGCCCTGGCCGCTCTGCTGTCCGATGCTGCGCGCGCCACCCAGGCGCAGATTTGGGCAGCCCAGGATGCCGCCGCTGCCATTGCCAAGGCCCAGGCATCGTCCGCCGCCGCCCAGGCAACTGCGATGGCGAACGTGAATGCAGCCCGCAGCGCCCTCACTGCGGCAGTACAACGCGATACGAGCATGTGGCAGAACGCCGCTGCGAACTTTGCCGCAACCGGTGTCTCCCTTCGATCGACACTGCAAAGCCTCCTCATTGGCAACCTCTCACCACTCAGTGTGACTGCCAAGCTTGCCGAGGCCAAAAAACAATTCGACGAGGCAACTGGTGCCAACAAAGGTGCGGCCGGAACGACCTACCTTCAGTTGCTCCAGTCGTCAGGTGCAAGCAAGCTTGAACTCGCACGGGGCTTTGCTCAGATTTACACCGGTATTGAAGATCAGGCAAAAGCGGCAGATCAGTCGGCCATCTTCGCGCAGCAGCAGCTCGCAGAACTGAACGCACAAACCAACCAACTTGTCACGATCAACACGAGCGTCCTGACGGTCGCCGAAGGCATCGCTGCACTGGGCCATGCCAGTGCAATTGCCGGCGTGTCGTCATCGGCTTCCGCTGCGGCTGGAGCGTGGGGCGGTGGCGGTGTAGATGTGGGTGGCGGCGTCCTTTGGGATAGCGTTACCGGATTTCATACGCCATGGGTTGACGGCTCACACGCCGGCGGCCTGGATCGGGTGCCTCGCGATGGCTATATCGCCCGCACCCATAAGGACGAGGCAATTCTGACTGCGCCACAGGCCCAAGCGTGGCGTGCTGGTGGTGATTCCGCTGCGATCAAGGAAAACACAGCAGTGCTCAACAAGGTGCTGGTGGCGATCACCGAGAACACAAAGCACGCCCGCAAGACTGCCGATATCTGGACGCGGGTGACCAAAGATGGCAATTCATTGAAGACGACGGCGGCCTGATGAGCATGAACGTTATTCCACCGCTGGCCATCACGACGGCCATGCTAACTAGCGCCGGTGCGTACGAGATAGCGCCAGCGGCATACGCCAGCGGCACGAGTTATTCGCTGAATGCAGACGTAAGCGTCGCTGGCGCCGCTGGGCTGATTGCCATCTACCGCTCGCTGCAGAATGCGAATATCGGGCACACGCCCGCCATCTCACCGACCTGGTGGAAGGTGCTGAGCACAACTTACCAGGTCTATTCCGGTGGAACGACCTATGCACAAGGCGATCGCGCGCTCGACACGACGACTCACCGTGTTTATGAATCGCTGGCTGGATCAAATCTCGGAAATGTACAGTCCGACGAGACGAAGTGGAAAGATGTCGGCCCAACGAATCCCTGGGCCATGTTCGACGTGCTCCGTAACACAGCCACTGTGCAGGCGTCTGCACTGACGGCAGTTATTACCCCTGGCGTGCGGATCGATTCGCTTGCCCTTCTTGGCCTTGCCGCGACATCGGCGACGATCTCGATGACGAGCGGCGGTGTGACCGTCTACACCGTCACCATTAATCTGAACCTCCGCATTGTGCTGAACTGGTACGACTATTTCTTCGCGGCTTTCCGGACGCAAGAGAGCATTGCGCTTTTCGACCTTCCTCCGTATTCCAATGGCGTCGTCACGGTCGCACTTTCGAATACTGGCGGGAATGTTGAATGTGGCGCGTGCGTCATGGGCATGAAGCAGAACATCGGTGACGTCCAGTACGAGGCTGAATCCGATGTCCTGAACTTCTCCACAGTGACGCGCGACGCAGATGGTACTGCGGAAATGGTCCAGGAACGCAATGTGCCAAAAACCATTTCGAGTATCTACCTCGATAAGAGGTTCGTAAATCAAGTGCGAGCTTTACGCGATGCGCTCAACGGCACGCCTGCCGTCTGGGCTGGCATCGATGACGATGGCGACGATTATTTTGAGGCACTGCTGATTCTTGGCTTCTATCGCCGCTTTACGATCAACCTGAAGCTTCCCTTGGAAGCAGTTATTTCACTGGAACTGGAAGAGGTTTAACGAATGTCCCAAACTACACCACCTACCGTCGACGCACTGCCGAGTGCACCGAGTACGTCGTCGCCATCGACCTTTGCCACGTTGGCCGATGCTTTCCTTGCTGCGCTGCTGACGTTTCGAACCCAGCTGGTGGCGCTTGGTTCGAACGTCTATAGCAACGCCGTCGACTGCTACAACAACGCGGTCGCGGCGGCTCAATCGGCGAGTGATGCATCTGGATATTCAACCAGCGCATCCGGTTCGGCCACGGCAGCAGCAGCTTCTGCAGGCGCTCCAGCCTGGGTGAGCGGAACGACATACGCCCAATACGCTGCCGTTATGAGCAAGGTCGACTACAGAATCTATCGTCGCATCACGGCCAGCGGCTCGGGGACGACAGATCCATCGGCTGACACGACGAACTACACCCTTGTGCTCGCCGGAGCGTTCCCGTTCATGCATGTTCGTGAGCAGCAAGCGTCAGGCACGACGGGCGGTTCATCTGCGGCTGGATTTCAGACGCGCGTACTCAATACGACGGTGGGCAGCAACACAATTTCCGGCGCTTCCTTGGCAAGCAACATGGTGACTTTACCGGCCGGAACCTACGATTTCGAGGCGCGCGCGCCGGCTGGCTACAACATCGTCACTTCGCACCAGCTTGTGCTTCGTAACAATACAGACTCAACGGATATTTTGGTTGGAGAAACGGCCTATCCCGCCGCGACTGGCCCAAATGTCTACGCTGAGTGTGGCGGGCGATTCACGCTTGCAGCGACCAAAGTTGTATATCTCAACCACTACACGAATGCCTCTGGCTCCGATGGTCTGGGCAAGGCAGCCTCAAGCGGAAAAGGTGAGGTCTATTCATCGCTGAAAATTTGGAGGGTAAGTTAATGGATTACGTGACGTATGCACCGAGCGGTTTATTGACTGGTGGATATAGCCAGGAGTTGGCCGAAGCCCACGCAGACTGCTATATCGAGGTCACGGTCGACCAGCGTATCAACTGGATAGACTTCTGTGCAAATGATGCACGCGATGGGGTAGAAGCGCTCCCGCCGCC
Organism: Pseudomonadota bacterium; assembly: GCA_040390345.1. Taxonomy (GTDB): domain Bacteria; phylum Pseudomonadota; class Gammaproteobacteria; order Burkholderiales; family Burkholderiaceae_D; genus Telluria_A. The sequence goes on along the minus strand of JAZJYP010000063.1, from coordinate 2,976 downwards.
TGCCGCCGAAACGGTATCCCAGTTGATCGCAAAGCGCATCGTCGAATCCGATGGACTTGCCGCGGCAAAGCGAAATGCCATCGTCGCCGGCACGTCTCCTGCCGAAATGGCATCCTGGCCGATCAAGCTGGCCGAAGCAGTCAAGTATGTGGCCAGCAACGACCCTCCCGATGCGCCGTATCTGACCGCTGAGGCAGCCGCACGCAATATCACGTTGGCAGCCCTGGTCGCGAAGGTGCAGACCAACGGCGCTGTGCTCGCTGGCCTTGAGGCGCAGATCGCCGGGATCAACGGCAAGCATAAGGACGCGCTTGCGCTATTGACGACCGTCGAGGATGTCGCTGCATACGATATCACCGCAGGCTACCCGGTCTGACCTGACCAAAAAACCATACCAACCCGCTTCGGCGGGTTTTTTATTGCCTGGAGATTCCATGACAGCCCCGACCGGCTACCACGAACTGAAGAAGACGATCACCGAGGACATCTTCATCCAAGACCACGCCGCGCGGGTCACGACAGCACTGTTTGAGCGCACACGCGCCGAACTGATCGCCGCCGGCGGCCGGTGCTGGATCTGTAACAAGCCGCATACCCACGAAGATCCGCTCGAACTGCACCACTCACACATTGAGCGCTGCTTGATGGGCGAGGTCGACTACGGCCCAGGCAGCAATATCCGCCGCGACCTGCCCAGTTTCGACTGGGACCACTTCGACCCGAACAACCCCACCGAATTGATCGACGACGCGCGCGCCAACGGCCTGCTGCTGTGCAAGCTTCACCACACCGGCCCGCTTGGCATCCACAGCATGACCTATCCGGAATTCGAGGCGCAGCGCTATCTCAAGGAAGGCACTCCGATCATTGAGGGTCACGTGGCCCATTTCTACCTGGAGGCCTGATGGATATCGAAACGATTCGTGTGTTGGCCGAAGTAGTCGGAATCCCTGTATTCGGCGTGCTCGGATGGGCACTGAAGAAGGCGATCGACGACTTGCGGGAGCTGGAAAAGGCGATGTCCGAATACAAGCTGCATGTCGCCGAAAACTATGTGACCAAAAATAGCCTGGAGAAGGTGATCGAAACGTTCACACGCTCGAATGAGGCGATCATGCGCCAGCTCGAGCGAATGGACGACAAGCTCGACTCCAAGGCAGATCGGGTACACGCATGACGCCTAACCTGAAGGCCTTCCTCGACACGATCGCATGGTCGGAGATCGGTGCCGAGCTGCTGGCCAAGTCAGACAACGGCTACAACGTCTGCGTCGGCAGCACTGCTGCGCATCCGATTCTCTTCTCGTCTTACGTGTCGCACCCACGTCGGCACGATATGGCCACGAACAGCGATGCCGCCGGCCGCTACCAATTCATGGGGCGGTACTGGGCGCCATACAGCTTGCAGCTCAAGTTGCCGGACTTCGGTCCGGCCTCGCAGGACCGTTGGTGCGTGCAGTTGATCAAGGAGTGCCATGCGCTCGATGACATCGAACTGGGTCACTTTGACAAGGCAGTGAGCAAGTGCACGCGCTGGGCATCGTTCCCGGGCTCTGGCTGTGGCCAGCACGAAAATAAGATCGAAGACTTGCGTGCTGTCTTCGTGCGCGCTGGTGGCGTGATCCATGGGTAGCGCCGACTGGGCCAAGTTGCTGACCGGCGCCGTGCTATTCGTGGTGCTGGTTCTGCTGACCTATTTCCCACCAGGCGGCGACATGGCGCGCGCCGCTGATCTGATCCTCTGGATCAAGGGCGCGCTGGCCGCGCTGGCTGCCTACCACCTGAAAACATCAAAGGGCGACAGCGATGCGTAGCGCGGCCGCGCTCATCGCCGTCCTGTGCAGCGGCTGCGCCAGCATGTCCTGTACACCCGTCCTTTCCGTCCAGTGGTGGGCTCCACCGCTTACCGTGCCCGCCAGTGACCGGGTGCGCGACATCAAGTCCGTCACTTTCATCCACTGCAAGGAGTAACACCATGTTGCTGCAACTTCAACAACTGGCCGCCGGCCTGAGCGTCGCGCAGGCGCTGTTCCCATTCCTCGCCCAGGTCGTGCACGCGATCGAGCAGTTGGCGCCGCACGCGCCTGGCCCGACCAAGCTCGACGCGGCCATGGCCACGGTGCAATCGAGTCTGACGACTGCCAGCACGGACGCCGCCACCGTCACGCAAGTGATGAGCATGGCGCCTGCCCTGATCGGTTTGGCCAAGGCCCAATACAGCGCTGAGCTCGCGCAGACCGGCGCGCCGCCGGCAGCGCCCGCTCCCGTCGTCAGTATCCCGGGCGTATAGTCGTGGCTCAGCTTCGCGCCGCCGGCTTCATCACGTTACCGGCCACGCGACTGCTCGATGACTTGGCCTGCGACGGGCGAGGCATCTGGAAGGTTATCGAGCCGCTGCGGTATTATTCGGCCATCCTGGGCCGTGAGATCGTCGTCGAGGTCGACTTCCTGACCGACTACGCCAGCGTGCCGCGCGTGCCGTTCTTGTACTGGCTATTCGGCGACACGACGCACGCGGCGGCCGTCATCCATGACTGGCTGTTCCACCACCACGAAGTGTGCGACGAGACCACGGCCAACCTGGTACTGCGCGAGGCAGCAGCATCTGAAGGTATCAGTTTATGGCGCCGCAGCGGCATCTACTTGGGCGTGGCCATCGGCGGCCGTAGCTCATGGGAAGAGGATGGTCAAGGAAAAGGGCATAGCATTGTCGACGGAAGAATCGTTTGAATGCTTGTGGTTGCATGGCAAGGGATCCGTGCACACGTCGGCACTCTTGATGTGGTTGGAGTCCTCTTCTTGTGCTATTCGATAATCGATAGTTCAATTAAATCAATGGCTTACATTCACGCAAACACTGCGCGAATAGCGCAATTCAAGCACTGTATGTTCTTGATTTAATTGATGAATATTGCAAGCGAAAAACAGTTTCATAGCCTATCGGGGGTTCGAATCCCCCTCTCTCCGCCAGGAACAA
>JAZJYP010000062.1:0-42960 GCA_040390345.1 Pseudomonadota bacterium | reverse complement strand
TGGCACCTTCATCAAACGCCCACACTTATCGACTGTTAATTGTTAAAGAACTTTTATTTGGTACTAATTCTGCGTTGTTGCTGAAGCGTTGTGTTCAGCAGCAGAGAGGCGAGATTATGAAGCACTTCTCAAAAACCGTCAACCTCTTTTTCCTGCATCGCCCGTCAACTACTTGATTTCGTTAACGTTTTCTGCGGGGAGGCGAACTATAGCAAACGCCGAACGGTAAACGCAAGGCTTAATTTTTTCGGCGAAACACGCGCACATAGTCGACCAGCATTTGTTGCGGCAGCACGGTGCTCGCATCCGGGCTGCCAGGCCAGTCGCCGCCGACGGCCAGGTTCAGGATCACGAAAAAGGGATGGTCGAATACCCAGTCGCCACTGACAAGGGAAGGGCGCGCCGTGTGGTAGAGGATGCCATCACGGTACCAGCGGATTTCGCCGCGCTCCCATTCGACGGCAAACAGGTGGAAATCGTCGGCGTAGATGCCGCTGGCTAAAGCCGAGGGATTGCCAAAGCCATGCTCGCCCGAGTAGCCCGGCCCATGCAGGGTGCCGTGGATGATGGCCGGCTCCTTGCCGATGTTTTCCATGATGTCGATTTCGCCGCAGCGCGGCCAACCAGTGCTGCCGATGTCGGCACCCAGCAACCAGAAGGCAGGCCAGATACCCTGCCCTTTCGGCATCTTGATACGCGCTTCGTAGCGGCCGTAGCTCATTTCCTTCAAGCCAGCGCTCTTGATGCGCGCCGACGTGTAGGCCATGCCGCCGAAAGCTTCGCTGCGCGCTTCGATGACGAGGTGGCCGCCGCTGACGCGCACATTGTCGCTGCGGCTCGTGTAGTACTGCAGTTCGTGATTGCCGAAACCGTTGCCGCCGGTTTCTTCAACCCACTTGCTGTGGTCCAGCGACGGACCGTCGAATTCGTCGCTCCATGCCAGCTCCCAGGCGGGTGCGGCGGCCGGCGTCGACTGGGCCATGCCACCGCCACTGCAGGCGGCCAGGCTCAAAAGCGCGGCCAGGTACAAAGTGCGTTTCATGCGGTCTCCTTATTGTTGGTGCTTCACATATTTCATGATGTTGAGGAAGGTATCGGTCCACAAGCGCCGGCGGTTGGCCGCCAGGTAGCGCACCAGTTCTTCATGGGCTTCGCTGCTGACGGACAAATAGTCGCCGCCAATGCCATGGAAGGTAAGGTTGAGCATGGTGCCGCCGGCAGCGGCCGCCTCGACCATGGCGATCAGTTGCTTGCCGCTCAGTTGGACCGGCGCCGCGACCGGCACCGCGTAGGGATCGAGAACGGCCATCGCGGCAATGCCCCCGCCGCCAGATTTGATCGCTACGAATTCGTTGCGGATGGCCGGCAGGTAGTCCTGTCCCGCCGCCAGGGTGTCGCCGCAGGGCACGGTAAAAGTGCGCTCGCGCTGGCCGTCGATGGCAAACAGCATGGTATTGGCCAGCACGACCTGGTCGCGCATCTGGGCCACGCTGGTGGTGTCGAGGTCGCGCTGGGGCTGCACCCAGCTGCGCTCCGGCTCGCTGCTGCGGCACTGGTGGAACAGGGTGTGGTTGCCCAGTTCGTGGCCGCGCGCGGCGGCGGCGCGCCAGGCCGGCAGGCGCTGCGCCACGACGGCACTGGACAATTGCAGGTAAAAGCTGGCCTTGATGCCGTAGCGGTCGAGCACGGGAATGGCGTGGTCGAGCTGGGAGTCGAGCGCGTCGTCGTAGGCCAGGCTGATGGCTGCCTGCACGCCGGGCGGCCAATGAAAGGGCGCCGCCAGGGCCGCCAGCGGCAAGGCGGCGGCAACGATCATGATTGTGCGGAAAAGCATCTTCAAGCCCCTCGGCGCCAGCGCCCAAATGGAAACGTTACCAAAATATAGCATTTCGTCTGCGCGCCACGCAACACCTTTGCTGCACCGCTTGTTGACTTTGAAATCCGAGCGATGCTATATTTGCCTCGCCACATGGAAAGGTTTCCAAATTCATCCGCCTCTGCAGCACTGGTTCATGCAATCTGTTGTGCAGTAAAGCCGCATCGCCGCACCCAGGCCCTGGTTGCGGAATATTTTATTGACAATTTTTTTGACTGACCCTACTATTCGCTACACGAAGATGGAAACGTTTCCAAGCATTGCAGGATGTGCTGGAGACTTCAGGCAGGCGGCGACCGGTCCCATTTATAAAAACAAAGGAGAACAAATGCATTACCCAAAGGCGAAGCAAAAGTTAATGAGCCTGGCCGTCGCCAGCGCCTGTGCGGCGCTCGTCGCGCCGGCCACCGCCCAGGAAGCGGTCAAACCGGCCGATCCGGTCGCTGACGTCCAGACCGTCGTGGTGACGGGCCTGCGCGCCTCCCTCACCTCCTCGATGAACCTGAAACGCAATTCGGACGGTATCGTCGATGGCATTGTCGCCGCCGATATCGGCAAATTCCCGGACACGAACCTGGCCGAATCGCTGCAGCGCATCAGCGGCGTGTCGATCGACCGCTCGATCGGCGAAGGTTCGAAAGTGACCGTGCGCGGCGTCGGCCCCGACTTCAACCTGGTGCTTCTCAATGGCCGCCAAATGCCGACCTCGAACCTGGGCGACCTGAATGGCCGCGCCTTCGACTTCGCCAACCTCGCCTCGGAAGCGATCTCCCAGATCCAGGTCTACAAGACCAGCCGCGCCGAGTCGCCCACCGGCGGTGTGGGCGCCACCCTGAATGTGATGACGGCGCGTCCGCTCGACCGCCCCGGCACCTACGCCAGCGTGGGCGGCAAAGTCGTCAACGACACCTCGAACAAGCACCTGCCCGGCGACGTCAAGGCCAGCAAATCGGCCACGCCGGAAATCTCGGGCATCTACAGCCACACGTCCGACGACGGCAAGTTCGGCGTGGCCCTGTCGGCCAGCTACCAGGAACGCAACCTGGGCTACAACCAGGCCGCCGTCTCGAACGGCTGGCGCGGCCCCTTCAAGGGCGACGAAAACAACTGGGGCACGATTCCCCAGCCTGGCACGGCCGGTTCCGACAAGATCACCAACCGCCCGGGTCCGACCGACATCTACAACGTCCCGCAAAACCTGAACTACAGCATGAACGGCGTGCAGCGCCAGCGCACCAATGGCCAGTTGACCTTGCAGTTCGCGCCGGTCAAGGAAATCACGACCACGCTCGACTACACCTACTCCGAAAACAAGATCCAGACCAAGCGCAACGACCTGTCGGCCTGGTTCAACTTCGGTCCGTCGGTGAGCTCGTGGACCAAGGGGCCGGTGGCCGCACCGCTGATCTACACTGAAACCATCGTCCCGGCCAACAGCGACATCGCCATGGGCGGCGCCAATTTCGCGACCAAGACGCAGAACAAGTCGCTCGGCTTTAACGCCACCTGGAAGGCGACCAAGGACCTCAAGTTCGAGTTCGACACCCACCATTCGACGGCCGAATCGACGCCAGACAGCCCATACGGCTCGAACAACACGCTCGGCACCGCGAGCTTTAGCCGCGGCACCACGACGGCCGACTTCACCCACGACTTCCCGGTCCTGTCCATCGTCGGCGCGGACTTCGTGGGCGCCAAGCAGCAGGTCACCGGTTCGGTCTTCCAGAACGGCTACATGAAGGGCCTGGTCGACCAGACCCAGGCCAAGGGACGCCTGAAACTGATGGAAGCGTCGACTCTGAACTTCGGCCTGACCGCGACCAAGGTGGAAAACCGCTCCGCCTTCTCCAACCAGCAGCGCGACACCTGGGGCGGTGCGACCAGCCCGGCCGACTATCCAAGCAGCGTGTGGCACGCCGACACGGTACGCCAGTACTTCAGCAAGATCGACGGCAGCAACAGCCCGAACCTGTTCAACCAGTTCTACACCTTCAACTTTGAAGAAGTGCGCGCGCTGGCAGCCAAGGCTTCGGGCCTGCCGGCCCTGTACCTGCCCAAGACGACCTACGACACCGACCGGCGCACCTCGGAAAAATCGAAAAGCGGCTACCTGCAGCTGAACACCGAATGGGACACGGCCTTCCCGATGCACTCGGCCATTGGCGTGCGCTACGAGACGACCGACGTGGTCTCCTCGGCCAAGGTGCCGACGGCGACGGCGATTGCCTGGGTTTCGGCCAACGAGCTGCCGATCACCTTTGGCGACTCGACCTTCACCACCCTGACGGGCAAATACCACAATGTGCTGCCTAGCCTGGACTGGGACATGGACCTGCGCAGCGACATGAAGCTGCGCGCCAGCTACGGCGAAACCATCGGCCGTCCGCGCTATGACCAGATCCAGGGCGGCCAGACGCTCGACGGCCTGGCACGGGTCAACGGCGGCACCGGCTCGCAGGGCAATCCTGGCCTGAAACCGGTCAAGTCGAAGAACTTCGATGCCTCCTTCGAGTGGTACTACGACAAGCAAAGCTACGCATCGCTGGGCTTCTTCCGCAAGAACCTGGAGAACTACGCCGGCCAGTCCGTCATCACGGCCACGCCATTCAACCTGCACACGCCGGTGGGCGGCGCATTCTGGAACGAAGCCGTGGCCAAGGGCTGCGGTGCCGATACGGTCTGCATCCGCAATTACATCCTGCGCAACCACAATGGCGCGCCGGGCGTGACGCGCGGCGCCGACGATGCCACCGGCAATGCGACCGGCACCATCATCGGACAGCCAGGCGATCCGATCGCGAACTTCCAGATCACCTCCTTCTCGAACCAGAAGCAGGCTAGCCTGAACGGCGCCGAAGTAAACGTCCAGCACATGTTCGGCAACACGGGCTTCGGCATCTCGGCGAACTACACTTATGTGCACTCTGGCCTGACCTACGACAACAAGAGCTTCGGCGAGCAGTTCGCCCTGGTCGGCCTGTCCAATTCGGCCAACCTGGTGGGGATCTACGAGAACAAGGAATGGACGGTGCGCGCGGCCTATAACTGGCGCGGCGAGTTCCTCTCCTCGACCTTCGACGGCGCGGGCCCGAACCCGAACTACACGGAAGCGTATGGCCAGCTCGATGTGAGCGTGGGCTATTCGATTACGCCGAAGTTGAGCGTGCAGTTCGAAGGCATCAACCTCACCAATGAAATCCAGCGTACGCATGGCCGTACCAAGGAAGAGGTACTGTACGTGACCCAGTCCGGTCCACGTTACATGCTGGGCCTGCGCTACAAGTTCTGACCGTGAAAAGGCCGCTGCCCGCGGCGGCCTTTTCGGTTAGACTTCTTGCGACCCCAGCCGCTTTAATGGAATTGTCATGGTAAGCAGTCCGATCCGACACATTGTCGTGGTAGGTGGCGGATCGGCCGGCTGGCTCAGCGCGGCCGTGATCGCCGCCGACCATCCCTCGACCCTGCAAGTGACCCTGGTCGAATCGCCCGACCTCGCCCCGATTGGCGTGGGCGAAGGCACCTGGCCGACGATGCGCGACACCTTGCGCAAGATCGGCGTCTCCGAATCCGATTTCTTCCGCGAGTGCGACGCGTCCTTCAAACAGGGCTCGCGCTTCAATGGCTGGATCAGCGGCGCCGTGGACGACTACTACTTCCACCCGTTCGTCCTGCCCCAGGGTTATGGCGACACCAACCTGGCCGAACGCTGGCAGGAGCGCCATGCCGATGTCCCGTTTGCGGACCTGGTCAGCTTCCAGCCCCACCTTTGCACGCATGGCAAAGCGCCGAAGCAGGCGGCCACGCCGGAATTCGCTTCCGTGGCCAATTACGGCTACCACCTCGATGCCGGCAAGTTCGCCGTCTTCCTGCGCAAGCATTGCCTGGAACGCCTGGGCGTGCGCCATGTGCTCGATCATGTCGTAACCATCAATTCCCATGGAAATGGCGACATCGCCTCGCTGCAAACGAAGGAACATGGCGCGCTGGAAGGCGATTTGTTCATCGACTGCACCGGCATGCAAGCGCGCCTGCTGGGCCAGCATTTCGAGGTGCCCTTCATCTCGCAAAAGCATGTGCTGTTCAACGACAGCGCGCTGGCCGTGCAAGTGCCCTACCCCCATGACGACAGCCCGATTGCTTCGCAGACCACGTCGACCGCGCAAAGCGCAGGCTGGATCTGGGATATCGGCCTGCCGACGCGGCGCGGCATCGGCCATGTATATTCAAGCGCCCACACCAGCGACGAAGAGGCCGAACGCGACCTGCGCCGCTATCTCGGCGACGCTGACATCAACCCGCCGCGCAAGCTCACCTTCAATCCCGGCTACCGCCAGCAGTTCTGGCACCGTAACTGCGTGGCCATCGGCCTGTCGGCTGGCTTCATCGAGCCGCTGGAAGCGTCCGCGCTGGCCCTGGTCGAACTGTCCGCGGCGATGCTCAGCGACGAGATGCCGGCCACGCGCACGACGATGGACATCACGGCGCGCCGCTTCAATGAAACCTTTACCTATCGCTGGGAGCGCGTGATCGACTTCCTCAAGCTGCACTATGTCCTGAGCCGCCGCAACGATTCCCAGTACTGGCGCGACAACCGCGAAACCGTGCCCGAGCGCCTTGGCGAACTGCTGGCGCTGTGGCGCCACCGTCCGCCCTCGCGCTACGACTTCAACCGCATCGAGGAAGTATTCCCGTCGGCGAGCTATCAATACATCTTGTACGGGATGGGCTTCAGGACCGAAGCAGGGTACACGCCGCAGCAGGCCGGCAGCGCCAGCCTGGCCGACGGATTCTTCCGCGACGCCGCCACCCTGACCGGCAAGATGCTTGCCGCTCTCCCGACCAACCGTGAGCTCATTGCGCATATCCGGCGCCATGGCATGCCAAAAATCTGACTTTACAAAGGCGCATCCCCATGTCCAATCCTGTCCTGCTCAATAACGTCGACCACCAGAACCTGCACGTGCGCACCGAACGCGCCGCCGAATACGGCGACGACATGATGTGCGCGATCACCTTCCCGTCCGAGTTCCGCGACGTGCAGGCACACTATCCAATCGTGTTCCGCAAGGGGGCCGACGGCGTATCGTTCGAAGCGCTGGCCCTGTTCGGCTTCCAGGAAGAAGAAAACCTTTTCCTCGGCCCGCAGGGTTGGGACGCGAGCTACGTGCCGCTGGCCGTCGAACGCCAGCCCTTCCTCATCGGCGTCAATGGCGACGAACTGATGGTGCACGTCGACCTCGATAATCCGCGCGTGAGCGACAGCGGGGGCGAGCCGGTCTTCCTGCCGCACGGCGGCACCACCGATTTTTTGGAGCGCATGAATTCCGTGCTCGCCGCCATCCACCACGGCTTGCAGGCCGCGCCGGCCTTTGTGGCGGCACTGCTGGAAAACGAGTTGCTCGAATCCTTCGTCTTCGACATCGAACTGAACGACGGCTCGCAGAACCGCCTGGCCGGCTTCTACACCATCAACGAAGAACGCCTGGCCGCCCTCGGCGGCGCAGCGCTTGAGCGCCTGAACAAGGCGGGCTACCTGCAGCCGATCTATATGGTCATCGCCTCCATGTCCAACTTCCGCGCCCTCATCGAACGCAAGAACCGCGCCCATGCACGCTAAACCAATGCGCGAGGTGTCCGGCCTCACGGCGCACACGCTCAGCGACGCCGTTCTTGAGGCGACCGAGCCAATGATCCTGCGTGGCCTGGTTGCCGACTGGCCAGCCGTGCATGCGAGCGATGCCGGCGCCTACCTGCGCCGCTTCTACCGCGACGCCACCGTCACCGCCATGCTGGGCGCACCGGATATCGATGGCCGTTTCTTCTACAACGAAGACCTGAGCGGCTTCAATTTCGCGCCAGTGCGCGTGCGCCTGGACCAGGTGCTCGACGAACTGAAAGACCACTGCGACGATGCGCAGCCACCAGCCATCTACGTCGGCTCGACGACGGTCGAAACCTGCCTGCCGGGCTTCCGCGAAGAGAACCCGATTGACCTGGGCCAGCGCGATGCCTTGATGAGCGTCTGGATCGGCAACCAGACCCGTATCGCCGCCCACTATGACTTGCCGGACAACCTGGCCTGCGTGGCGGCGGGACACCGTCGCTTCACGCTGTTCCCGCCCGACCAGCTGGAGAACCTGTATATCGGTCCGCTCGACTTCACCCCTGCCGGCCAGTCCATCAGCCTGGTGGACTTCAAGCAGCCAGACCTCGAGCGCTTTCCCAAATTCGCCGCGGCCATGGCGCATGCGCAAGTGGCCGAACTGGGCCCGGGCGACGCGATCTTCATTCCCAGCATGTGGTGGCACCATATCGAGGCACTGGACCGCTTCAATGTGCTGATCAACTACTGGTGGCGCCAGTCGCCCGAATTCATGGACACCCCCACCAACGCGCTGATGCTCTCGCTGATGTGCATGCGCGACCTGCCGCCGGCACAGCGCAAGGCCTGGCAGGAGATCTTCCGCCACTACGTGTTCGAGGCAGATGACAGCACATCGGCCCATATTCCACCAGCTGCGCAGCGCCTGCTCGCACCGCTCGATGGCAATGGCGCGCGCATGCTGCGTGCCCAACTACTCAAAAAAATGAATCGCTGACAGGAGACTCACCGTGCAAGAAAACAAACGCCCCATTCGCCGCGTCGTCATCGCCGGCGGCGGCACCGCCGGCTGGATGGTGGCCGCCGGCTTGTCCAAGGCACTGGGCAAACTGCTCGACATCAAACTGGTGGAGTCCGACGAGATTGGCACCGTTGGGGTGGGCGAAGCGACCATCCCGACGCTGATGAACTTTCATCATCTGCTCGAGATCAACGAACAGGAATTCATGGCCGCGACCCAGGCCACGTTCAAGCTGGGCATCAGCTTCGAGAACTGGCGCGAGCGCAAGGAAGACTATATCCACTCCTTTGGCCTCACCGGCACCGACCACTGGACAGCGGGCTTCCAGCACTTCTGGCACAAGGGCCGCGAACGCAAGCTGGCCGGCGACTATGGCGACTACTGCCTGGAACTGAAGGCCGCGCAGGAGAACCGTTTTGCGCACCTGCCGCGCAATGGCATGAACTACGCCTACCACCTCGACGCCAGCGCCTACGCCAAATACCTGCGCCGCTTCTCGGAGCCGCTTGGTGTCAAGCGCATCGAGGGCAAGATCGCCCGCGTCATCACCGACGATAGCAGCGGCGATATCACAGCACTGCAACTCGACTCCGGCTCGGTCATCGAAGGCGATTTATTCATCGACTGCACGGGTTTTCGCGGCCTGCTGATCGGCGAAACGCTGAAGGAAGAATACGAAGACTGGTCGCACTGGTTACGCTGCGACAGCGCCATCGCCGTGCAAACCGAATCGGTGGGGCCGGCCGTGCCGTACACGCGATCAATCGCGCGCGAGGCCGGCTGGCAGTGGCGCATCCCGCTGCAGCACCGCGTTGGCAACGGCATCGTTTTCTCGAGCCGGTATATCGACGACGACGCGGCGCGCCAGTGCCTGCTCGATAACCTGGAAGGCCGGCCGCTGATGGATCCGCGTGTGATCCGCTTCCGTCCCGGCCAGCGCCACAAGACCTGGAGCCATAACTGCGTCGCCATTGGGCTGGCCAGCGGCTTCCTCGAACCGATCGAGTCGACCAGCATCCACCTGATCCAGCGCGGCATCATCCGCCTGATGCAGATGTTCCCGACCAACGGCATCAGCCAGGCCGATGTTGACGAATACAACCACCAGACGCGCGTGGAAATCGAACATATCCGCGACTTCATCATCCTGCACTACCATGTGACGAACCGCGAAGACACGGCCTTCTGGCGCGACTGCCGCAATATGGACGTCCCTGCCACGCTGCGCCACCGCATCGGCCTGTTCCGCGAATCGGGCCGCGTGTTCCGCGTGCCAAACGAGCTGTTTGCCGAGAATTCGTGGATCCAGGTGATGCTGGGCCAGGGCATCATGCCGCGGCAGCACCACCAGAGCGCGGATCTGATGGGCGACGAAGAACTGGCCCACTTCCTGAACGGTATCCGCAGCGCCGTCGACAGGACGGTGATGCAGCTGCCGTCCCATCAGGCCTATGTGGAGAAGTACTGCGGCATCCCGCGCTGACCAATCAGGCCGGCGTGCGGTGCAGGGCCGCGTACTTCACGCCGAAGAACAGGATGAAGGCATAGCAGGAAGCGGGAACGAAAAAGGACCACTGGAGGCCGATCGAATCGGCCAGCACGCCCTGCGCGAACGGCACCAGCGCGCCGCCGACAATCGCCATGCACAGCACGCCCGAACCCTGGCCGGTGAACTTGCCCAGGCCATGCAGCGCCATGCTGAAGATGGTCGGGAACATGATCGAATTGCACAGGCCAACCGACAGGATCGCCCACATCGCCAGCTGGCCGTGGCCGAAGATCGCCGCCAGGATCAGCACGATGGCGCCGGTCGCATTGAAGGCCAACGTCTTGCCAGGGCTAACGTAACGCATCACCGCGAAGCCGATGAAGCGGCCCACCATCGCGCCGCCCCAATACAGGCTCACATACTGCGCCGCGTCCGCAGGCTTGAGCCCGGCCACGCTGCCTTCGCCGAGGAAGTTGATCAGGAAGCTGCCGATACTGACTTCGCCACCCACGTACAGGAAGATGGCGACGGCGCCGAGCACCAGGTGGCGGTGCGCCATCACGGAACCCCTGGCGCTGGTGGAAGTGTCCGTGTCGTGCGTGATCTTCGGCAGGCGTGCCGCCGCGAACAACAGCGCCAGCAAGGCCAGCGCAGCGGCCAGCGCCAGGTAGGGCCTCTGCACGCTGGCGGCTTGCTGGTCGGCCGCCACCGCCACGGCCGACAGGATCAGCATGCCGCCCACCGTCGGGCCCACCGTCGTGCCCAGCGAATTGAAGGCCTGCGTCAGTGTCAAGCGGCTCGATGCCGTGCGTGCGGCGCCCAGTACCGTCACGTAGGGATTGGCCGCCACCTGGAGAATGGTGATGCCGGACGCCAGCACGAAGAAGGCGAACAGGAACAACGCATAGCCACTGACCGAAGCCGGATAGAACAGCGCGCAGCCGCAGGCGGCGATCAGCAAGCCGGTCACGGCGCCGTTCTGGTAGCCGATCTTCCTGATCAGCATCCCGGCCGGCAGCGACACGATGAAGTAAGCGCCGAAGAAGCAGAACTGCACCAGCATCGCCTGCACATAACTGAGCGTGTAAATGGCCTTCAGGTGCGGGATCAGCACGTCGTTGAGGGACGTGAGCAGGCCCCACATGAAGAACAGGATCGTGACGATGACCAGGGCGCTCGTGTGATTGCCCTGCGCCTGCTCCGGCGCTGCCGCCAGCGCCGGGTTGTGTGCCGTGTGTTCCATGGTGTCTCCGGATTTAAGTTTCGATGTGATCGGCCAGCATGGCGGCAACGCCGACCAGGGCTGGGTATTGTTCGGTGATGAGGTAAGTCGGGATGCGCGCCAGGTAGGGCGACAAGCGCCCCTTGTCTTCGAAGCGGCTACGGAAGGCCGATTGCGAAAACAGCCCGCCCAGGCGCGGCACGATGCCGCCGCCGATATACATGCCGCCCGTCGCGCCAAGCGTCAGGGCGACATTGCCGGCTACGCTGCCCAGCACCGCGCAGAAGGTGTCAACGGTGCGGCGGCAATCGGCGCAGCTGCCATCGATGGCGCGGCGCGTGACCTCGGGCGCGGCCAGGCGCTGGCCGTTCAGCGCGCGGTGGATCAGTTCCAGGCCCATGCCCGACAACAGGCGCTCGGCCGAGACGTGGCCGAATTCGTTCCACAGGCAGTCCAGGATGGCCGCTTCGTCGCGATTGGCCGGCGAAAAGCTGGCGTGTCCGCCTTCGCTGGCCAGCGCTACCCAGCCGCCGCGCGCGGGAATCACGCCCGACACGCCCAGGCCCGTGCCCGGGCCAATCAGGCCAATCGGGCGGCCCGATTGCTCCACGCCGCCGCCGACGCGTTGGCGCTGGCCGGCTTGCAGATAGGGCAGCGCCATCGCCAGCGCCGCGAAATCGTTCACCACCAGCAGCGAAGCCAAGTCATGCTCGGCGCGCACGGCGGCGATCGAGAAACTCCAGTGGTGGTTGGTCATGCTGACCTGGTCGCCATCGACGGGATTGGCAATGGCGATGCCTGCATGGCGCGGCGCGCCGTAGCCGCGCTGCGCCGCCGTGATCAGGTAGTCGCGCATGGCGTCGCTGAACGTGGCATAGGTGGCGCAGGCCAGCACCTCAATGCATTCGAAGCGCTCGCTGCCCGTTTGCAGCGCAAAGCGCGCATTGGTGCCGCCGATGTCGGCGAGCAGGCGCAATTCGTCGTTCATGGCAGATCCTCGCAGTGCACGCTGTCGGCGTCGGCCGCAGCGCCACCGACGATGTCGATATTGCCGAAAGCGGCGCTCCACGGCGCGTCGCTGCTGACGCCAAATGGCGTATCGACGCGGTCCAGCTTGACGCCCTTCGCTTCGAAGCAGGTCAGCGGAATCTTCACGCTTTGCTTGCCTTTGCCGGCCAGGCGGCGGAACAAGGCAGTCGCGTCAAGCATCACGCCCTGCATCGCGATGCTGACCTTCCCGGCCGGTGCCGCAACGACCAGGGTGTCGAAGCGCAACACGCCTTGGGTGCTTACCGATGCTGGCAGCGCCAGCGGCTTCTCGCCATGGGCTTCAAAGCTCGCGGGGCCGGTCCATGTGACCAGCTTGGCATCCTGCTGGGTGGTGATCTGGCTCGTTTGCACGCTCACGCCGGGCAGGCTGGTGGTGGCATTCAGGTCGGCGCCCAGGGGCTTGACGGCGCTGCCGCTGCGGATCGACAGCGGGAAGCTGGAGCGGTCCGCCTGGCTGTGGACCGGATAGCTGGCCCCGCCGCCGCAGCCGCCAGCCGGCACCGTCGCGTCAAGCTTGCCAAGGTGCGAGCGCTTGGCCTTGTGCAGGCCGTAACCAAGTGCGAACAGCGGTGCATAGCCCGCGTCGCCGGCATTGAGTTTGGTCTGGCAGGCGGACTTGGGCCAGGAGAAGGACAGCGTGCCGCGGAAGTCGTGGGCCTGCGGGCCAGCGACGAGCAGGTCGGACACGCCCTTGCCTTCAGTGCCCGGCAACCAGGCCGCGACGAACACGTCCGACAGGTTCAGCAGGTCGTTCACATACAAGGGCCTCCCGGCGACAAACACGGTAATGACGGGTTTGCCCTTGCCGCCTACGGCTTCCAGCACGGCCAGGTCTTCCGGATAGCGGCTGCTGTGGCGCAGCGTGCCGGACGGGCCGATATCGCCATCGCCTTCCGCGTAAGGCCGCTCGCCGATGACGGCGATGACCGCGTCGAAGGCCGACACGTCCACGCCGCGCGCGTCGGCGCTGTAGACCACATTGGCCTTGCCCGCCGCCTGCGTGATGCCGGCCAGGATGCTGTCGGCATTCGGGAAATCGGCGTTATTGTTGTCCGTGCCCTGCCAGGTCAGCGACCAGCCGCCAGTCTGGTTGGACAGGTTGTCGGCGCTCTTGCCGACGACGAGGATCTTCTTGCCATGTGCCAGCGGCAGCGCCGGGCCTTCGTTTTTAAGCAGCACCAGCGACTCGCGCACGGCGCGCCGCGCCAGCTCACGCGCTTGCAAGGCGTCGTCCTTGCCGGCATAGGCATTTTGCGCGGGACGCTTGTCGAACAAGCCGGCGCGCAGCTTGACGCGGATAATGCGCGTGACCGCATCGTCGATGCGCGCCATCGGGATCTCGCCTGCATTGACCTGGGCGATCGTGTTGGCAATGAAGGCCTTCCACGCGTCCGGCACCATGACCATGTCGACGCCGGCATTGATCGCCTGCGCGCAGCTGTCGTTGCGGCAGCCCGGCACTTCGCCGATGCCGTCCCAGTCGCTCACGACCAATCCGTCAAAGCCCAGCCTGGTCTTGAGGACATCGGTCAGCATGGCGCGGCTGCCGTGCATCTTGCCGTAGTTGACGCCTGCCGCCACGTCGTTCCAGCTATTGAACGAGGCCATCACCGTTTGCGCGCCGGCGGCAAGCGCGCTGTAGTAGCCCTGGCCATGGATATTCATCATCGTCGCGGCGTCGCTGACGTTCACGCCACGGTCCTTGCCCTGGTCGGTGCCGCCGTCGCCCATGAAATGCTTGGCCGTGGCGATGACGTTGGCGTCGTTGCCGAATTTACCCTGCAAGCCCGCCACATAAGGGCCAGCGTAGCTGCGCACCAGGGCGCCATCTTCCGAGAAGCTCTCATAGGTACGGCCCCAGCGGTCATCGCGCACCACGGCGATGGTCGGACCAAACACCCAGGCAATGCCGGTGGCGCGCACCGCCTTGCCCACCGCGCCGGCGATCTCGCCAACGAGCCTGGGGTCATGCGCGGCACCGAGTCCGATATTGTGTGGGAACAGCGTCGCGCCAAACACATTGCTGTTGCCATGGATGGCGTCGATGCCCCAGACCACGGGCACCTTGATGGCCATGTCCGTCGCCAGCGAGGCATCGTGATAGCGTTCGGCCAGCGCCAGCCATTCTGCCGCACTGGCGTGCTTGTTCCCGTTTGGCCAGCTGCCGCCGCCATTGAGAACGGAGCCGAGGTAGTACTGAGTGACGTCGGCCGGCGTGGCGCTCTTGATCTCGGGCTGGGTCATCTGGCCGATCTTTTGCGCCAGCGTCATCTTGCCGACAATGGCCGCCACGCGCGCTTCCAGGACCGGGTCTTTGGTGATGGCGCTATGCACAGGCGGCCAGGCGGCCAGGGGAGCGGCGCCAGCCGGCGCGATGGACAGCGCCAGCAGGCTGGCGCGAAGCGTACTTTTCATGATCGGCTCTTTACGGTGTGGTGGTTGGGCGCAGGAAGGAGCGGTACCATTTGCCGCTGTCCTTGAGCGTCCTTTTCTGGGTCGCATAATCGACGTGGATCAAGCCAAAGCGGCGCAGGTAGCCCTCGGCCCATTCGAAGTTATCGATCAGGCTCCAGGCGAAATAGCCTTTCACTGGCACGCCAGAGGTGATCGCGTCCTTCATCGCGCCCAAGTGGCGCATCAGGTACTGACGCCGCCCGCTGTCGTTGACCGAGCCATCGGCTTCCACCACGTCGTCGTAGCAAGAGCCGTTTTCGGTGATGTACATCGGACCCGGGTGGTAGTCATTCTCGATACGCAGCAGCAGTTCCGTCATGCCCTGCGGCGCCACTTCCCAGCCCAGCGCCGTCGTCGGCACCCCGGACGGCTCCAGCACGCGCGCATCCATGGGCGCATGGCCGGGCGCGTTGGCGATCGTCTCCGGGAAGTAGTAGTTCACACCAAGGAAGTCGGTAGCGGCGGCAATCGCCTCCATGTCGCCGGCCTGGATCACCGGCGCGGCGCTGCCTGCCTGTGCCAGCGTCGCCGCCGGATAGCCACGGCCATACAGCGGATCGAGGAACCAGCGATAGCGCAGGCCGTCGTGGCGTTGCATCGCGGCCTGGTCTGCGGCGCTGCCGCTGGCGGCCCGCACCGGGTGCAGGCTGAGCGAGATGCCGACCTTGGCGTTCGGGACGTTGGCGCGGATCAGCGGCACTGCCATGCCGTGCGAGAGCAGCACATGGTGGCATACCTGCAGCGCGGTCTTGAAGTCGCTCAGGCCGGGCGCATGCAAGCCCTCGAAATTGCCGATGATCGAGGTGCACCAGGGTTCGTTATGCGTGATCCAGTGCTGCACGCGGTCGCCCAGCTTGCGCGTGACCGCGTCGACAAAGGCGAGGTAGGCGTCCACGGTGGCGCGCTCGTTCCAGCCGCCCTGGTCCTGCAAGTACTGTGGCAGGTCCCAGTGGTACAGCGTGGCCCAGGGCGCGATGCCGCGCTCGAGCATGCCGTCGACCAGGCGCGAATAGAAATCCAGCCCCTTCTCGTTCGGTTTGCCATCGACGCCCATGATGCGCGGCCAGGCGATCGAAAAGCGGTAGGCGTTGATGCCCATCTCGCGGCCCAGGTCCAGGTCTTCCGGCCAGCGGTGGTAATGGTCGCAGGCCACCGAGCCGTTCGAGCCATCGCGCACCTTGCCCGGCGTCGCGGCGAAGCGGTCCCAGATCGACTCGACGCGGCCGTCCTCGCTGCCGGCCCCCTCGATCTGGTACGACGAAGTGGCACATCCCCACAGGAAGTCTTGGGCGAAGTCGCTGCGCGCAGGCGCTTGAGGCTCAGTGCTGTGTGTGGTCATGGTGGTTATCATTGGTGAGTATTTGGAAAGCTTTCCAGTCGCGTCCGAAAAAAAAGGCGGCGCTCATGGCACCACCTTGCGGCGGGCCGCTTTGGCCAGCGATGCACGCAGCGTGACCGTCACGGGGAAGGTGCGCGTGACGGGGCGCTTCAGGTCGTAGCAGCGATTGAGCAGGGCACTGAGGCCGTTCTGCGTCATCTCGCGCCAGGGCATGTGCACCGAGGTCAGGCGCGGTGCGGAGAATTCAGCGCTGGGCGTGTCGTCGTAGCCGATCACGGACAAGTCGTGCGGCACGCGGATGCCCGCTTCCTGGAAGTAGGACAGCGCACCGACGGCCATTTCATCGTTGGCACAGAACAGCGCCGTGCAGTGGTGGCCCGATTCGACCAGTTCCTTGGCTGCGGCCCAGCCGCCGGCGGGCGAGAAATCGCTCTCGGCGACCCACATCTTGCGCGTGTCGATGCCGGCCGCTTCGAGTTCGCCCATGAAGCCGGCGACGCGCGCCACGTTATCGGCCAGGCTCGACGGCCCCGCCACCACGGCGATGTCGCGGTGCTTGTGTTCGAGCAGGGTACGCGCGGCCAGCTGGCCGCCCAGGGTATGGTCGACCGTGAAGCACTGCTCCGGAATGCCGCTGAAGGCGTGGTTCAAGGCCACGAGCTGGCCCTGCTTGGCGCCCAGGGCAGCGATATCTTCTTCCTTCAGCGCGCTGGTCATGACGATGAGGCCGTCGCAGCCGCGCTCCATCAAAAATTCGATGCCTTCGATGGCCTGGCGCCGCTCATTGCCCAGGCCGACGCCGAAGGCCACCACCATGTGCAGGCCGGCCGCGCGCAGTTCGGTGTCGATCAGCTGCAGGATGGGGGTGTAGAAGGTGCCGCTCAAGACGGGGATGTAGACGCCGATCATCTGGCTCGAGCCCGACAGCAGCGCGCGCGCCGCGTGGGACGGGCGGAAGTCCAGTTCCTCAATGGCTTTTTTGACGCGTTCCAGGGTCGCAGGCGAGACCGAGCCTTTGCCGCTCACCACGCGTGAGGCGGTTCCCAGTCCTACGCCCGCGAGGCGGGCTACGTCCTTGATAGTGGCCACAAAGGTTCCTGATTAATAAGCAGACAGCGAGAGCATACTGGAACTGCTGCAGCGCCGCAAAACAAACTCGTTCATAAGGCTGTCCCGCTGGCCGGATCGAACAGCGACACGCGCTGCGCATCGATCGAAAACGCCACCGGCGCGCCGGGAGCGAAGACCCGTGTGTCCTGCACGATGCACGACAACAGGTGCTCGCCGCAGGCGATCCATATGACCTGGTGGTTCCCCATCGGCTCCACCAGCGATACCGTGCCCGCCAGCGGCGCGCCGTCGGCAATGGCGATGTGCTCGGGCCGCACACCCAGCACTGCCGCCTGCGCCGCGCGCGGCGCCAGCTGCAGCGCCAGCGGACCGGCTTCAAAGCGTCCTTGCCCATCGAGCGCGCCGGTGATGAAGTTCATCGCCGGGGCACCGAGGAAGCCTGCCACGAACTGGTTGGCCGGCCGTTCATACACGTCCGACGGTGTGCCGACTTGCTGCACCTGGCCCGCGCGCATGACGACGATGCGGGTGGCCAGCGTCATCGCTTCGACCTGGTCGTGCGTCACATAGATCATGGTGGCGCCCAGGGCCTGGTGCAGCAGCTTCAGTTCGCGCCGCAATTCCGCGCGCAGCTTGGCGTCCAGGTTCGACAGCGGTTCGTCGAACAGGTAGACGCTGGCCTCGCGCACCAGCGCACGGCCAATCGCCACACGCTGGCGTTGTCCGCCGGAGAGCTGCCCCGGTTTCCGCTCCAGCAGTTCCTGCAAATGCAGCATGGCAGCGGCGCGCGCCACGCGCTCCCTGATCTGCGCCTTCGGCAAGCCGGCAATGCGCAAGCCGAAGGACATATTCTTCTCCACCGTCATGGTCGGATATAGCGCATACGACTGGAACACCATGCCGATCCCGCGTTCGCTCGGATCGGTCGCGCTCATGTCCTTGCCGCCGATTTCGATCGAGCCGCCGCTTCTGTCGATCAGCCCCGCGATACTGTGCAGCAGGGTCGACTTGCCGCAGCCGGAAGGCCCCAGCAGCACCAGGAATTCGCCCTCTTCGACCTGCAAGTCCAGGTCGCGGATTACCGCATTGCCGCCCAGGGTGATGCTCAGCTTACGCAAATGCACGTTCGACATCCATTAACCTTTCACAGCGCCAGCGGCGATGCCGCGCACGAACCAGCGGCCGGATAAAAAATAGATCGCCAGGGGAACCAGCGCGGTCAGGATCGTCGCGGCCATGTTGACGTTGTAAAGGCGGGTGCCCGTGGTGGTGTTGATCACGTTATTGAGCTGCACCGTCATCGGCAGGTTGTCACGTCCGGCGAACACCAGGCCAAGGATATAGTCGTTCCATACGCCGGTGATCTGGATGATGGCCGCCACCACGATGATGGGCGCGGACATCGGCAGCATCACCTGCACGAAGATGCGCCAGAAACCGCCGCCATCGATGCGCGCCGCCTGGAACAATTCGTGCGGCACCGACGTGTAGTAATTCCGGAACAGCATCGTCATGACCGGCATGCCAATGACCAGGTGCACCAGCACGATGCCCGGCAGCGAACCGAAAATGCCGATGCCGGCCAGCAGCCGCACCAGCGGATAGATCATCACCTGTACGGGAATGAAAGCGCCCGCCATCAGGACGCCAAACAGGACGTTGGCGCCGCGCGGGCGCCAGAACGATAGCGCATAGCCATTCACGGCGCCCAGTGCGATGGGGAAGATCGTGCTCGGCACCGTGATGGCGACCGAATTCCAGAAACCGGCGCGCACACCTTCGCAGGAGGCGCCGGTGCACACTTCGTTCCAGGCCTGGCGCCACGGCTCCAGCGTTGACGCCATGGGCAGCGCGAAAATGCTGCCGTCGCGGATTTCATCCATCGGCTTGAGCGAGGTGACCAGCATGACATACAGCGGCAGCAGGAAGAACAATGCCGCGCTGACCAGGAAAACGTAGATGCCCACACGGGCGATGCGCCGGTTCATGCGCGCCCCCTGCGGCTGCGCGCGTACACGTAAGGGGCCAGCAGCGCCAGCACTGGTGCCAGCAGGACGATGGCGCCAGCCGAAGCGAGGCCGATGTTCGAACGCAGGAACAAGTGATCCATGATGAATTTGGCCGGCACTTCGCTGGCGATACCCGGTCCACCCTGCGTCATCGCCACGACAGCATCGTACAGCTTGATGACCGCCGTCGACAGCAGCAGGAACACGGTGGCCACGGTCGGACCGAGCATCGGCAGCACGATCGACGCGTAGACGCGCCAGGCCGGGATGCCATCGAGGCGCGCCGCCTTCCAGATTTCGGGATCGATGCCGCGCAGGCCCGCCAGCATCAGCGCCATCACCAGGCCGGAGGCCTGCCAGACGGTGGCGATGACGACCGTATAGATGGCCATGTCCTGGTCGATGATCCAGTCGAACACGAAATTGGGGAAGCCCAGCTGGCGCACCGCCTGTTCGATGCCATTGCCTGGTGTGAGCATCCACTGCCACACCAGTCCTGTGGCGACAAAGGACATCGCATAGGGGTACAGGAAAATGGTGCGCAGCACGCCCTCGCCGCTGACGTTCTGGTCGATGAACACCGCCAGCAAGAAACCGATGACGATGCAAGCGAGCACGAACAGCAGGCCGTAGAGGGCCAGGTTATGCAGCGACAGCACCCAGCGCTCGTTCTCGAACAGGCGCTCGTACTGGGCCAGGCCGACGAAGGTGTCGGAAGCGAAGGTGCGGGAACTGGTCAAAGACACGCGCAGCGTCCACAGTGCCGTGCCGAGATAGCCGACGATGACCGTCAGCGCCATCGGCAGCAGCGCGGCGAAAGGGGTGAGCTTGCGAAGGCGGCGCGCGTACATGGGCGGCCTAGTTGCGCAGGGCGGCAGCGAAATTCTTCTGCGCCTTGTCGATCGTCATATTCGTGTTCCAGTAGGCGGTCAGCACATCCTGGATGGCGCCGTTCTGGTCCGGTGTCAGGTAGACCTCGGTCACGCCAACCACCCGCGACTTGTCCTTCATGACAGCCAACCCCTTCTGGGCGCAGGCGTCGAGGGTACTGGCGTCGACGTCGGTGCGCACCGGGATCGAGCCTTTCAGCTTGCTGAAGGCGACCTGGGTGGCCGGCTGCACGATCACGCTGGCCAGCAGCTTCTGGGCCGCCACGGCGGACGGGTTGGTGGTCTTGGGGAAGACGAACACGTCGCCCTGGATCAGGTAGGGGGCCTTGGGACCGAAACCGGGAATGCAGCCATACTGCTGGCCGGCGACCTGCTTGGCGGCGGTGAATTCCCCCTTGGCCCAGTCGCCCATGACCTGCACGCCACCCTTGCCGCTAATGAGCATGGCCGTCGCATCGTTCCAGTTGCGTCCCGGCGAACCGGCGTCCACATAGGACTGCAGGCGCTTGAAGGCCAGCAGCACCTTGCGGAACGCGTCCGAGTTGATGGCGCGCTGGTCGCGCTCGCGCATCACCTGCAGGTACAAGTCCTTGCCGCCCATATTGGCCAGCACGGCCGAGAACAGCACCGTTTCCTGCCAGGCCTGGCCGCCATGGGCCAGTGCCACGATGCCGGCAGCCTTGAGCTTGTCGAGCGCGGCGAACAATTCGTCCATCGTGGCCGGCTCTTTCGTGATACCGGCCTTCTTGAAGGCGGCCTGCGAATACCAGATCCAGGTTTGCATGTGGATGTTCAGCGGCACCGCGTAATAGTGGCCCTTGACCTTGATGACGTTGACCACCGGTTCGGGCAGCAGCCTGTCCCAGCCTTCGCGGGTGGCCACTTCGTCGACGTTATTGAGCATGCCCTGCTCGATCACGTCGAGGAACTGTTTGGACGTGTTGAACTGCGCCGCCGTGGGCGGATTGCCGCCCACGATGCGGTTGATCGTGACGGCGCGCGACTGGTCGCCGCCGGCGATGGCGGTGTCGATCCACACGCCGCCGGCATTGCGGTAGGCCTGGGCAACCTGCTTGACGGCGGCCGATTCGCCGCCCGATGTCCACCAGTGGATCACTTCGGCCGTCGGTGGCGCGGCCTGGGCGGCGCCGGCCAGCAGTGCGGCGCAGGCCAGCGCGATCTTGGGTATTGGGTACATCCGGTCTCCTTGCGCCACCTGCTCGAACGTTGAATTGGAAACGTTCCCATAAGCGTTGTCGGACTATAGCATTGCGCCAAATTGGGTGTCAAACGATTAATGCAGACTGCACTTTGCCACAATTCACGGCCGCCTTGCCACCGGCTGGCACTGTAATTGCATGTTT
The DNA here is from genome assembly GCA_040390345.1 of Pseudomonadota bacterium. GTDB lineage: Bacteria > Pseudomonadota > Gammaproteobacteria > Burkholderiales > Burkholderiaceae_D > Telluria_A. The sequence goes on along the minus strand of JAZJYP010000062.1, from coordinate 21,573 downwards.
CTCGTCATTGGGACGCGCCGCAAGCCTGTTGTCAGCAATGCTGTCCAAAATTGGGGCAGCTGCTACTTTATGAAACACCAAGCCACAGAGCCGCATCCAGGGCCAGGGAGGAGACCGCACCATGCATCAACAGAAGCCGCCGGCCATGGATGGCCCGCTTGCCGTGGCGACCATGATTCGCAGTTCGCGCGAGCGTTCCGAGGCGTACGGCCTCGATCCCTGCCGGCGGCCCGACTTCGACCCGCTCGGGTACGGCGCACTGCGCGAGCTCATTGAACACAATGCCCTGCTCCACACCCATGCCCTGCCGGCCATGGAAACGCTGTACCAGCAAATCGTCAATACCCACAATATGGTCATCCTCACCGATGCGCGCGGGGTGATCCTGCATTCTCTCGGAGATGACGATTTTCTCGAAAAAGCGAATAAAGTGGCGCTCCAGCCGGGGGTGGCGTGGTCGGAACAGCGGCGCGGCACCAATGCGATCGGCACCGCGATCGCCGAACAGGCCCCGGCCCTCGTGCATGCCGACCAACATTTCCTCTCTGCCAACCACTTCCTCACCTGCTCCGCCGCCCCCATCACCGACCACGCCGGCAATGTCATCGGCGTGCTCGACGTCTCGGGCGACCAGCGCAGCTTCCACAAGCACACGATGGCCCTGGTGCGCATGTCGGCACTGATGATCGAAAACCAGGTCTTTTCGTCGACCTTCGAAGACGCCATCACCCTGCATTTCCACGCGCGGCCCGAGTTCATCGGCACGCTGATGGAGGGAATCGCCTCGTTCAGCCCTGGCGGACGCTTCCTGTCGGCCAACCGCAATGGCCTGTTCCAATTGGGCTTGTCGCATGCGGCCCTGAAGACCCATACGTTCAGCTCCCTGTTTGGCCTGCCGGTGTCGGCCCTGTTCGACCATTACCGCACCGCCGCGCCGGGACTGCTCAACCTGTGCCTGCACAGCGGCGTGCGCGTGTATGGGCGCGCGCAGCTGCGCCTGATCAATGGCAGCCAGGCGCTGACCGGCGGCCAGGACATCCCGTGCGCCGTGCATGCGGCCACGCCATGCGCCAATCCCGCCAACGCGGCGCGGCGCCTGTCCGGCCTGCGCTACCTCGACACGGGCGACCCGCAGCTGGCCCAGGTCATCGCCAAGGTGAACAAGGTGGTCGGGCGCGACATTCCCATCCTCGTGATGGGCGAAACGGGCACCGGCAAGGAGCTGCTGGCCCAGGCCATCCACAATGATTCGCCGCGCGCCCAGGGTCCCTTCATCGCCGTCAATTGCGCCTCGATTCCCGAAACGCTGATCGAGTCCGAACTGTTCGGCTACGAAGACGGCGCCTTCACCGGCGCGCGCAAGAAAGGCGCGGTCGGCAAGATCCTGCAAGCCAATGGCGGCACCCTCTTCCTCGACGAAATCGGCGACATGCCCTTCGGCCTGCAGGCGCGCCTGCTGCGCGTGCTGCAGGAGAGGATGGTCACGCCACTGGGCAGCGACAAGTCCATCACCGTCAACGTGGAGCTGATCTGCGCCACCAACCACAACCTGCGCGAACGCATCGCGCAAGGCCTGTTCCGCGAGGACCTGTACTACCGCCTCAATGGCCTGGTGGTGAAGCTGCCGCCGCTGCGCGAGCGCACCGACCTGGAAATCGTCGTCAAGAAGATCGTCGCGAGCGAATCGAACAACGGCAACTACCGCATCTCGCCCCAGGTGCTGGAACTGTTCGGACGCCACAAATGGCCAGGCAATTTCCGCCAGCTTACCAACCTGCTGCGCACCGCCATCATCATGGCCGGCGACGAGCGGGAAATCGCATTGCGCCATATGCCCGACGACTTCCTCGACGATATCGAGACGGCGCCGGCGGCGGGTGCCGCGGCGCTGTCGCTGATGGCCGGCAGAGGCAAGCTCGACGAGATGGAGCACAACGTCATCCTCAAGTCGCTTGAAGCGAACGGCGGCAACGTCTCAGCCACCGCGCGTGCGCTGGGGGTGTCGCGCAACACGATCTACCGCAAGGTGCCAGGCCTTAAATAGACTTGCTGGCGGCGGCGAAGCCGCGCGACTTCCACACGACATCGCGCCGGTTGATGGTCATCAGTTCGATACCTTCCAGGCTGGCGGCCAGGGCGTGGGCGCGCACCGCGCCCATGACCAGGAAGGCGGTCGAGAGCGCGTCGGCCATCACCGCCGTCGGCGCCAGCACGGCAGTTCCTGCCAGGTCGCTTGGCGCGGCGCCGCTCGCTGGATCGATGATGTGCTGGCGCATTTCATGTTCCCACGACGTGGCGAAACTGCGCCCGCCCAGCACCACCGTGGCGATGCGCCGGCCCGCTTCACGCGGGTCAGGCAATTCGTGGCGCCAGGGGCGCCCGTCTTCATCGCAGCCGCACACGGCCAGGGCACCGGTGTCCACGCGGGCATGGTCGATGCCGTGCCGGCGCAAGGCCGCCATTGCCTGGTCGGCGGCAAAGCCCGGAGCCAGGCCATCGAGCGTCACCGCCATGCCATCCTGGGCCAGGCGCACCGCCTCTTCATCGAAGGCCAGCTGGCGCCAGCCCGTGCGCGCCCGTGCATCGGGCGCACGCAGCAACGGCGCCACGGTCACGTCGAAAGCGCCCTTGGTCAGGCGCGCCAGCCAATGGGCATGGCCCAGCATGGCCAACAGGCGCGGGTCTGGCGCAACCAGCATGCCGTCGCGGTTCAGGCGCGACAGCGCACTGTCCGCGCGCTCGATACTGGCAAGCCGGTCAACGCCGAGCGCGGCTTGCAGCGCCTCGCCCAGCGCCAGTTCCGCGATGGCCGGATCGGCATGCACGACGCTGACGCTGATCGAGCGGCCAAAGGCCCGCGTACTGGCCGTGTAGCGCCCCGGGCGAGGCATGCTGCGTTGAATAGCGCCGGGCGAAACACCGATCGATGCGAACGGCAAGGTTTGACGCATTAACATGATGTTCTCCCGGGAGTGATGGCAGGATCAGAAGAAGATGATCCCGCCGAGCGACACGCCGTTCATGCGTGTCTCGTTGCCGCCAAAAGCCTTCAAGCGCGTCTGGCCCACTTCACCGGTCAAAGTGATGGCGCTGTTGAGGGCGTAGTACAAGCCCAGCGTGGCGTTGGCATTGGACTTCAGGCCGCCGGTGCCGGCGGTGTTGTCGTCATTGCGGCTGACGCCATAGCCGAGGCCAAGCTTGACCTGTTTGGTGGCCTGGTAGGTCGCCTGCGCGAAGCCATTCTTCGCGTGCGTGTCGCCCTGGTCGGCATCGGACAGGATGCCCAGTGCGGTACCGCTTTGCAGATTGACCAGCGCGCCGAACGCACCGCTCGACACCGACGCACCCAGCTCGACCCCCTTCATCGACAAGCTGCGGCCACCGGTTGCGACGGCACTGAAGTTCTGCGCCTTCGCACCGAACCAGACTTTGGCGCCGTCCTGCGCATAGGTCAGCTGGGCCTGGACTTGCGGTCCGGACTTGGCCGAGTAAGCGGAACCGGCGACGACCGGGGTATCGGCCACGGGGCTCACCAGCGCCAGGTCGACGCCCAGGCCCGACGCCGATTTTGGCGCGCTGTAGGCGATCATGCCGTAGTTGCCCAGGTAGGTGTAGCCGGCACCGATATGTCCCAGCGCCACGCGACCGCGCTGGGTTGCCTGCACCGGCGCGCCGGAACCGAGCAAGGTCATGTCGCCCAGGATGGCGTTGGCACCGAAGATGCCATAGTCGCGGCCCAGCTTGAAGGTGCCCATGGCGGCGCTGCCAAAGCTGAAGTAAGCCTGGCGCACGTCGACCACGCTGTTTTGCGCGATCGCGCTGTCGGTGGCGGTGGAACTGTAGATGCCGATCAGGGCCTTGACGTCATACTCGCCCTGGCGCGACGAAGCCGACGTCACCAGGCCGTTCGGCAGCAAGCCATTGCCGATCGTGGTGCGGTCGGCCTGGCCGCCGCAGCCGAGGCCCTTGTCGCCCAGCGCCAGGCCGCCAACGGGCCCACCTGAACACGACACCTGGGTGTAGTAGGCGTTGACGATGCCGCCCACCGACACGGTCCAGTCACCGGCCTTGATATCGACGGCCTGGGCTGCCTGCATGCCAGCGACGGCAAGTGTGCCCAACAAGATCTGCTTCTTCATCTTTGCTCCTCTTTCTCTTTGCGTATTTTTGGATGCACCTGTCCATGGCGGCCATGGCCGCCATGCAGGCACTATTGAGATAAATCGTTTAGGTGATTACTTGGCGGCGAGCTTGAATACCCACACCGAACCGCCCTGCTCGAGGAAGTTGACCTTCTTGGCCACTTCACCGCCCCACAGCGGCACCGCGCCACCCCAGCCGGAGACGACAGCGACATACTGGGTGTCGCCGTCCTGCCATGTCACGGGAGGCGCCACCACGCCGGAGCCGGTCTGGAACTTCCACAGTTCCTTGCCGGACTTGGCATCGAGCGCTTTCAGGTAGCCTTCCGGCGTACCGTAGAACACCAGGCCGCCCGCGGTCGACATCACGCCACCCCACAGTGGGGCGTTGTTCTTGACTTCCCAGACGATCTTGCCGGTCTTGGGATCGATCGCTCGCATCGCACCGATGTAGTCGTCAAAAATCGGTTTGATGGTGAATCCAGCGCCAAGATAGGCGCCGCCCTTCTTGTAGCTGACCGGCTCGTTCCAGATATCCATGCCCCACTCGTTGGACGGCACATAGAACAGCTTCGTCTGTGGGCTGTATGCCATTGGCATCTGGTTCTTCGCGCCGAGGAAGGCCGGCGCGGAGAACACGGTCGAACCCTTCTTGCCGTCTTCGCCCTTGGTCGGATCGCTTGGACGGTTTTCAGGGATGAAGTTGGGACGGCCCGTCTTCAGGTCGATGCCCGAAGCCCAGGTGATCTTGCGCACGAAGGGGAAGGCGTTTTGCAGCTTGCCATTGTTGGCATCGATGACGTAGAAGAAGCCATTGCGGTCGGCCTTGCCGCCATAGCGCTTGCCGTCCATGTCGAAGGTGACGAATTCATTGGCGCCATCGAAGTCCCAGGAGTCGTTCGGCGTATTCTGGTAGGACCATTTGATCTGCCCAGTGCCCACATCGATTGCCACCGTCGACGAGGAATACAGGTTGTCGCCCGGACGCAGGTGGCTGTTCCATGGTGCCGGCTGGCCGGTGCCAAAGTAGGCCAGGCCCGTTTTTGCGTCGAACGTGCCGCCCATCCAGGTGGAGGCGCCGCCCGTTTTCCACAGCTCGCCCGGCCAGCTCTGGTTGGTGGTGCCGGAAATGCCGTTGTCGCTGGCCTTGCCGTCGGCGTCGTAGCGGTGGCCCATATGGCCTTCGACCGTCGGACGGGTCCACAGCAGCTGCCCGGTGAGCGGATTGCGCGCCTCGACGCGGCCGACGATGCCGAATTCGCCGCCCGAGAGACCGGTCAGCAGCACGCCTTGGGCGATCAGCGGCGCTGCCGTGATCGAATAGCCGGCGTGGTAGTCGTCGACCTTTTCCTTCCACACCACCTTGCCCGTGTCCTGGTCCAGCGCGACGAGCTGCGCGTCGAGCGTGCCGAAGATGACGAGGTTGCCGAACAGTGCCGCGCCGCGGTTGACGACGTCGCAGCAGGGCATGATGCCGTCCGGGAGGCGGTGCTCATACTTCCACAGCTTGGCGCCGGTCTTGATATCGATGGCGAAAATGCGCGAGTACGATGCCGTCACGAACATCTTGCCGTTGTAGATCAGCGGCTGCGATTCCTGGCCGCGCTGCTTCTCGCCGCCGAAGGAGAACGACCAGGCCGGCACCAGCCGCCCCACGGTCTTGGTATTGATCTGCGCCAGCGTGGAATAGCGCTGCCCTTCACTGCCCATGCCCGATGACAGCACGGCCGTGGTGTTCTTCGATGCGCCTTCGAGCATCGTCGTCGTCACTTCGCCCGCCTGGCTGCCTGTTGCGGCGGCCAGCACCAGCATCATCCCCGTTATCTTGATTTGCACAATTGTCTCCCCTGTTGAATTTGAATGAATTAAGTCTCCATGCCGGCACGGCCGCCATGGAGCACTGTGTTTTCCGCGTCGGTGAACAGGCGCGAGCGTGTCAAGAAACGCAGGCCCGTGCCGTTATCGAGCGAGAACATGCCGCCATTGCCATTGACGACATCGATGATCAGCTGCGTGTGCTGCCAGTACGCGTACTGGTCCATCCCCATGTAAAACGCGGCACCGCCCAGGTTGCCGAGATAGACGTCGGTCTCGCTGACGTCGAACTCGCCAACCGGGTAGCACATCGGCGCGCTGCCATCGCAGCACCCGCCGGACTGAAAGAACATCACCGGCCCGTGCACGCAGCGCAGGGCGTCGATCAGGGCAAGGGCGGCGTCGGTCGCGACGACGCGGGCTACCACGGTATGCATGCGTCCTCCCTGGTTTTAGAAGAAGCCCAGTGCTTTCGGGCTGTAGCTCACCAAGAGGTTCTTGGTTTGCTGGTAGTGGTCGAGCATCATCTTGTGATTCTCGCGTCCGATGCCCGACTGCTTGTAGCCGCCGAACGCCGCATGGGCTGGGTAGAGGTGATAGCAATTGGTCCAGACGCGGCCCGCTTCGATGGCGCGGCCGACACGGAAGGCCCGCGAACCGTCGCGCGTCCACAGGCCGGCGCCGAGGCCGTACAGCGTATCGTTGGCGATGCGCAGGGCGTCCGCTTCATCCTTGAAGGTGGTCACCGAGACGACCGGGCCAAAGATCTCTTCCTGGAAGATGCGCATCTTGTTGTCGCCCTTGAACACGGTCGGACGCACGTAGAAGCCGTCTTTCAGGTCGCCCGTCTGCTCGCTGCGCCCGCCGCCGGCCAGCAGCTGCGCGCCTTCCTTGGTGCCGATGTCCATGTAGGAGAGGATTTTCTCAAGCTGTTCCATCGACGCCTGGGCGCCGATCATGGTGGTGGCGTCGAGCGGATTGCCCTGCTTGATGGCAGCCACGCGCTTCAATGCGCGCTCGATGAACTTCTCGTAGATCGATTCCTGGATCAGCACACGCGAAGGGCAGGTGCACACTTCGCCCTGGTTCAGCGCGAACATGGCGAAGCCTTCAAGGCACTTGTCGAAGAACTCGTCGTCGGCGTCCATGACGTCTTCAAAAAAGATGTTGGGCGACTTGCCACCCAGTTCCAGCGTCACAGGAATGAGGTTCTGTGCGGCGTAGCCCATGATCAGGCGGCCGGTGCCGGTTTCGCCGGTGAAGGCGATCTTGGCGATGCGCTTGGACGATGCCAGCGGCTTGCCCGCTTCCAGGCCAAAGCCGTTGACGACGTTCAGTACGCCCGGCGGCAGCAGGTCGGCGATCAGTTCGATGAGCACCATGATCGAGGCCGGGGTTTGTTCGGCCGGTTTGAGCACGACGCAATTGCCGGCGGCCAGCGCCGGGGCCAGCTTCCAGACAGCCATCAGGATCGGGAAGTTCCAGGGGATGATCTGGCCGACGACGCCGAGCGGCTCATGGAAGTGGTAGGCGTAGGTTTCGCTGTCGATCTGGGCGACCGAGCCTTCCTGGGCGCGGATGCAGGCGGCGAAATAACGGAAGTGGTCGATCGCCAGCGGGATGTCGGCGGCCATCGTTTCGCGAATCGGCTTGCCGTTGTCAATGGTTTCTGCGGTGGCGATCACCTGCAGGTTCTGCTCCATGCGGTCGGCGATGCGATTGAGGATATTGGCGCGCTCGGTCGGCGAGGTCTTGCCCCAGGCCTGCTTGGCGCCGTGCGCCGCGTCGAGCGCCAGTTCCACGTCTTCGGCCGTCGAACGGGCGATTTCGCAGAACACCTGGCCGGTAATCGGCGTGATATTGCCGAAGTATTCGCCCTTGACCGGTGCGACGAAGACGCCGCCGATGAAGTTGTCGTAGCGTTGTTTGAACGGATTTGCGACGCCGAGCTTGCTGATATCTGCGAGATTCATGTCATCCTCTTTCTGTTGGTCTGTCGATTTGTTGGGTTGTCGTGCCATGCACACCAGGTACAGCGCAAGGGTCGTGCCAGCCTGCCATCACAGGGGAAGTGCCAGTGCGCCCTGTGCGCCGCTGTGGCGCTCTGGCACACCTGTTCCAAAGCGGGACAGTGGTCAACGGATCACCACGCCCCATGGCAACTGGCCGACGGCGATCTCACCGCCCACGCGCGCGAGCGCCGTATCGATCACCGAGACGCTGTTCGAACGGCCATTGGCCACATACAGCTTGCTGCCGTCGGGGCTGAGCGCCATATTCCACGGCCGCTTGCCCACGGCGATGGTGGCAGTGACGGTGTGGCTGCCCGTATCGATCTGCATCACGCTGCCATCGGCGCCGTTCGATACATAGACCTGGCGCCCGTTCGGATGCACGGCAATGCCGTTGGCGTTCTTCCCGGCCGGGATGATGGCCGTCACGCGGCGCGCGGCCATGTCGATCTCATAGACGGCATTGGCCAGTTCGCAGGCGACATAGGCGCGCGCGCCATCCTGCGAGAAGCCGATGCCGCGCGGGCGGCGCCCCACGGCGACCGCGCCGACCTGGCGGCGCAGGTCCACATCGATCACGTCGACTTGTTCCGCCTCCTCGGCGCTCACCAGCAGCCAACGCCCGTCGGGGCTGAAGACTGCGTGTTCGGGATTGCGTCCCTGTACCGCAATGTCTGCCAGCCTGGTGCCGCTGCGCGCGTCAAACAGGGTCACGCTATTGCTCTCTTCCACCGCCACGGCAACGAGCGCCCCATCGCGCGAGGCCGACACGCCTTCCGGCGAATTGCCCAGTACGAGGGGCGGAAAAGCCTTGCCAGTGGCCGCGTCGAGGCGCAGCAAGCTGCTCGTCGCGGCATCGCTGATATACAGGCGGCCATCGGCGAGCGCAATGCCGCGTGGACGCGTACCTGCCGCGTACTGGTGCGCCACGCTGTCGGTCGCAAGATCGATGACGCTGACGCTGGCCGATTTCTCGTTCGGTACATAGGCAAACGGCGCACTGTGCACGCCGGTCACGCAGAGCGCGACAACTGCCGCGCAAATCACTGTCTTCATTTGGAAGCCCCTGGTTCTGCTACGCGCCGGCGGCGCGCCTGGCGCTAGAGCATGCAATCGCTGTGCCACGCATGGCAGGCAAATTGCTTAGAGGGATGGAGCAGTTAAAATCATCCCGACCGGAGACAACCATGACTTATCCCTTCCGCCAGAACGCCATTGCCGCGCTCTTCACCGCCGGTGCCGCGACCCTGGCCATGGCCGACGAGGCCGTGACCGACACCGTCGTCGTCAGCGCCAGCCGCACGGCGCACGCCAGCAGCGAGCTGGCCGCCGCCATCGACGTCGTCGACGCCACCCGCGTCGGCGCCGCCCAGGCACGCGTCAACCTGTCCGAGGCGCTGGCCGCGGTGCCGGGCCTGGTGGCCCAGAACCGCCAGAACTATGCCCAGGACTTGCAGGTCTCCTCGCGCGGATTCGGCGCCCGTTCGACCTTCGGCGTGCGCGGCGTGCGCCTGGTCGCCGACGGCATCCCCGCGTCCATGCCCGATGGCCAAGGGCAGGCGGCCACCTTCAACCTCGACGTGGCCGAGCGCATCGAAGTGCTGCGCGGCCCGTTCTCGGCCATCTATGGCAACCATGCCGGCGGCGTGATCCAGCTGTTTACCGCCGATGGCGAAGGTGCGCCGTCGGTGGAACTGAACCTCATGGCCGGCAGCGATGGCCAGCGCAAGACCGACCTGTCGGCGCAGGGCAAGCCTGGTGCCATCGGCTATGTGCTCGATGCTTCGCGCTTCCAGACCGATGGCGTGCGGGCCCACAGCGCCGCCACGCGCGACCAGTCCTTTGCCAAGCTCACCCTGGCCCCCACTGCCGGCGGCCGCCTGACACTGGTGGCCAGCGCCCTGCGCCAGGACGATACCCAGGATCCGCTGGGCGTGACCTGGGCGACGTATGCGCGTGATCCGCGCGCCGGCGAAATCGACACCACCGATACACAGGCGCCCAAGCGCACCTTCGCCGAACGCTATAACACGCGCAAAAGCATCGACCACCAGCAAGCCGGCCTTGCCTTCGACCAGCAGCTCGGCGATGGCCGCTTGCATCTGGCCCTGTATGGCGGCAACCGCCAGGTGATCCAGTTCCAGGCCTTCTCCAAGGCCTTCCAGGCGCCGGCCAGCCATTCCGGCGGTGTGGTCGACTTCGACCGCAATTTCTACGGCGCGGACCTCAACTGGGTCCATACCTGCCAGGCCGCCGGCGGCAAGCTCACGGCCACCGTCGGCCTCGAATATGGCCACTCCAGCGACGAACGCAAAGGCTATGAGAATTTCATCGGCGCCGAATTCGGCGTGGTCGGCAAACTGCGGCGCGAGGAAAACGATGTCGTCGCCAGCCTCGATCCCTATGCCCAGCTCGAATGGCAAAGCGGCGCCTGGATGCTGACGGCCGGCCTGCGCCACAGCCGCCTGAATGTGCGCGTGGACGACCGCTTCCTCACCAATGGCAATGACAGCGGCACGCTGAACTACCAGCACACCACGCCGGTGCTCGGCACCATGTACAAAGTAAGCCCCGGCCTGCACCTGTATGCCAGCGCAGCCAGGGCCTTCGAGACACCGACGCTGAACGAACTGTTCTACTCCGGCACCGGTGGCGGCTTCAATTTCACATTACGTCCGTCGACCAGCACCCACTGGGAAGCTGGTGCAAAGGCCCGTTTTGACACGCTGCGCCTCAACGCCGCCGTGTTCGAAGCGCGCACCAGCGACGAACTTGTCATCGACAGCGCCAGCGGTGGCCGCACCAGCTACCGCAATGCCAGCAGCACCCTGCGCCAGGGCGCCGAACTGTCGCTGGACGCAACGCTTGGCCACGGCGTGAGCACACGCCTGGCGCTCACCAGCCTGCGCGCCGTCTACGCCCAAGGTTTCGGCAGCGTGGCCGCGGGCAGCCGCCTGCCCGGCGTGCCGAACGCGAACGCCTATGCCGAACTGGCCTGGAAGAGCCCTGACGGCCAGCTGGAAGCGGCCATCGACGCCAGCGCCAATGGCCGCATCTATGCCGAAGATGCCAACGCCGAGCGCCCTGCACCCGGCTATGCCGTCGCCAACCTGCGCCTCCAGGCGAAGCAGGCGCTGGGCGGCTGGCAGTTCAAGGAGTTTGCGCGCCTGAACAATGTGCAGGGTCGCCAGTACGTCGGTTCGCTCATCGTCGGCGACACCAACAAGCGTTTTTACGAAGGTGCACCGGGGCGCAACTGGATGCTCGGTGCCAGCGCCCACTACACCTTCTAGAAGTGGATTTGCAGCCCGGCCGCCACGCTGCGTGGCGCGCCAGGCGCGACAAAGCGGGCCGCAGCAGGGCTGGCGCCGCCAGCCTGCAACAGGCGGCCCTGCGGAAAGAAGTCCGGTGCGATGGCGCCAAAATTAGCGTAGCGGCGGTCCAGCACATTGTCGATGCGCGCATACCACTGCCAGTGCGCATTCGGACGATAGTTGGCATGCACGCCCAGCACGGCAAAACCGGACACGCGCCAGCCTGCGCGCCGCCCATCCTCATTGCCCTGGGTGCCCAGCGACGACGTCGCCTGCAAACGGGCGCCAAGGTCCCAGATCGCACCGGCGGCCCAGTCCATTCCCAGCTTGAGCGTGTGGCGTGGCAGGCCCGCAATGCGTGTGCCGGGCTCGACGGCGACGCTGCGCATGCCGAAGGCGAGCACGCCGGCCGCATCGTAGGTGGCGTCGAGCAGGCTGTAGCCGGCATGCAGTGCCACCGGTCCCAGGCGATAGTCCGCCGCCACGTCCACGCCCTGGTGCAGGGTGCGTGCGAAGTTGGCGAAATAGCCCTGGTGGGTCACGCCGCTGGAAAAGAACAGGATGTCGTCCTTGCTGGCCGTGCGATAGATGGTGGCGCTGACACTGGCGCCGCGCACCTGCCAGCGCAGCCCCGCTTCGCTGGTGCGCGCGACGACCTGTTTCAGGTAAGGGTCCGATTGCAGGCCGACGGGCAGGCGGCATGGCTGCAGCGGATCGGCACAGCCAAGTTCGATCACCGTCGGCACGCGGCTGCTCTGGGCCAGGTTGGCGAACAGCGTTACTTGTCCGCCCAGGCGGTGGGTCAGGCCAAGCGCCGGATTGAGGCGCTGATAGACAAAGCGTTCCTGCGGCTGCGGCCCTGTATCGGTGGTCAGCGTATTGCTCACGACCGCGTGGTTCCAGCGCGCGGAATAGTTCAGGTGCGTCGCCTCGCCCAGCGCCATCAGGTCGGACGCATACACGCCGGCCAGCGTGGCGTTGCCCACGACGGAAGCGGCCAGGGCGGGCGCTTCGTCAGGCAAGGCCGTCACAATTCTGCGCGCGTCGAACTCGCCGGGCCGGGAAAATTGCGCATAGCTGACTTGGCTGCGGTCGAAGGAAGCGCCAAGCTGCCACTGATGCGCGCCGCGCTCCCCGCTCCACTGACTGCTGAGGCCATGGCTGCGCTGGCGCGTGCTGGTGGTATTGAGTTCGGCCGCAGGCGGTGGCGCCCCCTCGGCGCCCTGCCCGAGGTAGTCGGCATAGTCTTCGCCAAGGTCGCCGTTGACGCTGTCACGCCGGCTGTGGCGCACATAGGCCATCAGTGACCACAGGGATTCACGATCAAGGTGCTGCGAATAGGTGGCGCTCGCCTGCAACAGGCGGTTGCGCGTGCTGTCCGGCGCCGTGTAGGCCGCGCGGCGGTCGGTCGCGAACAAGGCGTCGGGCAGCAGGCCATTGCCCTGCAAGCGGCTGGCCGCACCAAGCAGCGACAACTCCCACGACTGGCGGCCCGTCTTCTGGCCCGCCTTGGCGAATACCTTGAGCAGGTGGGCTGGAGAATAGGCCCGCCAGCCGGCGTCATTGAGCACGCTGGCGGCGACAAAGACGTGGCGGCGCTGTTCATCGCTGGCACCGTAGGCCAGGTCCAGGCGGCGCCGTCGTCCGTTGCTCGTCGATGCCTCGACCTCGAAGCCGGGCTGCGTAAAGCCTGACTTGGTGGTCAAGGCGAGTGCGCCGCCGATGGTATTGAGGCCATAGACCGGATTCGAGCCCGGCACCAGCATGACCGCATCGATGGCCGAATCGGGCAGCAGGTCCCAGTTGATGACGTCACCGAACGGTTCGTTCACCCGCACACTGTCAAGGTAGACGGAGATACCCTGGGCCGTGCCGAGCACCGGTGACGCGCGAAAACCGCGGTAGCTCAGGTCGGACTGGAAAGGACTGCCTGCAATGTCGTTGGTGTTCACGCCCACGAGGGAGCGCAAGGATTCCCCCAGCGTGTTGCCCTGCGCCTGCCCCAGCTGGGCGCGCCCGAGCTGTTGCAGTGCATACGGCAGCAAATCACGTTCGACGCCGAGGCCGGCCAGCGGGGCGGCAGCGACGATCTGCACAACGGCGACGGTTTGCGGCAATTCCTGCGCTTGCGCCAGGGTCCAGGGCAGCAAGGCCGCCCCCGCCAGCGCGCGCCGCTTCATGGCGAGGACTGGTGCACGCCGTGGCGCGCGAAAATGGCCTTCAATTCGCCACTGGCCGCCATCGCATCGAGCGCCTGCTGGAGCTGCCTGGCGGTTTCAGGATCGTCCTTGCGCACCGCCATGCCAACGGCCCAGCCGCTGCGCGGCAAACGCTGGAAGCGCAGTTCATCGACCGGGAACCTGGAATCGCCCAGCATCGCCGCGTCGATCTCGGAACGCGTGGCCAGCACGGCGTCAACGGTGCCGGCCTTGAGCTGCGCCAGCGCGGCAGCGGCCGTATCGAAGATTTGCACCTGGTCGCGATAGCGGCCGTCGGCCTCGCCCAGCATCAGCATCGCCGCGAGCGACACCTTTTCAACACCAATGCGCTTTCCCACCAGCGATTCGACGCCATTCAAGACCGGTACCCGACCGGCATTGCGCACCAGGCGCACGTTTTCCACGTGATAGGGCGCGAAGAACTGCACCTTGTCGTTGGACGACATCAGCTGCCGGTCGATAGGCACGTGCAGCATTACATCGGCCGGACCGTAGCCAAGGTAATGGCCTTTCCAGACCATATTGCGCAAATCGTCGCCCAGGTTTTCACCGGCCGGGAAGGGCAGCAGCGACAGCTTCAGTCCAAGCTTGCCGGCCAGCGCCGCCGCCAGGTCGACGTCGATGCCGCCATCCTTGCCGGAGAACGGGGCAAACTCCGTATAAACCGCGACCTTCAGGGCGCCTGCCGCGCGGATTGTTTGCCACTCGGCGTGGGCAGGCAAGGTGCACAATGGTAGCAAGGCGGCCGCAATGAGCGCACGCGCGCCGTGACGCAAACTGGTGGACATGGCATCTTCTCCGGTGGATCAGTTGAATTCGCGGCGCGATTCCAGGTAGGTCTTGATGGCCCACATGGCTTCCTGGTTGAAGGTGCCTTCGAAGGGCGGCATGTACACGGCGCCATTGCGTACCTTGCCGCGCCGGATACTGGCGAGGAAGTAGGCATCGACCTCCTGGTGGCAGGCGAGCTTCTTGCTCGCGTTCTTGATGTCGACACAGTCGCGATCGAGCTTGCGCAAGTCCGGGGCGATGCCGCCGGAAATGGCCTCGATGCCATGGCAGCGCGCGCAGTTCTGGTTGAAGGCCGAGGTGCCGATCTTGAGCGCGAGCTTGTTGGTCCGGTAGGGATTCTCGTCGCGCCAGGCTTCACCCAGCGCCGGCAGGCCGGTCGTATCGACCGCTTGCGGGGTCACGTCACCATGCGCGGTGGCGTCGATGGTCAGGAAGGCCGAAGCGCCCAGCGCGAGCGTGGCAAGGAAGGTAGGGATTGGGTGGCGCATGCTTGTCTCCTGCAGATGGTTATGGTGTACCACCGCTGGTGCAATTGCCGTGCCATGCCTGGCGCTGGGGAGTGCGCGCCAGGCACTGTGTCAATTTGGAGCAGGTGTTCCCTGGCCTGGAACAGTCGCCGGCGCAAGCAGCCTGGCATCGAGGCCAAAACGCCCGGCATGCACCGTCACGTCGTGGTACAGGAACAGGACATCGTCATGTGCCTGGGGCCGGAACAGCCAGTGGCGCAGCTGGGCCAGGCGCGCCTCGTCGAGCCTGTCGATGCCGTTCGTGCTGAAATGGACCACTTCGCGGTAGTAGCGAGCGTACCAGGGCGCCGCCGGCAGCCCAAACGAATCGGTGATCAGCACCAGGCGCCCGCGCGCGGCCAGCCGATTGCGGTACACCGACATCTGGTGCAGCGTTTCGAGCAAGGGCTGCAAAGCGCCGAAACATGCCGGGCCGACGCAGGCATCGACGCCGGAAGCGCCAAAATCGACGGCTTCGAACTGGCTGCTCAGCTTCACGCCCGGGAACAGGGGTTCCAGGTCCGAGGGCGCGCTCTTGAGCGTGGTCTTGAGCGCCACGCCGGTGGCGGCGTCGCGGCCCCACCAGCGTGCCATCACCCGCTCGGCCACGAGGCGCGGCCCGGCGCCGGACCAGTGGAACCAGGTCTTGGGGAACACGTCGAACTGCGCGCCGGCCTCGCGCATGTCATCGATCGGGAAGTAGAGCGCGGCCCGCGCCCGCGCGCCAAGCTGCGGCGAAGCGAGCACCTGCTGCATAGGCAGGGCAGCGCGCTGGTACTGGACCCGGGCCCAGTCGGGCAAATCGGCCGTGTGTACCGCCGGCGACGATGGCACCACCAGCACCCTGGCATCGATGCCCTGGCTGTCGGCAAGAGCGACAAAGGCATTGATCTGCTGGACGATCGGCGTCGCATCGACACCCTGCCCCAGGGCTGAGGCAATCGCACTGTAGGGCGCGTCGCTTTTCTGGTGCGCCGACAGGAAGATCCGTCCGTTCTTGCCGCCGATGACCTGGATGGTGGGGAATTCGCGGAACAAGGCATAACGCGCCCGGTTGTTCCACTCCACCAGGCGCTGGCGTCCCCCGAAGTGGTCGTTGACCCAGGCTTCCAGCTGCACCGGATAGGCCAGCGCCGCCGGCAGCGACTGCGGCAGCACGGGCAGACCGGCCAGGCGGCGCTGCTCTCCATTCATCTGGCCAGTATTGCGCAGCGTCGCCAGTGCTGGCACGGCCAGCAGGGCAATCACGACAAGGTGCGCAGCGTGGCGTTTCAGGATGCGCATGATCAGAAGTGGAAATAGATGAAGGGGTTATAGGTCCCGACGGCCAGGCTGGCCGAGCAGGCGAGCAGGCCTGCCATGACTGCCAGCACCTGGCCGATGCGCACGCCATGCCGGCCAGCGCACGGTGGCAATCAGGGTGCCGGCCAGCAGCGCGCACCATTGCGCCAGTCCGACATCGATCTGCCACGCATGCACGGGCGCTGTGGCCTGGCCCGCGCCGAACATCAGCCGCAAAAGGTCCAGCGCCGCGGGCACATCATGGGCGCGGAACAGCACCCAGCCCAGCGCAACGACGAGCAAGGTGTAGACCTGCGCCAGATGCGCCGGCCAAGCCTGCAAGCGCGCTCCCAGCCAGGCCCGCTCGGCGATCAGCAGCAAGCCATGCCATGCGCCCCACAGCACGAAAGTCCACGCCGCCCCGTGCCACAGGCCGCACAGTACGAACACCAGCGACAGGTTCAGGTAGGTGCGCCACGGTGCATGGCGGTTGCCGCCGAGCGGAATGTAGACGTAGTCGCGAAACCAGGACGACAGGCTCATATGCCAGCGGCGCCAGAATTCCGTCACCGAGCGTGCCGTGTAGGGCCGGTCAAAATTGGCTGGATAGCTGAATCCGAGCATATGCCCGATCCCGATCGCCATGCTCGAATAACCGGCAAAATCGAACAGGATCTGGTTGCTGTAGCAGGCCGCGGCCAGCCAGGCCGCGCCCATCGACAGCTGCTGCGCTCCGGCGCCGAACAGGCCGTCGGCGGCCTGGCCCACCGTATTGGCAATCAGGACCTTTTGCGCCAGGCCCGCGACGAACAGGCGGAAGCCGCGCCAGATACGCGCGTTGTCGACGACGCGCCGTTCGATGTCGGCAGCGATATGGTGGTAGCGCACGATGGGGCCGGCGATCAGCTGCGGGAACATGGCCTTGTACATGGCGAAATCAAGGAAGCGTTTTTGCGCATCGACGGTGCCGCGATACACATCGACCAGGTAGGACAGCCCCTGGAAGGTAAAGAAGGAAATCCCCAGCGGCAGGACGACCGCAGGCAGCGCCGCGTCGCGGCCACTGAGCTGGTTGACGATACTGGCGAAGAAGGCGCTGTACTTGAAATAGGCGAGCAGGGCCAGGTTGGCGGCCACCCCGGCCCACAGCAGCGCCGTGCGCGCCGTGCGAATGCGGGCGATCAGCAGGCCGGCGCTGTAGTTCAGCAGCGCCGACGCCAGCAGCAGCGGCAGGAAGCGCGCTTCGCCCCAGGCATAGAACAGCAGGCTGCCAATCAGCAGGACCGCGTTCTTCCATGGTAGCGCGAAGTACAGGACCAGGAAAGCGGGCAGGAAAAAGAACAGGAAAGTGACCGAGCTAAAAACCATGCGCGCACGTTTTCGGAAAAAATGTGCGATGGTACTTGTGTCGCCGTTTGGCGCTAACTATCTGTTCTGATAGGTTCGCGCGTCATTTTCAGCAGGGCATCGAGACGCGGCAGCGCCGCTTCAAGGCGCTCCCACCGCTTGGCATCGGCGTAAGCTTCCAGTTCCGCGCAGGTGTCGCGCAACGCGTCCATGCCCAGCTGGGCTGCGCCGCCGCGCAGGCTGTGCAACAGACGGCCGGCCCGGTCGGCATCCTGTTCGCCCATGGCGGCTAGCAGTTCGGCCTGGCGCGCAGGGATCTCCCCGACAAAGGCCTGGCGGGCCAGCTCGGTCAGCGTGGGCGGCAGGCCGCTGGCGGGGCTGGCCTGCACGTCGAATTGCAGATCAAGTTCACGCTCCGAATAAACAGCCTGGGGAATCAGCTGCACGCCCAGCGTCAGGCGCGCAGTGATGATGCGTTCGAGCAGGCGGTGCAGGGCCAGTTCGTCGACCGGTTTGGTCATTACCTCGTTCATTCCCGCCGCCATATAGCGCCGGTGGTCGGCCTCGCCGACATTTGCCGTCAAAGCGACGATGGGCAGTCCCGGCTCGCGCGCCGCGTATTCGGACGGGCCGCCGGCGCGGATGATCCGGGTCGCAGTGATGCCGTCCATCTCGGGCATGCGCCCATCCATCAGGACCAGGTCGTAATCGTTCTCGGCCACCGCTTCAATCGCCTGGAAGCCATTGTCCACCACCTGGACCACGTGTCCCATGTCTTCGAGCAGGGAGCGGATGATGATCTGGTTGGTCACGAAGTCTTCGGCTACCAGGATATGCAGGCAATGCGAATGCTGCAGGCGCTCCTCCAGCACCGGCGGCGTCGGCCGGCTGCCTTCCAGCACCGGCATCGTGAAACGGAAGGTCGTGCCCTCGCCCAGCGTGCTGGCCACCCAAATCCGCCCGCCCATCAGTTCGACGAGCTGGCGGCAAATTGCCAGGCCCAGGCCCGTTCCACCAAAACGGCGCGCCATCGACGTATCGGACTGTTCGAATTTATTGAACAGGCGCGGCAAGGCTTCGGCGGCGATACCAACGCCGGTATCGCGAATCGCCACTTCCATCTCGCGCCGCCCACGTCCCAGCTCGCGCATGCTGGCCGTCACGACGACCTCGCCTTCTTCGGTGAATTTGAGCGCATTGCCGATCAGGTTGATCAAGACCTGGCGCAGGCGCGTCGGGTCACCATGGGCAAACGCCGGCACTTCGGCCGCAATATCGACTTGCAGGCGCAGGGTCTTCCTGGCTGCGCCATGCTGGAACACGTCGGCTGCTTCTTCGATGCACTGGACGAGCGCAAAGTCAATCGCTTCGAGGCTCAGCTTGCCGCCCTCGATCTTTGAAAAGTCGAGTAAATCATTGATGATCTTGAGCAGGGAGCGCGCATTGATGGTGCCATGCTCGATCTGTTCGCGCGTGCGCGCCAACAGCGTCTCGTCGCGCAGGGCCAGGTCGAGGATGCCGATGACGGCGCTAAGCGGCGTGCGGATCTCATGACTCATCAGGGCGAGGAAATCGCCCTTGGCCTGGTTCGACCCTTCGGCCACCTGCTTGGCGCGCTCCGATTCGGCCATCGCCGCTTCGGCCGCTTCAATCAGGGCATTGGTCTGGTGCGACAGCAGGCCGATTTCGTCATCGGAGTGCATTTCCTTGACAGGCACGCGCTGTCCGCTGCCGGGGCGGATCGCCGACACTGCCGCGGCCAGGGCCGCGATGGGCCGTCCCATGACGGCGCGCGACACGGCAAACAACAGCACCGTGCCAATGACGATTTGCAGCAGCAGCCATGCGGTCAGGCTGAAGGCCGTACGCGCAGCAAGGCTGGCGATTTGCGCGTCGTCCTGCAACAGGAAAATGGCGCCGATCTTTTGCTTGCCGTCGACGGGAGAGTACAAGGGATAACTTGCCGCCTTCGAAAAATCGAGCTGCGGCCGCTTGCCCTGTTCTTCCACGTAGCCTTCGTTCGATGCGATGCGCGCGCCCAGCACGGTGGGATTGGTCAGCAAACCTTCGAACAGGTCCTCCGCGATCTTGGTATTGCGCGCGAAGACCGCCACCTCGGCCTGGGCCTGCACGGTGCGCAGCAATTGCTGTTGGAAGGCCTGTTCGGCGGCGAACTGATTCTGGTAGGCCAGGCGGTACGATACGGCGCCGGCGATCACCGAAAACAGCAGCCAGCCCACCCCGACATAGGACACGAGGCGACGTTCAAGGCTGATGCGCTTGCCTTTCATCGCTTCATTCCTTCAAGCGCAAGACGACGCGCACGCTGGTATCGACGGCGGACGAATCGACATAGCCAATGGCCGCTGTGTTTTTCCGCACGCCGGCAAGAACGGCCGCATTGTCTTCCAGCTGCGCAGGCGGCTGCACCTCGCCGGAAAACTGCAGGCGCGCCCAATAGGCATTGAGCTGCTTGAGGTTCATGCCATTGAGGCGGCGGAAGAATTCTTCGCGCGTGTGCGCCTGGCGTGGCTGTTCCAGGATCAGGGTGCCGGCGCCACCGGGGAAGGTGCGGGTGCGGCCAAGGAACAGGTCCGATACCTGGCGCGCCGTGAGCGCCTGTACCGGATTATCGAGATTGGTGATGACGACGATGTCGGCGCGAACCACGCCCGCCGCCACGCACAACCAGGCGGCAAACATGGGGCGAAGGCAGTCGGGCTTCATGGCGTCTCAGAACACGAAGTCGAGGTTAAGCGAGAGCAGGTTGACGCGGCTGGGACGGCTGTTCAGGGTCAAGTCGCGCCACCACAGGCCGTAACCCGATGCCTGCACATGCGTCGACGTCCACTGCAGCTTCACGCTGGCCTGGTTGGCCACATCCCAGCGCAAGCCCAGTGCCACGCTGTCTTGCGCCATGCGCGTGGAATTGAGCACGTTCAAGGCCAAGGCCTGCACGCCCGCCTGGCCGATGGCGCTCCAGTCCTGAGCCGGACCGCGCACGTCGGCGGCAGGCCGCACGCTGCTGGCCAACAGATACGGCATCCAATCGCCCCAGTGCCGGCCCAGCCCCGCGTACCACATGGCGCCATGCGGCAGGATGCCCGTCGTTGAGCGCGAACGTCCCACCTCGGCCTGGCCAAACCAGCTGCCATCGTCATAGCTCAGGCCCAGCGTCTGGTAGCCGACCCGCGCATCCTTGAACATCAGGTTGCGCCGCACATCGTCAGCTTCGGCGCTGATGGCCGGCGCCAGCGATGCCGTCCCTTGCGCCAATTGGCCAAGGCCATCACGCAAGGGATCGAGCACCGGCGCTTCCGTGGCCACCTGGAAGTGGGAATAGCCGGCCTTGGCCCTCCATGGTCCCATCTGGTAAGACAAGGTCAGCGTGAACAGGTCACGCGACTTGAAATCGTAATTCGCCGTTCCCATCGGTACCGTGAAACCGCTGCGCCCGATTTGCGCCTTGATGCGCCAGCGTTCTTCGGTGCCAAAGCGGTAGCTCAGGTCCGCGCCATCGACGGAGAAGATCGGAATCCAGCCATAGAATTCCGTCGGCGGACGCACCCAGGGGTAGGCGTAGCCGAGGCTGCGCGTGTCGGACATCAGGAAAGCGTCGTAGGGTAGCCGGCCCACTCGCGCGTCGATGGCAGGCAAGGGCCGCCAGCCGGCAAAGGCCGACTCGAGGGAATTGTTGAACGTCGCCGAATCGTGGTCGCGCAAAACCAATTGCGATACCAACTCGACTTCAGGAGCGAGACGATAGTCGAGCTGCAAACCCAGGCGGGAATCGAGGCGCCAGTTTGGCGCCGTCGCATAACCGGCGCGCCCGCCCGAAACGTCGCGCGGCAACTGGCTGATATCGCGCGTGGGCGCCATGTCACGGCGGTCATCCCAGCTCAGGCCAGCGGTGCCGTAACCACTCAATCGGAGTTCTTGCGAGTGGCCGCTCATGGAAAACACCAAACCTGCACAAACGAAGGCAAGGTTGGCAAAGCGCGGCATTGGCAGTGGAAGCATGCGCGGATTTAATTATGATTATTTCATGCCACTGTAAACGGAAAAAGCCCCGATGCATACGCACCGGGGCTTTTTCTTTATAACTAGCCTGACGATAACCTACTTTCACACTGGTTGCAGCACTA
>JAZJYP010000061.1:0-10644 GCA_040390345.1 Pseudomonadota bacterium | reverse complement strand
CGTTTACCCCGCTGCTTTGGATGACATCAATTTTCTGCCGCGCAGACTCCTAGGCACCGTCCACCAATAGCGGCGGCGGCGCGCGCCGACGGCGGCGCGGCAGCTGCCGGGCGCCGGCCGCGCATGGCAGGGCAGGGGATAGGGAGAGTGCACGGTCAGGCCAGGAAGGCGGCAGTGCCGGTACGGCGTTTGATGGCCTTGCGTGGCGCGGCCGCTTCCAGGCAGGCTGCTTCTTCGCCGCCGCTGATGAGCTGGATATAGCCCTGCTTGAGCAGCAGGCTGACGCTTTCGCCGTCCAGGCCCAGGCCGGCGACATTTTTCAATACTGCCTCGAGCGTGGCATGGCCGTCGACCATGACCAGCAAGGTGCGCAGGCGCGACGGCAGCGCATACTTGCGCGTCGCGATTTCTTCACGTCCTTTTTCCGTCTTGTCGTAAACGCATACTTTCATTCTTGTCGCCTCCCCAAGGAAATGGTGGTCCAAATATTGCCGTACGGATACATACGCAGAATACAGCAAAACTCACCAAAGTCCACAAAAAGTGCAGGCAGGCGTGCCGATGCAGGCCTGCCTGTGGACGGGATGCGACGAAAACCTAGTGCGACATGCGGTGCATCATGTGATGGGGTCCGTGGGCGCCGCCCATGACGTTGTCATCAAATACTTTTTTCTGCTCGGCCGTGAGGCCGCCGTAGAAGGCGCTCAGGGCCGCCAGGTGGGCTTCCATGGTGGTGATATGGGTCTTTGCCATGGCCAGGTGCTGTTCCATGCGCTGCGGCGCGCTCATGGCGGCGATGGCGGCGCGGTCCGGATGGGGCGTGCTGCCGGCGGCCGGCTTGATGGCGGCCTGGTAAGTGGCCCAGCTCGATTCCTGCGCGGCCGTCAGCTTGAGCAAGTCATGCAGCTTGGCCTGGCGCTTGGCAAAATGGTCGGCCATCTTTTCCTGCATGGCTTCCTTGTTGGCGGCGAAGCCGTGGCGGCCCTCGTCGGCGTGGGCGGCGCAGGCCATGCCCAGGACCGTCAGGCCGACGGCGATACTCTTGCGAAGTGCGTTCATGGTGTGTCTTCCTTTGACTGAGTTGGTGTGCCAGCGCGTTCGCAGCACATGGTTCCATCATCGTTGGCCTATGTGAACGCCACGTTTCTGCTAGCCCGGGTTTTGTATCAATTTGTATCGACCACCATCCAATATACACGCCGATACAAAACCGCTATTCACACTGGTTTGAACTCGCCATAATTGAGGCTATGGATACTCCCTCTACGATTCTGATCGTCGACGACGACCGCGACATCCGCACCCTGCTGGCCGACTATCTCGAGTCCAACGGCTATCGCGCCCTGTGCGCGGCCGAAGGCGGGGCCATGTGGAAGGCGCTCGACGAAGCGCGCCCCGACCTGGTCGTGCTCGACCTGAACCTGCCCGGCGACGACGGCCTGACCCTGTGCCGCAAGCTGCGCGCCCATTCGACCCTGCCCGTCATCATGCTCACGGCGCGCAATGAGCCGCTTGACCGTATCCTGGGCCTGGAAATGGGCGCCGACGACTACTTGCCCAAGCCCTTCGAGCCGCGTGAACTGCTCGCGCGCATCCGCAGCGTGCTGCGCCGCAGCCACGCGATGCCCTCGAACACGCCGGCCGACCATGCCCAGCAAATGCATTTCGCGAACTGGACGCTGGACCTGACGGCGCGCCACCTGGTCAACCCGGACGGCATCGTCATCATGCTCTCGGGTGCCGAGTTCCGCCTGCTGCGCGTGTTCCTCGAACACCCGAACCGGGTCCTCAACCGCGACCAGCTGCTCAACCTGACCCAGGGCCGCGACGCCGATCCCTTCGACCGCTCGATCGACATCCAGATCTCGCGCCTGCGCCAGAAGCTGGGCGAAGACGCGCGCGTGCCGCAGATTATCAAGACCGTGCGCAACGGCGGCTACGTGCTGGCCGGCCAGGTCACCGTGGAGCCGGCCGCATGAAGGACAGCCTGAAAGCGTTTTTCGGCTCGATGACGGGGCGCGTGTTCCTGACCCTGATGCTCGGTACCGTGGTCTCGGCCGTGATCACCCAGTGGCTGGCCGAGGGCGAGCGCCAGCGCGCCATCGAAGCCTACCGCGACCAGCAAGCCATCGAGCGCGCCGAGCAGCTCATTGCCACCGCCGAAATCGTGCCGGCCCAGGCACGCATGGCCTACCTGTCGGTGGCCAACCGCCCCGGCATCAACCTCGAACCCCTGAACGACACCTTGCCGGTGGCGGCGACGCATTCGGAATTTACCGCCGCCCTGGCCGCGCGCATGGGCGGCAAGTACACCTTTGAAACGGTGGCCCTGCGCCCGTCCGCCTGCGACATCCCGCGCACCCAGTCGACCATGTTCGGCCCCACCCAGTCGCAGTGGCGCGGTGCCTGCGAGAGCATCAACGTGACCATGGGCGACGGCGCCAAGGTGCGCCTGAACGTGCTGCCTCCGCGCGGCTCGCCGCTGGCGCGGCGCGCCGATTTCAGCACGATCATCGCGCTGTTCCTGGTCAGTATCGCGGCCCTGGCCTACCTGGTCGCGCGCATGACCACGCGCCCGATGAAGCAGCTGGCGCAGGCCGCCAAGGACCTGGGCAACGACATCAACCACCCGCCGCTCAAGCTGGCCGGCGCGAGCGAGATCCGCCAGGCCAGCGCCGCCTTCAACGCCATGCAGGCGCGCATCCGCCAGTACATTTCGCAGCGCACCCAGATGCTCGCCGCCATCACCCACGACCTGCAAACCCCGCTCACGCGCATGCGCCTGCGGCTGGAAAAAGTCAGCGACAAGGAACTGCAGGAGCGCCTCATCGGCGACCTGACGGCGATGCAGGAAATGGTGCGCGAAGGCCTGGACCTGGCCCGCTCGACCGACAACACGGAAAACATGCAAGCCCTCGACCTCGACTCGCTACTCGACTCGGTCTGCGCGGACGCGACCGACGGCGGCCAGCGAGTGGAACTGAAGGGCGCCTCGAACATGGCCTTGCTGGGGCGCCCGCTGGCGCTGCGCCGCTGCCTGGTCAACCTGATCGACAACGCCGTCAAGTATGGCCAGCAGGCGACCGTCTCGGTCGAGCGCCGGGTCGGCGCCGCCTGCGTGCGCGTGCGCGACCGCGGCCCCGGCATCGCCGCGGCCGAACTGGCGCGCGTGTTCGAACCGTTCTACCGCGTCGAGTCCTCACGCTCGCGCGAGTCCGGTGGCACAGGCCTGGGCCTGACCATCGCCCGCAATATCGCCGAACAGCATGGAGGCAGCATTTCGCTGGCCAACCATGCCAGCGGCGGCCTCGAAGTGACCCTCGTGCTACCGGAGTATTACGCCGGTAACTAGCACTGCAACTATGCGACAATGCGCGGCTAGGGGACCCTGGCCGGCAGGCGCACACAGATGGAATCAGACGCATGAAAAAGAAGAGTATCGGACTCCTGGCAGGAGCCGTCGTGGTCATGGGCGCCGGCGCCTGGTATATGGAATCGGGCGCCGAAGGCCACGCGGCAGCAGGCGCGGGCAAGGGGGCGGGCAACAACGCGCCGACCATCGTCAACGTCGTCACGCCGCAGCGCCAGGACGTGCCGGTGCAGCTGCAGGCCAACGGCACCGTGACCCCGGTCTCCACGGTCGACCTGCATGCGCAGACGACCAGCACCATCCGCACCGTGCCTATCAAGGAAGGCCAGTTCGTCAAGAAGGGCGAGCTGATGTTCTCGCTTGACGACCGCAGCGACGTGGCCAACGAAGACAAGGCGCGTGCCCAGGTCGCGCGCGACCAGGCGGCGCTGGGCGATGTCGAGCGCCAGTACAAACGCAGCCTCGACCTGTTCGCCCAGAAGTTCATCGCGCAAAGCGCCGTCGACACGCTCAAGAGCCAGGTCGACGCGGCGCGCGCCCTGCTGCAGTCGGACGCGGCGGCCGTGCAGGCGAGCCGCGTCAGCGTCAGCTACACCGCGATCCGCGCGCCGATGTCGGGCCGCGTCGGCGCCATCAACGTTTATCCGGGTTCGCTGGTGCAGCTGGCCACGTCGCTCACGAGCGTCACCCAGCTTGACCCGATCACGGTGGCCTTCACGCTGCCCGAGACGCAGCTGCCGAACCTGCTGGAAGCGCAGAAGAATGGCGCCGTGGCGGTCGAAGCCTCCGCCGGCGAAGGCGGCAAAGCGGCCATTGGCAAGCTCAGTTTCATCGACAACACGGTCGACCCCCAGGCCGGCACCATCCGCGTCAAGGCCGAATTCAATAACGCCGCCACCGCACTGTGGCCGGGCGAATACGTGAATACGCGCCTGACCGTGCGTACGCTGAAAGATGCCGTCGTGATCCCGCAGACGGCCATCGTCAGCAATACGCGCGGCACCTTCGTCTACACCTTCGACGCCGACCAGACGGCCCACCAGGTGGCCGTGCAGCGCGTGTATTCATTCGGCCTGTACGCCGCCGTCACCGGCCTGGCCGGCAGCGAGAAAGTCATCACCGAAGGCAAGCAGAACCTGCGTCCCGGTTCCAGGGTGAAGCTGGCCGAAGCGGCCGGCGCGCCGAAGAAGGGCAGCGCGAAATGAATCTCTCCGAGCTGTGTATCCGCCGCCCGGTGATGGTGGTGCTGCTGTCGATCAGCCTGATCCTCGCCGGCGTGCTCGCCTACGGCAGCATCCCGGTGGCGGCACTGCCAAGCTATAACACGCCCGTCATCAACGTCTCGGCCAACCTGGCCGGCGCCAGCCCGGAGACGATGGCCTCGTCGGTGGCGCTGCCGCTGGAAAAGCAGTTCTCCACCATCGCCGGCATCAACGTCATCACTTCCACCTCGACCATCGGCAACACCTCGCTGACGATCGAGTTCGATCCCTCGATCGACGTCAATGCGGCCGCCGTCGACGTGCAGGCGGCCCTGCTGTCGGCCCAGCGTGCGCTGCCGCAGGAGATGACGGAACTGCCGTCCTACCGCAAGGTCAATCCGGCCGACGCGCCAGTGCTGTTCATGACGATGAATTCGCCGTCGATGAATTTGTCGGAGCTCAACGACTACGCCGAAAACCTGATCGCCCCGAGCCTGTCGACCCTGCCCGGCGTGGCCCAGGTGACGGTCAATGGCCAGAAACGCTTTGCCGTGCGGGTGCGGGCACGCTCGGACCTGATGAACGCGCGTAACCTGTCGATGGACGAACTGGCCGCCGCCATCCACGCCGCCAATGCGAATACGCCGCTGGGCATCCTCGATGGGCCCAACCAGACCCTGACCATCCAGGGCAATGCCCAGTTGATGAACGCGGCCCAGTTCTCCGACCTGATCGTCGCCACGCGCAACGGCCAGCCGGTGCGCCTGAAGGAAGTGGCCGTCGTCGAAGACAGCTTCCTGTCCGTGAAGACGGCCGGCAGCTACAACGGCGAACGTTCGATCGTGCTGCTGGTGCAGCGCCAGCCCAACGCCAACACGGTGCAGGTGGTCGACGCGGTGCGCAAGCTGCTGCCGCGCTTCGAAGCCCAGCTGCCCACCTCGATCAAGATCAACCTCGTCAACGACCGCTCGGTGTCGATCCGCGCCGCCATCCACGACGTCAATCTCACGCTGGCCCTGACGGTCGGCCTGGTGGTGCTGGTGATCTTCCTGTTCCTGCACCGCGCCGCCGCCACCTTCATTCCCGCCGTGACGATGCCGATCTCGCTGATCGGCGCGCTGTCGCTGCTGTACTGGCTCGGCTACAGCCTCGATAACGTGTCCCTGCTCGGCATCACGCTCGCCGTCGGCCTGGTGGTCGACGATGCCATCGTGGTGCTGGAAAATATCGTGCGCCATATCGAACTGGGCGAAAAGCCGATCCACGCCGCCCTCAAGGGTTCGCGCGAAATGGGCTTCACCATCATTTCGATCTCGATTTCACTCGTCGCCGTGTTCATCCCGATCTTCTTCATGCCTGGCGTGATCGGCTTGCTGTTCCACGAATTTGCCGTCGTCGTCTCGCTCTCGATCCTGGTCTCTGCGGTGGTCTCGCTCACCCTCGTGCCGATGCTGGCCAGCCGCCTGCTGCCCGACCACGCGCACGATGCGGCCGGCGAGAAGACCTTCATCGGCAAGCACTTCGAGCGCGGCTTCACGTATGTGCGCAACGGCTATGCCAGCACCCTCGACGTGGCGCTGCGCCACCGCTACGTGGTGCTGCTGATCGCGCTGGCCACCTTCGTGTTTACCATCGTGCTGTACGTGACGATCCCGAAAGGCTTCTTCCCCGAGGAAGACCTGGGCCAGATCCGCGTGACGACCGAAGCGTCCGAAGACACCTCGTCCGAAGCGCTGCTGCGCCTGCAGGACCGCGTCGCCGCTGCCATCAAGGCCGACCCGAATGTGCAGGACGTGACCTCGTTCACGGGCGGCGGCAATTCGGGCCGCATGTTCCTGGTGCTCAAACCGCGCGAAGAACGCAGCAAGATGCCCGAGGTGCTCGACAGCCTGCGCCGCGCCACGCGCGCCATTCCCGGCATCGCCGTGTACCTGAGCCCGATCCAGAACCTGCAGCTGGGCGGGCGTCCGTCCAAGAGCCGTTACCAGTACACGTTGCAAAGCGTCAGCCCCGATGCGCTGAACGACTGGGCCACGCGCTATATGGAGCAGCTGCGCGCCGATCCGATCTTCCGCGACGTCACCAGCGATTCGCAAAACCGCGGCCTGCAGGCCAGCTTGCGCATCGACCGAGACAAGGCCAATGTGCTCGGCGTGCAGGTGGCCGATGTGCGCACCGCCTTGTACGCGGCCTTTGGCGAGCGCCAGGTCTCGTCGATCTATTCATCGGCGGCGACCTACCAGGTGATCCTCGAAGCGGCCGACAGCGACCGCAAGTTCGACGATGCGCTCGAGCGCGTGGCCGTGCGTTCGCGCAGCGGTGCGCTGGTGCAGCTGTCGGCGTTCGCAAAAGTCGAACGCACGGTCGGCCCGACGGCGGTCAACCACCAGGGCCAGCTGCAAGCGATCACGCTGTCGTTCAACCTGGCGCCCGACGTGCCGCTGGGCGTGGCCACGGCCAGGATCGACAAGATGGGTCACGATTTGAAACTGCCCGCGTCGATCATCACCAAATACGGCGGCGACGCGGCCGTGTTCCAGGATTCGCAATCGAGCCAGGTGATCCTGATCGTCGCGGCCCTGGGCGTGATCTATGTGCTGCTGGGCGTGCTCTATGAAAGCTATATCCACCCGCTGACCATCCTGGCCGGCTTGCCGTCGGCGGCCGTGGGCGCGCTGATCACCCTGCGCATCTTCGGCCTGGACCTGACGATGATTGCCATCATCGGCATCCTGATGCTGATCGGGATCGTCAAGAAGAATGCCATCATGATGATCGACTTCGCCCTGCATGCGCAGCGCGAGCAGGGCATGACGCCAGCCGAAGCGATCCGCGAAGCGTGCATCCTGCGCTTCCGCCCGATCATGATGACGACGCTGGCGGCCATGATGGGCGCACTGCCGATTGCCCTGGGCCTGGGCGCCGGCGCCGAGCTGCGCCAGCCGCTGGGCCTGGCCGTGGTGGGAGGCTTGCTGTTCTCGCAGGTGATCACGCTCTACATCACGCCGGTGATCTATCTCTTCCTCGACAAGTACAGCGGCACCGGGCCGATGACGGATGAACAGCTGGCCGCCTACGCGGGCACGCATTGATTGACTGGTGACAAGATGCCAGGTGGCATTTGTCCCTACCATGGGCCTTCCCGTCCCATGGTAGGTGGCCGCCATGCACCGTCCCCGCATCTGCATCATCGGCATGGGCCCGCGCGGCCTGTCCGTCCTTGAACGCATTGCCGCTTTCGCGCGCGTGCATCGTGCCAGCCTTGAGCTGTTGCTGGTCGATCCGGCCGAATGCGGGCCCGGCGTGCACAGCCCGCGCCAGCCGGCCCATCTCCTGATCAATACCGTGGCCAGCCAGGTCACGGTCTTCCCCAGCGCCGGCACGGTGGACCACATGCCGTCCTGCGCCACGCCCTCGCTCACCGAGTGGGCGCGCGCGCAGGGCTATCGGCGCTTTGGCGAGCGCTTCCTGCAGGTCGGCGCGGACGGCGGCGGGACGGAGATCGGCGAGGCCGACTACCTGCCGCGCCAGCTGCTGGGCCACTACCTGGCCTGGGCCTGCGCCCAGCTGCGCGCCAGCCTGCCGGCCGGCGTGAGCGTGCAGCACCTGCGCCAGCGCGCCCACGACATGCAGGCTGCGGGCGATGGCTGGGCCATCGAGCTGGGAAATGGCTATGTGCTGCGCAGCGACTACGTGTTCCTGACGACGGGCCACAGCCGCAGCATGCTCTCCGACGAAGAAGCCTGGTACCGCAAGTTCGCCCTCGACCACGCCCGCTACAACAGCCGCCTGGCCTATGTGCGCCACTGCTATCCGCTCGAGCAGTTGACGGCCATCGGCAGCGACGCCACCGTGGCCATCTGCGGCATCGGCCTGACGGCGCACGACGTCCTTGCCCAGTTCACCGAAGGGCGGGGCGGGCGCTACGAGCGCGTCGATGGCAGCTTGCGCTATATCGCCAGCGGCGAGGAGCCCAGGCTGCTTCTCTATTCGCGCAACTGCCTGCCGGCGCTGGCGCGCGCGATCAACCAGAAAGGTTTGAGCGGGCGCCACCAGGCGCGCTTCTTCACGCGCGACGCCGTGCGGGCGCTGCGCGAACGAAGGCGCGGCGGCCAGCTCGACTTCGAACGCGAGCTGCTGCCGCTGATGAAGAAGGAAATGGCCTATGCCTGGCGCAGCGCCTTCGATGGCGCCGCCTCCGATCCCCACACCTATACGCCGGGCGAGGACGAACAGGACGCCATCGAGCAGCTGCTCACGCCGGGCCGGATCAGCGGATCGCAAGCGTTTCGTGCCGTGCTTGCGGCGGACCTGCGCGAAGCGAACCGCGGCAACCTCACCAGCCCCGTCAAGGCCGCCGCCGACGTGCTGCGCGACGTGCGCGCCGTGCTGCAGGAGATGATCGAACATGGCGGCCTGCTGCCCGCCTCGCACCGCAAATTCTTCAGCGTCCACAACCCCATCATCAACCGCATCACCTTCGGCCCGCCGCGCCTGCGCAATGAACAGCTGCTGGCCCTGATGGACGCCGGCCTGCTCGGCACCGCCGCCGGGCCCAACGCCATGCTGCGCATCGACGAAGAGCGCTCGCGCTTCGCCCTGCATGCCAATGGCGCCATCGACCATGCGGACGTGGTCGTCGTGGCCCGCCTCGACCCATATTCGCCAATCACCGACGATACTGCGCTGACGCGCCAGCTGCTCGCACGCGGCATCATCCGCCCTTACTTCAATGGCAACTTCCACCCGGGCGGCATCGATATCGACCGCGCCAACCATCCGCTGGACCGGCAGGGGCAGGCCCAGGCGAGCCTGTGGGCGCTCTGCTACCCGGTCGAAGGGGCGCATTATTACACCCATGCCCTGCCACGCCCGGGCTTGCCTTCCCGGCAAGTCAGCGACGCCGATCGTTGTGTGAATGAACTATTTTTGCAGCTGACGGGAGGGCGTCCCGCGACCCCTGAGACTGACGAGGTATTGAAAACCGAGACTTTCCAGGCGGGCTGATACACTCTGTAACAACCGTCAAGGGCACGCTCGCGTACGCTGCACCATCAGCCGGGCATGTACGCGCGATTTCCCAAATCGCGCGGACTCTGGCACACTTGCCGCATTTCTTGACGCCGTACCCTGAAAGCTGTTTTCATCTTGCGTGACCATTCCCACTCTTCTATGGCCGATACCGCTTACTGCGAGCATTGCGGGCAGCCCTTGCCCAAAGCGCCGCTGACGGCGACTTATGGCGAGCCACGCACGAACAAAGTCGGGATCACGATCACGGTCGTGTTGCACTTGCTGCTGGTGCTGGTCTACCTGCTCCAGCCCAAGCTCGACAAGCACGCCCCGCCGGCCAATGGCGCCACGATGGTGCTGCTCGCGCCCCTGGGCAAGCCGGCGCCGAAGTCGCCGCCGCTCAAGCGCAAGCCCGTCAAGGAATTGCCGCGCGTGGACATGCAGCGCCTGGCCAACACGATCACTTTGCCGCACGAAAAGCCGATCGAAGAAGCGCCGAAGGTCGAGCCCAAGCCGATCACGCCGCCCAAGGAAGTGGACATGAGCGCGTATATTGAAGCGCGACGCAAGGCGCGCGGGGCGACCGAAGCGACGGTGGCGGCGGCCGAAGATAGTGAAGCGGCCAAGGCCGACCGTATCGCCAAGGCCAATATCGCGCGCGCCAACGGCAAGACGCATGGCGACGACGCCAACGACACGGGCGGCATTTTCGAGATCCGCAACCAGACCTTCCACAGCGCGACGGTCAAATTCCGCGGGTGGAACCAGAATTTCAAGCGCCGCTGGCTGACGCAAATCGAGGTCGAGCAGGGCACCGAGATCGATGTCGAGACGGCGATCGTCAAGAAGATGATCGAGCTGATCCGCAAAGAAAAGACCGGCGACTTCGAATGGGAATCGTACCGCCTGAACCGGGTGGTGACGATGAGTGCGCGGGTGCAGGACACGGCCGAGCTGCAAGCCTTCCTGTTCAAGGAAATGTTCCCCAAATACATCGCCCCGCGCCGTTGATCGTTGGGGTCAAACCCGGCAACTGGACAAATCGGGGACAGACCCTAA
>JAZJYP010000060.1:0-2948 GCA_040390345.1 Pseudomonadota bacterium | reverse complement strand
ATGGAACGCATCCTCATCATCGGCGCCAACGGCCAAATCGGCAGCGAACTGGTTGAAGCCCTGGCTGCCAGGCATGGCGCGCAAAACGTCATCGCTTCGGACATCAGCACCAACAATGTGTACAAGGCGGCGCGCTACGCCCCGCTGGACGTGCTGGACAAAGACGGCCTGGCCAAATTCATCGCCGACGAAAGCATCACCCAGGTGTACCAGCTGGCGGCGCTGCTGTCGGCCACCGGCGAACAGGCACCGCTGAAAGCCTGGACCCTGAATATGGACGGCCTGCTCAATATCCTCGAAATCGCCCGTGAACGTGGCGAAATCGGCAAACCGCTGCGCATTTTCTGGCCATCCTCGATCGCCGCCTTCGGCCCGAACACGCCAGCCGCATCGACGCCGCAGTACACGGTGATGGATCCGACCACGATCTACGGCATCAGCAAGCTGGCCGGCGAGCGCCTGTGCGAGTACTACTTCACCAAGTACGGCGTGGACGTGCGTTCAATCCGCTATCCCGGCATCATCAGCTACAAATCGCCTCCTGGCGGCGGCACCACCGACTACGCGATCGCCATTTTCCACTCCGCGCTGCGCGGCGAACGCTACGACTGCTTCCTCGGCCCCGAGACGACATTGCCGATGATCTACATGCCCGACGCGATTCGCGCAACCATCGAATTGATGGAGGCACCGGCCGCACAAATCGTCATCCGTTCGGCCTATAATGTGGCCGGTCTGTCGTTCAATCCACGTGAACTGGCCGCCGCCATTACGGTTGCGCGTCCTGAATTCAAGATCGGCTACACGCCTGACAGCCGTCAGGCCATCGCCGACACCTGGCCACAGAGCCTCGACGACAGCCAAGCCACTGCCGACTGGGGCTGGAAAGCCACGGTGGGCCTGGAGCAGCTTGTGGCCGACATGTTGAAAAATATCGACGTCGGTCTCAGCAAGGCTGCCTGACCAACATCAAACGAGACGAGGCCGCACCGATGGACATGAGCGTATTTGACCTATTCAAAATCGGCGTTGGTCCGTCGAGTTCCCACACGGTGGGGCCGATGGTGGCAGCGCGCAGGTTCCTGGTTGAATGCGGCCCGCTCGACGACGCCGTCGGCGTGGAAGCGGCCCTGTATGGCTCGCTGGCCTTGACCGGCGTCGGCCACGCCACCGACAAGGCCGTGATCCTCGGCCTGATGGGCGAAACGCCGATGGGAGTCGATCCCGAGTCGATCGACGACAAGCTGGCCGAAGTCGAGCTCGATGGCGTGATTCGCCTGCTCGGTACCAAGGAAGTCCCGTTTACCGCCAAGACCGGCCTGATTTGGCACAAGCAAGCCTCACTG
Source organism: Pseudomonadota bacterium (assembly GCA_040390345.1). GTDB lineage: Bacteria > Pseudomonadota > Gammaproteobacteria > Burkholderiales > Burkholderiaceae_D > Telluria_A. The sequence goes on along the minus strand of JAZJYP010000060.1, from coordinate 1,602 downwards.
CCGGAGCACCCGAACGGCATGCGCTTCACCCTCAAGCGCCGCGATGGCAGCATCATCGAGCGCGTGTTCTATTCGATTGGCGGTGGTTTCATCCACGCGGCCGGCGAAGCCCAGGGCAAGCCTGGCGAAGCAAAAGCGGCGCCGCTGCCATTCCCTTTCGATACGATGGACCAGTTGCTGGCGCACGGCAAGGCCAGCGGCAAGACCATTCCGCAAATGATGCGCGCCAATGAACTGACCCGCATCAGCGAAGGCAAGCTCGATGAAGGCATCGACCGCATCTGGCACGTCATGCGCGACTGCATCGCGCACGGCCTCGTCACCGATGGCCAGCTGCCCGGTGGCCTGAACGTCAAGCGCCGTGCTGCCAAGTTGTGGAGCCAGGCCGTCGAGAGCAAGAATTCGAGCGACCGCGCCAACGACTTGCCGCACGACGCGCTGCACCAGGTCAGCCTGTACGCAATGGCCGTCAACGAAGAAAACGCCGCCGGCGGGCGCGTCGTCACGGCGCCGACCAACGGCGCCGCCGGCATCATCCCGGCCGTGCTGCGCTACTACGCCGAAGACTGCCATCCCAGCGATCCGGTCAAGGGCGTGCGCGACTTCATGCTCACTTCCGCCGCCATTGGCATGCTGTGCAAGAAGAACGCTTCCATCTCCGGCGCCGAAATTGGCTGCCAGGGCGAAGTGGGCGTCGCCTGCGCGATGGCCGCCGCCGGCCTGGTGGCGGCGCTGGGCGGAACCAACGAACAAATCGAAAACGCCGCCGAAATCGGCATCGAGCACCACCTGGGCATGACCTGCGACCCCATTGGCGGCCTGGTGCAGATCCCCTGCATCGAGCGCAACGGCATGGGCGCGATCAAGGCCATCACGGCCGCCTCGCTGGCCCTCAAGGGCGACGGCACGCACTTTGTGAGCCTGGACGACGTCATCGAAACGATGCGCCAGACCGGCGCCGACATGCAGGACAAATACAAGGAAACCTCGCTTGGCGGCCTTGCCATCCACGTCGTCACGGTCAACCACGCCGCCTGTTAGACGCGTAGCGAAACCGGGGTCAGAGTTTTTTTTCGCCTTTTTTGGCGAAAATTACTCTGACCCCGCTTTTGCGGTCCGAAGTCCGCGGCCCGAGAAGTATGAAAATTCCGGGATGGGTATAATAAGGAAACAACCCAACCCGGACTTTCCACTATATGCAATACGTGTCAACTCGCGCCGCAGCGGGCGCCGCAGCATCTCCCCAACACTTTTCCGATATCCTGCTGGGCGGCCTGGCCCCGGATGGTGGCCTGTACTTGCCGTCGACCTACCCGCAAGTGACGGGCGCGGAACTCGACGCGTGGCGCAAGCTGTCCTATGCCGACCTGGCCTATGCAATCCTGAAGAAGTTCGCCACCGACATCCCTGACGCCGACCTCAAGGCGCTCACGCAAAAGACCTATACCGCCGACGTCTACCGCAATGCGCGCGCCGAAGAGAAGGCCGCCGACATCACGCCACTGCGCACGCTGGAACAGGCCGGCGGCAAGACATTGATCCTGCAAGCGCTGTCCAACGGCCCGACCCTGGCCTTCAAGGACATGGCGATGCAATTGCTGG
>JAZJYP010000059.1:0-12110 GCA_040390345.1 Pseudomonadota bacterium | reverse complement strand
TCGGCAAGGCCACCGCCAAGCTGGGCGAAGACGGCACCGTGGCCCTGGAATACCTGCACGCCGAAAGCGAGAACATCAACCACATCGCCCCGCCGCCGATGACCGGCCTGGCCATGCATTCGACCAGCAAGTGGTACCCGGGCGGCAGCGGCGGCACACCGGCCGTGGCCGGACTGACGGGCGAAGACCTGAACGTGAGCTGGCGCACGGTCGAAGGCGGCCTGCGCGAAGCGACCAACCTGGGCAAGTCCGACCGTGTGGTGGCCTCCATCAACGCGACGCTGGCCGGCTGGGACGTCAGCACCGCCGTCACTGCCGCCCGCACCCAGGTGTCCGAAAGCCTGACCGGCGGCTACCTGATCGACCAGATGATCCAGGACGGCATCAACGCCGGCATCCTCAACCCCTTCGGCATGCAGGATGCCGCCGGTGCGGCCCTGCTGGCCAAGGCCCAGGTGCGCGGCGATGTGGTGCACGCGACGGCGCGCAACACCGGCGTGGACATGCGCGCCACGCGCGACCTGATGGAACTGCCGGCCGGCCCGCTGGGCGTGGCCTTCGGTGCCGAGGCGCGCCGCGAATCGTCCGAATTCCGGCTCCAGCGCGGCCCGCTGGACCAGATGATGATCTCGCGCGCCAGTGGCCTCGTGTCGGCCAAGGACACCTTTGGTTCGCGCAGCCTGCAAGCGGCCTTCGCCGAGGTGAACATCCCGATCACCAAGACGCTCGAAGCCCAGGCCGCGGCCCGCTACGACCGCTACAGCGACGCCGGCAGCTCCTCCAACCCCAAGCTCGGCTTCCGCTGGCAGCCGTCCAAACTGTGGCTGCTGCGCGGTTCGATGACGCACGGTTTCCGCGCGCCGACGCTGTATGAACTCAATGGCCCGGTCCAGGACAGCATCACCTCGACCCAGTACAACGACCCGCTGCTGTGCCCGGGCGGCGTGCCGAAACCGGGCGTCAATCCGAACATCAGCTGCAATATGAACCTGCCCACGCGTTCGGGCGGCAATCCGGAACTCAAACCCGAGCGTGCCCATTCGGTCTCGCTGGGCCTGGTGGTCGAACCGAGCCCGCTGTTCTCCGGCTCGCTCGACTACGGTCGCATCACCGTGCGCGACCTGGTGGGCGCCGTGCTGTACGAAGACATCATCATGAATGACTTCGACAAATACCGCGACCGCTTCCATTACAACGCCAACGGCACCAAGCTCGATTACATCAACATCTCGGCGCTGGGCAATGCCGGCGAGCGCATGACCCAGGTGCTGGATGTCACGGCCCACTGGCGCCTGCCGCGTTTCGACATCGGCCAGATCGACGGCTGGTTCAACGGCACCTACGTGCTCAAGGACACCTGGGAAACCATGGATGGCGAGTTCCCCGACAACCTGAACGTCTACAACGGCACCACGCGCTGGCGCCACAACGCCGCCGTGCGCTGGACCGACGGCCCCTGGACGGCAACGCTGTCGCAGCGCTACTCGGGCGGCTATGAGGACCAGAACATGGTGGCCGACCAGTACAAGCAGCGCGTGAAGGCGTACTCGGTGTGGACGCTGTCGGCCAGCTACAGCGGCTTCAAGAAGCTGACGCTGTCGGGCGGGATCAAGAACCTGCTCAACACCGACCCACCATTCTCGAACCAGACCCCCAACACCCAGACCGGCTATGACCCACGCTTTGCCGATCCGGTTGGACGGGCCTTGTACCTGCGGGCCACTTACAAGTTCTAGGCCCTTTTCCCGGCGCGCTGTACGGCGCCGCCCGGCGCCGCGCGGTGCGCCTCCACCAACTTTGGCAGGAGGCTTCATGGACTCACGTAGTACCGCGCGGACGCTGGCCGCATTGACCCTGTTCCTGTGCGCGCCGCTGGCCGCACAGGCTGACGACCTGATGCTGCGCGTGCGCCAGACCCAATCGGGCGGCAGCGCGCAATACACCATCGAGCATGCCCAGACCGGCAGCTTCGCCCACCAGGTTCCCCTTCCCGACGCCCAGGACGGCGACCTGATCGCCATCGGCCGCGACGCCGCCGGCCGCGAACTGTTCCGCAGCAGCGTGCGCAATCCCGGCCTGCGCAATGCCGAAGTATTCGACCCGGCCACCGGCGCCATCGTCACGGCCCGCAAGATCGTCCAGCCGGAAGCCGTGGTCGAAATGCGCATGCCGAACGCACCCAACCTGGCCACCATCGACCTCGTTGAACACCACCCCGCCACGCGCAGCGACCGCCTCCAGGCCGCGCCGCAGCCGCTGCGCCGCCTGGCGCGCCAGGAACTCGATGCGCTGATCGGCCAGTCCGGCCGCGAAGGCGTGCGCGCCAAGGCCGCCATCGTCCCCACGGGTTCGGCGATGCTGTGGCAGACCGGCGCCAGCGCCAGCCGCATGGACCTGGTGATCATCGGCGACGGCTACGCGAGCGCCGACCAGGCCAAGTGGCGTACCGACGCACAGGCCGTGGTCAACGGCTTGCTGGCCGACCCGCTGTTCGACCGCTACAAGAACAGCATGAATATCCGCCGCGTCGACATCGTCAGCCCGCAGTCCGGCGTGAGCGAAAATTTCGGCGCCATCGCGCGCCAGACGGCGCTGGGCACCGTGGTCGGCTGCTTCGGCCTGGACCGCCTGGTCTGCGCCGACAACACCCTGGTGGCCAACGCCGTGGCCGCCGTCACGCCGGTCGATGGGCGCGATGTGGTGGTCCTGGTGGCCAATTCGGGCACCTACGGCGGCTCCGGCGCACCGGCCTACGCCGCCCTGACGATGCACCCGCAATCGATCGAGATCGCGCTGCATGAAATCGGCCATACCGCCTTCCAGCTGGCCGATGAATATGACGTGGGCACGTGCAACACGCCGAGCGAGCCGACCGAGGCCGACGTGACCTTGCAGTCGAACGGCGCCTGGGCCAAATGGTCGCCCCTGATCAAAACGGGCACCGTCACGCCGACCCAGCCTGGCTGGTACGCCAACGGCACGGTAGGCCTGTTCGACGGCGGCAAATACTGCCCGCACGGCGTCTACCGCCCCACCGAAAACTCGCGCATGCGCACGCTGGGCCAGCCCTGGCATGGCGTCAACGAGCTGCGCGCCGACTTCGTCTTCAATTACTACCACCCCGGCATCAGCGTCAATGGCAACCTGGCCGCCGGCGCCACGGCATATCTGCCCAGCAGTGCCTATCACGCCACGGTGGGCGGTACCTTCCGCGCGACCCTCAGTGCACCGTCCGGATCCCAGTTCGACATGGACCTGATGTGGTGGAACGGCAGTGCATGGCAATCGATTGCGCAAGCGCCCGACACGGGCACGAGCAAGATCCTGTCCTTCGGCGCCGGCGCCGGCTACTACCTCTTGAAGGTGACGGCGCGCAGCGGTAGCGGCGCTTACAACGTGGTCTACAACTTCCCGAACTGAAGCGCCGAACAACCAGTAGAATCACACAAGGAGCCCACACACCAGGCAAGGAAGACTCGACATGCGCAGACGACGGGCAGGCGAATTACTGACTCTTACTATTCTCGGCCTGTACTTCACTTCGGCCGTCGCGCAACAGGCGATGCCGGTGCCACCCTTTGCACCCATCCCCGTGCAGTCGATCTTCCGCCCCTTGCAGGCGAATGGCACCGCCGACGACGCCCTCGCAAGCGGGCGCGTCGTCGCCGGGACCTATCCCATGGCGGCCAAGGCGAGCAAGCATTGGCGCATCGCCTTCCTGTTCCCGCACCTGAAGGATCCTTACTGGACCGGCTGTGCCTACGGCGTCATCAGCGAAGCCCAGCGCCTCGGCATTGCCGCCGACATCCTCCCGGCCAAGGGCTATGACGACCTGACCGGCCAGCTGCGGCAAATGGACACGGCCATCAAGGCCAGGTACGACGCCATCGTCATCTCGCCGATCAACATGACCTTCAATAACGCCTCGATTGCCAAGGCGCGCGCGGCCGGCATTCCCGTGTTTGAACTGGCCAACGACAGCCGCAGTGACGACCTGACCATCAAGGTGACGACCTCGCTGCGCAGCATGGGCCTGGAAGCGACCCGCTGGGCCATTCGCGACGCCCAGCAGCGCGGCCTCAAATCGATCAATATCGGACTGCTGCCCGGCCCCCTCGGAGCAGGCTGGGTCAAGGGCGAGGTCGACGGCACGCGCCTGGCCGCGCAGGAAGCGCCGATCACGGTCAATATCCTCGACATCCGCTATGGCGACAGCGACTTCGGCGGCCAGGCCAGGCTGGCCACGCAAATGCTGGCCGCTCATGGCAACAAGCTCGATTACCTGATCGGCTGCACCGGCTGCGCGCCGGCGGCGCTGGGGCCGCTGCGCACGGCCGGCCTTGACGCCAAGATCCGCGTCGTGGCCTACGACCTGACCGGCGATATCGCCCACCTGATCCGCCAGAAGGAAATCTACGCCGCCGCCGACACCAAGGGCGTGAGCCAGGCCAGGGTTGTCATCAACGCCGCCGTGAATGCACTCGAAGGACGCAGCAAGGACCTGCCGCACACTATCCTGATCAAGCTGGGCATGATCGACCAGGACAACTTCGCGAGCTACCCCTTCGATACCTCGATCGCGCCGGACGGCTATAAACCGGTGCTCTCCTACGACCCCGCCGCGCACTAGAACGGTCAGGGAGTCTGGCGCGCGCGCCAGACCTGCATCGCCTGCTTTTGGTAGGCGTCGACCAGGCCTTCGCGCTTCATTTGCTGCAGCACCTCCACCAGCCTCGGTACCAGTGCGGCGTGTTTCTTGTGCAGGAAGGCGTAGCCGCCCGTCTCCTCCATCACGGCCACCGGGTGGATGCCGGCCTCGCGATAACGCGCGTCTTCGAGCAGGAGGTCGACGTTGTAATTGACGTCAATGAACAGGTCGGAGCGCCCGAAGGCCAGTTTTTGCAAACCCTGGTCGGGCACGCCAACAGTCGATATGCGTGCCGGGTCGACGCGCGTGCGCAGCATGTCTTCTATGCGCTGGCTACCGAGCCGGTACTCGATGAGATAAGTCGTCCCCTTCAAACTGTCCCAGCCCGGTGCGAGCACGATGGGCCGCTTGGCGTAGGCGACAAACTTGCCCATGAAGTGAGGCTCATCGACCAGCAGCAAATTGGGGTGCGCGGCGCCATAGCCGGGAACGCGGTGGATTTCGCCATCGACCTCGCCCGCATCGGACAAGGCGCTGGCGCGCTTGCCCGGCACGTTCATGAAGCGAAAATCGTAGCCCAGGCGGCGGAAGGCCTCGCGGTAGATCAGGTCCAGCCAGGGCCCTTGTGGCGAGACCCAGGTCGTCGTCGAGCCAACCAGGGTGATGGTCGGCAATCGCCCCGCCCACGCGGCCGGCATGGCCAGCAGGGCGAGCAGAAAGCGCCGCCGGCGCGGCAAGTGGCGTAACGCTTCAATCATCATGGCAAGGCGTGCGGCGCGGGAGCAATGAGCTCATTGTACCCGCGCGGCGCGGACCAAGGCCAAGCCGGCGTGCCGCCCTATTCGGCCGTGACGGGATCGATGATTTCGCGCACCTGCGAAATGCGGTTGGCCGGGAAGCCGCCGCGCTGCGCGTGTTCTCGCACCAGCGCCTCGTTCGGGGCGTTGTAGATGCAGTAGATCTTGTCGTCCGTGACGTAACTGTGCACCCATTGGATGGACGGGCCCAACTCGCCGAGCACCCCACATGATTTGGCGGAAATCCCCTGCAAGTCGGCACGCGTCAATTTCCCGGCGCCCGGAATATCGCGTTCGATGACATATTTCGGCATGGCTGCACTCCCCATCGGTCCTGGCGCCGGCATGGCACCAACACTCCAGAGTAGGTCAAGCCTGCCAAGACTGCAACCTTGGATAGAAGCAATTGCAACTACTTTTCAGCGCCCAACATCTGCAGCCCCGCCAGCCAGGCGCTGGCCCAGCCCGACGATTCGAGCACGGGCCGGCAGGTGGCGCAGGCTTCAAAAGGATTGCAGTCGTGCTCGAGCACAAAATAGTTCGCGCCCACGGCGACCTTGCCGCCCCCGGCATCGACGCGGGCCGGGGCGAGCGCGTCCTTGCCCGGCGCCAGCCAGCGTTCGAAGGGGGCGGTGCTCTGCCCGTCCGGCACATACCAGGCCTTGCGCGCGCCATTCCAGCGCGCGCCGAGCGCCTTGGCTTCATCTTTTTCTGCGAACGGCACTTTCAGGAAAATCATCTGCGGCTCCGACAAGTCAAATCACGGCCGAAGTATGCAGGTTTTTTTCCTCAAGCGCACAGCAAAGGTGTCGCCCCGGTCGCCGGCCTGTCCGGCGCTTCCCATGCCACGCTGGTGGCAGAGGCCTGGGCCAGCTTGAACTGCTTGACCGTCTGCACCAGCTTGGCGGCCTGTTCCTGCATCGACGCCGCCGCACCGGCGGCCTCCTCCACCAGCGCCGCATTTTGCTGGGTCACGCCATCCATGTCGGCGATGGCCTGGTTGACTTGCTCGATGCCGCGCGTTTGTTCCTGGCTGGACGCGCTGATCTCGGCCATGATCTTGCTCATCCGATCGATGCTCGCCACCACTTCCTGCATCGTCGCCCCGGCCTTGTCGACCTGGGCCGCACCGGTGCCCACTTTTTGCACCGAGTCGCCGATCAGGGTCTTGATTTCCTTGGCCGCCGCCGCCGAGCGATGCGCCAGGTTGCGCACTTCCGAGGCGACCACCGCAAAGCCGCGCCCCTGCTCCCCGGCGCGCGCCGCTTCCACCGCCGCATTCAGGGCCAGGATATTGGTCTGGAAAGCGATGCCATCGATCACGCCAATGATGTCGACAATCTTCTTGGCCGAATCGTTAATCTCGCCCATCGTTGCCACCACCTGGGACACGGCGCTGCCACCGCGCAAGGCCACCGCCGAGGCGGCCTTGGTCAGTTCATTGGCCTGCTGGGCGTGGTCCGCGTTCTGGCGCACTGCGCTGGTCAGTTCTTCCATCGACGAAGCCGTTTCTTCGAGCGAGCCGGCCTGCGCCTCGGTGCGCGCCGACAAGTCCATATTCCCGCTGGCGATTTCGCCCGAGGCCGTATCGATGGTATCGGTGGCGCGCCGCACTTCACCGACAATGACGGCGATATTGTCGCGCATGGCCTTGAGCGCATGCAGCAGGCTGGTCTGGTCGCCCTCACGAATGTCGATCGAGGTCGTCAAATCGCCTTCCGCGATACTGCCGGCGACGCGCACCGCATCGTCCGGCTCGCAGCCGAGCTGGCGGAACAGACTGTGGGCAACCAACAACAACAGGCCCACGCCGACCACCATTTCCAGGAGCGTGAAGAAGACGATCGACAGGCGCGCCGACGCATGGGCGGCGCTGCCATCCTGGCGATGCGACTCGGCCGACGCGTAGGTCAGTTGCATGCTCACGCCGATGGCGTCGCGCAGCGCATTATTGGTCTTGAAATTGTCGCCGTTGTAGAGGAAATCGGAAAGCTCATCCTGCTTGTCCGGGTCATTGCCGGCCGACTGTTCCTTCTCGAGCAGCGCGCGGTGCGAGGCCAGGTAGCGCGCCAGGGCCTCGTTGACCTGGTCGGCACTGGCCTTGAGCTTGGCGTCGGCGCCGACGAACTTCTGGTTGGCGGCATTGCTGCGGTTGAATTCCTCGAGCGCCTCGTTGAAGTAGCCCTGCTCCTTGAGTTTGGCGCCACGCGACAGCGACAGGTAGCGCAGCTCGGTGCGGCGCATCGATTCGAGCGCGGCCGACATGGTGTTCATCGAACGCACCGACTCGAGCGTATTGGCCGAAACAAATTCGTAGGCATCTTTCATCGCGCCGCTGCGCCACAGGCTCACCCCGCCCAGCATCACCGTCAGCAACAGCATCGCACCGAAGGCCAGGGCCAATCGGCGTCGTATCGTCAAGCGCATAGTCATCATCCCCTGATTTATTCGAATATTGGTTACAACACTGGATGATTGTGGGCAAGTTGGATTCATGCGTCCAATGCATTTAAGGCAAGGCTGCAATGACTTCCATGCATGAATCCAATGCACGGCGGCCAGCGATGTCATTTCGGTACAGGCCAAAGCATTTCCCGGCCGGCGCAGACTATCCTTGGCCACATCAACAACCAATGAGGACGCCCCATGACCATCACCTGCTTCATCCGTTACGAAATCGACCCGTTCAAGCGCGACCTGTTCCACACCTATGCCGACAACTGGGCCAGGATCATCCCGCGCTGCGGCGGCCACCTGATCGGCTACTTCCTGCCCAATGAGGGCACGAATTACGAGGCATGGGGCCTGATTTCGTTCGACAGCCTGAGTGCCTACGACGCCTATCGAAAACGGCTCAAAGCCGATGAAGAAGGCCAGGCCAACTTTGCTTTCGCCATGCGCGAGCGGTTTATCCTGAAGGAAGAACGCACCTTCCCCCAGCCCGTGCCCTCCAGTTATTTGAAACCGCCTGTGGAGACTGTATGATTGTCGTCATCTTCGAAGTCACGCCACACGAAAACAAGGAAGAGCGCTACTTTGACATCGCCAGCCAGTTGCGGCAGACCCTGGAACAGATGGACGGGTTCATTTCTGTGGAGCGGTTTCAGAGCCTGACCAGGCCCGGCACCTTTTTATCGATGAGCTACTGGCGCGATGAAGAAAGTGTTCGCCGGTGGCGCTGCATGCCGGAGCATCGCGCTGGCCAAATTGAAGGCCGCGCGAGCGTCTTCGCCGACTATCGCATCCGCGTGGCCAGCGTGGTCCGGGACTACACCATGACGCAGCGCGCCGCAGCCCCACACGACGCCAACCAGGCCTTCCACATCAAAAATGCGAATCTCTGACACACCTTACGAACCCAAACTGGCCAGCGTGGCATCGCTGATCGCCGAGCCAACCAGGGCGCGCATGCTGTGCTACCTGCTCTCGGGCGAATGCGCGAGTGCCGGCGAATTGGCGCGCGCCGCCTCGGTGACGCCGGCCACCGCCAGCGGCCACCTGAATAAATTGATCGATGCCGAATTGCTGGTGTGCGAACAGCGCGGCCGCCATCGCTACTTCAAGCTGGCCGATGACGAAGTGGCCCAGGCCCTGGAAGCGATGGCCCTGATCGCCGAGCGCCGCACCCACGAAAAAGACTGGACCACCCCCACGCGCAGCCGCCTGCGATTTGCGCGCTGCTGCTACGGACACCTGGCTGGGAAGCTCGGCGTCGAAATGCTCACGCAAATGCTGGCGAAGTTGTGGTTGACGCCGACAGCGACCGGTTTCCAACTGACGCCTGAAGGAATGAGCGCCTTGCTAGCGCTGGGAATGGATGAGGACATATTGAACGGCATGCTCTCGCCGCCGGCCCGCGTGCGCATCGCCTACGCCTGCCTGGACTGGTCGGAGCGGCGCGATCACATCGCAGGCAAGCTACCCAAATACTTGTTGGAGCATTTCCTGAAACAGGGCTGGCTGCGCCGTTTTGACGGCGAACGTGCGCTTGAACTGACGCCAGCCGGACGCCAGCACCTTGCAGATCTGCTTCCCGCAAACTAAAAAGGCTTACATACCGAAGCATGTAAGCCCTTTGCTTGAAGCAGCGCCGATCAGGGCTTGGTCAGCTTGATCGTATCGCCATCAACGCTCGATGCCGTCACCGTGACGACGATGCCGTCCACCGTGACCGAATCGCCCAAGTGCAGGGCCGCGTCTTCAAAGTTGGCCAGGGTCGAACCGGCACGGCGCTGGGTGCGGTAGCCGCCGGCCAATTGGCCGATCGTCATGTCCACGGTATAGACCAGCACGCCTTCATGGGCAGCAACGATGTGGTCCAGGCCTTCATTCTTGCGCGACTCCATGACCAGGATCTTCGAGCTCGACAGCGGCACCATCGCCACCTTGGTATCCGTGTTCTGGCGCACCAGCGGACTCAGGGCCACCGTGGTGCCGGTCGCGGCGATGTCGGTGCGCGCCACGCAGGCAACCTGGGAATCGGCCAGCCAGCCCTGCAAATAGCGGTCCCAACCGTTGTCTTCGATCGCATTGTTCGACCAGTTCATCGCCATGATGCTCCAGCTGCCCAGCGTTGCCGAGGCGTGGTTCAGGTCTTCGTCGACGAAGCCGAAAGCGTGGCCGGTTTCGTGGGCCATCCACTTCCACATGCCGCCGGTGATGCCATGCGACTCGTTGTAGTACATGTCGGCGCCGCCGGTGGCGCCGTTGACCACGTAGCCGGTGCTGGTATAAGTCGGCGCCGTGATGGCCGGGCCCCAGCCCATTTGGGCGAACGGCATTTGCTGCGGCACCAGGAAGTAGACGGCGTCGTATTTGCTGTAGTCGATCAGCTTTTCGGTCAGGTTGATGATGTCCTGGCGGTAGCTGGTGAAGTCACCCGAATTGACCGTCGCACCGAAGCCGTACTTGGTGGTCGAGAATGGCAGGCGCACCCAGGCTGGCTGGATGTCGAAGTCAAACGTCACGCGGCCGTAGGACTGCTTGAGGTAGAAATCGCGCACATCGTTGGCCAGGGGCGTGAAGAAGGTTGCCGGATTGTCGACACCAGCCACGTCCGGGAAATCCACCGGCACGATCAGGGCGCGGATGTGGCCGTACGAAGGCAGGCGCACGCGCACTTTCGGGAAGCCCACGCTCAGGTCGGTATTGAAGCTACGGGTCGGCGTGACCTGGTCCATCATCTGGCACCGCGAGGTGGGCTGGAAGGTCGAAGCCGGCTGGCTGGCCAGCGCTTTCAGATCGTCTTGCAGCTTCTGGGCCGCTGGCGTGGCTGCCACATTGGCCAGGTCGAGCGTGACCGGGTAAAAGCCCGTGCTGTTGAGCGTTGCGTCCTTGATCGTGGCCACGCCGGCAGCAGACACCGTGACCTGGTAGCGGTGGCGCTGGAAGGTGGAGGACGTGCCATTCGGTTCGACCGTATCGAACTGGTAGGACGTACTGGCCGTCAGCTGCAGGTACAAGGTGCCATCGCTATTGGCGCTGACGAAATTGAAGCTGCCATTGCTGGTAATGTTTTGCAGGAAGATGCCCGGAGCGACGAAACTGGCGCTGACCGGCGTGCGCGGATCATAAATCCACAGCTTCAGGTTGGTATTGGCGGGGGCGACGCTCACATTGGCCGGCATGGCCGGTACCACCGCCGTGCCCGCAGCCGGAATCACGACCGCATTGGCCAGCACCGTGACGGCCTTGGCACTGACCGAGTTCATGGCCGGCACGGCGGCCGACACTTCCTGGCCCTTGCTGGCCGCGACGGTGGCCGCGAGCGAGTTCAGGGTGGTCTTGACGGTGGCATTGAAGGCCGTGGTATCGGTACTGGCGCCGACATTGCCCAGCATGGCGCGCACGACGACGTTGGCGGCCAGGCCATCGTAGCCGGCGTTGAGCACGGGCGTCACAATGGCGCTGGTAAAGTTGCTCGCCACCTTGGTCTTGTTGTTGATGACGCTGATATCGCTGCCCTGCGAACCGGACATCAGGGTAATGGCGGCATTGGCACGCGTAATGGCGCCAGCGTCGAGCACGCTGACCCAGAAGGCCTTGCCGGCGGCATCGGCCTCGCGGCTGAACAGGTTGCGATACACGGCGCTGATGAACTGGCCGTTGTCGCCTGGATACAACGCTGCCGACTCCGCGCTGGCACCAAAGCTGTCAATTTCAGCTTTCAGTGCCGCATTGGTGGAATAGGCCGCGGCCAGCGACACGATATCGGTCGGCGCCTTGGCCGCCAGCAGCACGCCGGCATGCCAGGCCAGGCCGCCGGCATCGGCCGGACGGCCGAAATAGGCGACATAGATTTGCTGCACGACGTCGTTATAGTCGGACGCCACGCGCACAGACTGGCCGCGCGAGCCCTGGCCGGAACCGAGCGTGGTGGCAGATTTATCGGCTGCACCGCCGCAGGCGGCAAGCAGGAGAACCAAAACTAGGGAACTGAAACGTTTCATGTGGTTACATTCCATGACAAGATGTTGCAAACCGCCAATGGTAGCTGAACAGTTTATTTACGTCACCTTCAATTTTGTATAAATCTGGACATAAAAAAGGCCGCATTGCTCAACGCGGCCTCCATTAACCAAGGGCGCAGGGTGGGAAAGGCCGAGGGCCGCCACCCTGATATGTATTGACCGGTCAAGGTTTTTCTTCAAATTTCCGTTTTCACG
>JAZJYP010000058.1:0-20421 GCA_040390345.1 Pseudomonadota bacterium | reverse complement strand
CGATCCACCGCGTCGCTCCTGCGTACGACGAACTGTCGCCATCGCAAGACCTGCTGGAAACCGGCATCAAGGTCATTGACCTGGTGTGCCCGTTCGCCAAAGGCGGCAAGGTCGGTCTGTTCGGCGGTGCAGGTGTGGGCAAGACCGTGAACATGATGGAACTGATCAACAACATCGCCAAGGCACACTCGGGTCTGTCCGTGTTCGCTGGTGTCGGTGAGCGTACCCGTGAAGGTAACGACTTCTACCACGAGATGGCTGACGCCAAAGTGGTTGACCTGGAAAACCCGGCCAACTCGAAAGTGGCCATGGTCTACGGTCAGATGAACGAACCACCGGGCAACCGTCTGCGCGTGGCGCTGACCGGCTTGACGATCGCTGAATCGTTCCGTGATGAAGGCAAGGACGTGCTGTTCTTCGTCGACAACATCTACCGCTTCACGCTGGCCGGTACCGAAGTGTCCGCACTGCTGGGCCGTATGCCTTCCGCCGTGGGCTACCAGCCTACCCTGGCCGAAGAAATGGGCCGCCTGCAAGAGCGCATCACCTCGACCAAGACCGGTTCGATCACCTCGATCCAGGCCGTCTACGTCCCTGCGGATGACTTGACCGACCCATCGCCGGCAACCACCTTCGCCCACCTCGATTCGACCGTCGTGCTCTCGCGTGACATCGCTTCGCTGGGTATCTACCCTGCAGTCGATCCACTGGACTCGACCTCGCGCCAGCTCGATCCGCTCGTCGTCGGCCAGGAACACTATGACACCGCACGCGCCGTTCAGGGCACGCTGCAGCGTTACAAGGAACTGCGCGACATCATCGCGATTCTGGGTATGGACGAACTGGCACCGGAAGACAAACTGCTGGTGGGCCGCGCACGCAAGATGCAGCGTTTCCTGTCGCAGCCATTCCACGTCGCTGAAGTGTTCACCGGTTCGCCAGGCAAGTACGTTTCGCTGAAAGACACGATCAAGGGCTTCAAGATGATCGCATCGGGCGAACTGGACCACCTGCCAGAACAAGCGTTCTACATGGTTGGCACGATCGAAGAAGCAATCGAAAAAGCCAAGAAGCTCAACTAAGACAGGTACGGCGGCAGCGCACTAGCGCGGCCGCCATCCCGATAGGACACACATGGCACACACTATTCACGTTGACGTCGTCTCGGCCGAAGAGAATATCTTTTCGGGCGAAGCCGAGTTCATCGCGTTGCCGGGTGAAGCAGGCGAGCTGGGGATTTATCCCAAGCACACCCCGCTGATCACGCGCATCAAGCCGGGTGCTGTACGGATCAAGGTACCGGGCCAGAGCGAAGACGAGTTCGTCTTTGTCGCTGGTGGTCTTCTTGAAGTGCAGCCGAACGCCGTGACCGTCCTGGCCGATACCGCGATTCGCGGCAAAGACCTGGACGAAGCGAAAGCCCTCGCCGCCAAGAAGGCAGCGGAAGAAACGATGGTCAACAAGGACGCGAAGATCGATTATGCCAAGGCGCAAGCCGAGCTGTCGATCGCCGTCGCCCAGCTGGCCGCCATCGCCAAGCTGCGTCACAAGCGCTAAGCAACACGATCTCAGCAGTAACAGAAAAGGCAGCCTCGGCTGCCTTTTTGCATTGGGGTTCCCCGCGCGCGATTGACGCATATCGACGCACCGGCCTGCCGCGGGTTCAGGCTCAGGTTGACAACCACGCCAACGCCGACAAAGATGAAACCATGAATGCGCGCACACCAGAAAACGATGATGAAATCGCGAACTTGAAGGCGCAAGTGGCGCTGCTGCAAGCAACATGTGCAACAAGGGAAGACTTTGCCGTGCTCAAAGCGACCTGCGCAACGAAAGATGATCTTCGCATGTTGGAAGACAAGTTCAATGCCAAGTTGGATGGGATGACCGCGCGCATTGACTCTATGCGTAACTGGATGGTGGGCTTGGTCATCTCGATGTTCGTCGGCTTTGCGACCCAGTCCGCCGTCATGTACAACATGTTGAAGCCCAGCGTGCCTCCGCAAAAAGCGGCGTTGTTGTACTTGCGCCCGGCGATGGATCAAGAAGCTTGCAATTCTAACAAATTACCACGACACTGTCGGATTGATAATATTGTAATTTCAATCTCACAGAATGAAGCGGCCGATACTGTCTCGCCTGTTCAGGAAACCTGAGCTTCCCCTCCCGGATTACCAGCGCAAGCATTTCTTCGATGTCGAGGAAAAGGTGTTCTATGGCCGCCTGCGCCGGGCGCTGCCCAAGTGCTATATCTTCCCCGACGTGGAACTGGGCGCCCTGATCGCGCCGACCAGCCAGGTACCGCGCGAGCAGCGCGCCAAGCTGGCCCAGCTGCATGGGCGCAAGGTTGATTTCGCCGTCTTCGACGCGCGCCTGGCCCTGCTGTGCGTGATCGAACTGGTGGCCAGCGGCGCCGATGAGGCCGAATCGAATACGCCGTTCCTGAAGGCGGCCGCTATCCCGCGCTTCTGCTGGGACGAAGCCCAGCTGCCATCGTCGGAACAGATCCTGCGCACGCTGGCCGAGTTTTCGACCTTGCCGCCGCCGAAATTCGATGCCAGTGGACGGTCCACGCAGGCCGAGCAGGCGCGCAATCTCGATGCGGTCCAGGCGGTCTACCAGACGGCGCCGAGCCGCTCGATGCTCACCGTCGACGTGCTCGACGAACTGGCGCCGGAAGGAAAGACCAAGGACCAGTTCCCCCATGTGTGGCAGCGCATCTGCCTGTTTTGCAATGAGCCGCGCCATCTGGCGCAATACCTCGGTTCGCTGTCGCTGCAGGACCGGGGCGGCAAGCGCGCCGGCTTCCCGCCCGACGTGCTGGCCGAGATCGCGGCGATCCAGTCGGCCAACCAGTGTTTCGCGGCGATGGCGCCGAAGCAGCGTTCCAGTTGGAACACTGCCTTTATTAATCGCTGAGATGACGCGTGGGCGCGCGCGCCCACCCTACGGTGGGGTAGGGTGGGCACACGTGCCTACGCGCAACGTCATTTGGCCGGGGCCAGGGTCGAGAACAAGGGGCCGATCATGGCGTGGATGACCTTGTCGGCGCCCATATCGTCGGCGGCATTGGCGACTGCCAGCACGCCCGTGCCCTGTTCCGGGAACAGGACGACGACGGCGAGCCAGTTGCCATCCGAGCCCTGGTGCACCAGCACCGGACCTTTGCGCCCGGCGATGCCGGGCTGTACGCCCCAGTCCAGGCCGGCACCGCTGCCCGGCTGGGCAGTTTGCATCAGCTTGTAACTGGCCGGCGCGAGCAGCTTGCCCTCGCCCCTGGCGCCGGCCAGCTGGTCAAGGCTGAACTTGGCCCAGTCGCCGAGGCTCATGTGCAGGAAGCCGGCCGGGGCATACATGGCCGGCACGCCGTCCGATTCCTTCTTCATCACCAGCTTTGGCTTGCCCTGGCTGTGGCCGCGGATCTGCCCGTCGTGCGTCGTGCCGCTGCCGGCCGTTTGCATGCCCAGCGGCGCGAACACTTCGGCCTGCATCAATGCCTCATAGCTCTTGCCGCTGACTTTTTCAGCGACGGCAGCGGCGATCAGGAAGCCGGTATTGCTGTAGCTGAAAGCGGTGCCGGGTTTGACTTCGGGTTTCTCTTTCAGCGCGGCGGCGATGTAGGCGAGGCGCTGCACGCCCAGCTCGCGCTTGTCGGTGAAATAGGCGTCCAGGGCGCGGGTGTTGCGCAGGTCGCGCGGCAGGCCGGCGCGGTGCGACAGCAGCTCGACCAGGGTCACCTTGCGGTATTCGGGGCGCATGGCCTTGGCCAGTTCGGGCAGCAGTTGTTCGAGCGGCGTGTCCCAGGACAGGCTGCCATGTTCGACCAGGCGCATCACCATCGCCACCGTCATGACCTTGCCGGTCGAGCCGATCACCCAGGCGTCATCGGGCAGGACGGCGTCCTTGCCGTCGTTGCGGCGCAGGCCGCGCACGGCCTGGTCTTCCACTTGCCCGTTGCGCATCACCAGGACGCCGGCGGCGGGCACTTTGCTGCCTTCCATGGCCTTGGCCAGGACGGCATCGAGTTGTTCAAAGGCGCCGGCAGGCAGGGCGGTGGCCAGGGTCAGGGCTGCGGTCGCAGCGAGGGTACGAAAGCGCATGGTTTCTCCGTTAATATGGCTAGATTGCTAATATTCGCAAGTATAGGAGGGGCCGGTGCGGGCGTCTGCCCCCTTGCGACAGGCTGCATTTTGCGGCGACCGAGCGGTGTGCGCGGCGAATGAGCAAATCTGCTAGTCTGTGGCGATGAGAACCATTGCCCACATCCTGCGCGAGAGCAAAATCATCGCCGTGGTCGGCTTGTCCTTCAAGCCGCAACGCGCCAGTTTTGGTGTGGCCGCCTACCTGCAGGCGCACGGCTATCGCGTCATTCCCGTCAATCCCAGTTATGCGGGACGCGAGATCCTTGGTGAAACCGTCTATGCTTCGCTGCGCGAGGCGGCTGACGCCTTGGCCGCCAATGGACAACGTATCGATATCGTCGACTGCTTCCGCAAGTCCGACGACATTCCGCCGGTCGCGCGCGAAGCCATCGCCGTGCGCGCCGCTTGCCTGTGGATGCAGCAGGGGATCGTCCACCAGGCCTCGGCCGACCTGGCCGCTGCCGCCGGCCTCGATGTGGTGATGGACCGCTGCATCAAGGTCGATCACGCGATGCTGGGGGCCGTCGCGTGAAGGCGCTGAAGCGCTTCCGTGCACCGGCGCGCGTGCGCCTGCGTGACGCCGATGCGGCACCACCGCCGGATCAGAACAAGGCGGTGGAACAGGAGCAGGCAGCCGAGTTGATCCGGCAGATCGCCCTGATGCAGGAGATGCTGTACGCCACGCGCCAGCACAAGGTCCTATTGATCCTGCAGGGGATGGACACGGCGGGCAAGGACGGCACCATCGACGCCTTGTTCAGCACGGTCAGCCCGATGGGACTGCGCGCGGTCGGCTTCAAGCAACCCAGCGAGGCCGAACTGGCGCATGACTACCTGTGGCGTGTGCATGGTCAAGTGCCTGCCAAAGGCGAGATCGTGATCTTCAACCGCAGCCATTATGAAGACGTGCTGGTCACGCGTGTGCATGGCCTGGTCGACGCGAAGGAGTGCAAGCGCCGCTACGCGCAGATCCGCGACTTCGAACGCATGCTGGTGGAGACAGGCACGGTGATCGTCAAGCTGTTCCTGCACATCTCGAAAGAAGAACAGCGCCGGCGCCTGCAGGCGCGGCTCGACGATCCGCTCAAGCAGTGGAAATTCCATCCCGGCGACCTGGCCGAGCGCAAGCTGTGGGCCGACTACCAGGACGTCTACGAGCGCGCCATCGGCGAAACCGATTGCGATGCGGCGCCCTGGTATATCGTCCCGGCCGATTCCAAGACCCACCGCAACCTGGCCGTGGCGTCCATCCTGCACGCCACGCTGCGCGCACTCAAGCTGCGCTTCCCGCCCGCGGAGCCCGGCTTGTCCGCCCAAAAAATCATCTGAAAAAATAAATCCAAAATATTTTTGGCTGCGTATAAGGATTTGTTCCTGCTGCACGACTGACGTTCAAGTCGAGTCAATCGGCCTTCTGCACGAACCAACCTAAACTACTTATTTGGAGCTGACCATGAAACAAACTTTCAAAGCTGGTGCCCTGATCGCCGCCGCCGCCGCCGCCATGGCCCTGTCCACGACCGTCGTTGCCGCCACCGCCACCGTGGCTGCCGACGACACCGTCGCCTGCTCCGGCATCAACAGCTGCAAGGGCACGAGCGATTGCGCCACCGCCGAAAACGCCTGCAAGGGCCAGAACGTGTGCAAGGGCCATGGCTTCGTGAAAGCCAAAGCTGGCGAATGCCTGGCCAAGAAAGGTAAGATCATCAACCTGGACAAGTAATACCGGTAGCGCCGCGCCGGGTTCGCCCGGCGCGTTTTCATTTTTAGGGCCTTCATGCTCACACAGCCTTCACCCGGTTTTGGCCTCGGCCTGCGTACCAGCCATTACGCGGAAATCCTCGCGAGCTCGCCCGCGCAAACGGGCGTCGACTGGTTCGAAATCCTCTCCGAGAACTACCTTGGCGGCGGCAAGCCGCTGTCCATGCTGGACCAGGTCCGGCGCGATTATCCCGTCGTGATGCACGGCGTGTCGATGTCGATCGGGACACCCGAGGGACCTTCCGACGAATACCTGCTCGCCTTGAAGTCGCTGATCGCGCGCGCGCAACCGCTGTGGGTGTCCGACCACCTGTGCTGGACCGGCACCCACGGCACTAATATGCACGACCTGTTTCCCCTCCCGTACACCGAGGAAGCGGTGGCCACCGTGGTGCGCAATGTGCGCCGCGTGCAGGACACCCTGGGCCGCCGCATCCTGCTCGAAAACGTCTCGAGCTACCTAGCCTTCACCGACGACAGCTTCCAGGAATGGGATTTCGTCGCTGCCGTGGCCGAACAGTCGGATAGCCTGATCCTGCTCGATGTGAACAATATCTATGTCAGCAGCGTGAACCACGGCTTCGATCCGCACGACTACCTGCGCGCCATTCCCATGGAGCGCGTGCAGCAGATCCACCTGGCCGGGCATATCCGCCAGGGCGGCTGCATCATCGACACGCACGACCAGGCCGTGGCCGACCCCGTGTGGGCACTGTACGCGGACGCGCTGCGCCGCTTCGGACCGGTGGCGACGATGATCGAGCGCGACGACAATATCCCGCCGCTGGCCGAACTGACGGCCGAACTGGCGCATGCCCGCGCCGTGGCGGCAGCGGCATGAGCGCGCTGGCGCGCCTGCAAGGCCAGTTCCAGGACCATGTGCTGGGCAAGCACAGCGAGATCGCCGCCTCGGTGCGCGAACAATTCGGCCTGCCCGCAACCGAGCGCCTGGCCATCTATCACAACGCCTATCGGATCCGCCTGCGCGAGGCGCTCGACGAAGCCTACGACAAGACCTGGACTTATGTTGGCGACGAGATGTTTGCCGACCTCACCGAAAGCTATATCGCAGGCTACCCCTCGACCTTCCGCAACCTGCGCTGGTTTGGCGACTGCTTCGCCGGGCACGTGGCGCAGGCGCTGCCGGACTATCCCTTCATCGCCGAACTGGCGCAGCTGGAATGGGCGCTGGGCGTGGCCTTCGATGCCCCCGATGCCGAACCGGTGACGGCGCAACAGTTGCGCGAATGCGCGCCAGAGGAATGGGACGCTTTTGCCCTGCATCCGGCGGTGCAGGTGCTGGCATTGGAATGGAATGTAGGCGCGATCTGGCAGGCGCTGCACAAGGAAGAAGAGCCACCGGAGGCCGAAGCAGTGCCGGCCGCATGGCTGGTATGGCGCGCCAATTTGCAGCCGCACTTCCGTTCAATGGACGCGCTGGAAATGCAGGCCCTGCGCCTGATGGGCGCGGGCGAGAGTTTTACCGACGTGTGCGAACAGGCCGCTGCCGATGGCAGTGACGTCACGCTCCCAATGGCTGGCTACCTGCAAAGCTGGCTGGCAAATGGATTGCTGGTGCCAGCGCCGGGCTTGAAGCCGCAGCCACTTTGATGGACGTGGTGGCGTCATCGTCGAGCAACGTGATGAGGGCGGCGAAGACGGACTTTTCGTCCGGCGTGCCAGTGTGCAGGGCCAGGTCGCGCGCGATATCGCGCAAGCGCCACTGGATCTCGCACGTGGCCACGGCTTTTTCGAAAGCCAGGTCGCTGGCCATGCCGTGGTTGGTCTTGAGATAGACATCGAGGCCGGTGCCGATGAAGGCGCGCTCGATGGCCTTGACCCGTCCCATGGTCTGGCGCAGCAGGTCGATCGTGCGGGCCGACTTGGCGCTGGGGCCATCGAGCAGGTTCTGGCCTGTTTCCAGCGTCGATGAAATGCGCCAGAACAGGCGCTGCACGCCTTCCCCTTCAAAGTATTCAGGCGCCAGCACCGGCTCCTCGCGGAACTGGGCGCGCAGCGCGCCCGAGACGACGGCCACCAGGTCGTGCGGGTGCTCGCCGGGAATGATCTTGAGTGCCAGTTCGGCGCGTTCGAGCGGATGGTCGGCCGTGAGCACGCCGGAGATCATTTCGGCCACGGCCACGGCCTGGCCGGGTGCGCTGATATTGTTGCCCACCACCTGGCGCGGATAGCCGCCGCCGTTGAAGCGTTCGTGGTGTTCGGCCACGGCGCGGCCCACCGACAGCGGATAGGATTCGAGTTCGTTGACCAGCATCTGGCCCAGGCGCGGGTGCACGACGATGTGCGCCCATTCGTGCGGCAGCAGGCGTTTGCCCGGGGCCAGGTAGGCCGGGTCGATATACAGTTCGCCGATATCGTGCAGCAGGCCGGCCAGCGCGGCGGCCATCTGTTCGTCGTCGGACAGGTGCAGCTTCTTGGCCATGCAGGAAGCGAGCAGGGCCACCATCACGCTGTGTTCGAGCAGGTCGGCGCGCTGGGTGATCGACAAGAGCATGCCCATGCCATGACCGAATTCCATTTTGGACAGCAGGCTCAGTGGCGAGGCGCCGTTGCAGGCGGTCGCGCGCAGGATGCGGCCAAGGGCGGCGTTGGTGTCGATCAGGCGCGTGGCGGTGGAGATGATCAGGTTGGCGTCGACCGCGCCATCGACGCTGATCGAGGATTCGAGCGGCTTGGCCAGCTTGTGGACGATCAGCCTTTCCTGCAGCGCGGCCGAGATGCGGGTGCCCTTGGCGACGAGCTTCATGCCGCGCGCATCGACGATATCCTCGGTGGCAGCAACGTCCATGACCTTGGCCAGGTCCATGACCTTGTCGAGATAGTGCTGGTTGACGCTGCGTGAGAGGCCAATTTCCGGCATGACAATACTTTCCAGGCAAGCGGCCTGAGCCGCAAAATCAAATTGACTGAATAATAGCAAGTATTGCCGTGTGGAAAATCGTAAATACCCAATTATTTTGTAACAGGTTGGCTCAGGCGCAACAACATGGCCCGAACGGCCTGCATTTGGGGGCCGCTGCGGGTGAAAAAATCGGGCGCGAATGGGTCGAGCGCGCTGTATCCCCAGAAGTCCCAGCATCCTTTCGGGTTGTAGGGAATGAAGGGGCTGGGCGAGACTTGGGGGTAGAGCACGATGATCTTGTTGGCGTCGGCGATGGCGTTGTAGCCGGCGCGCGCCACAAAATGGTCGCCGATGGTCGCGTAACCCTGGTGGCAGCCATGGAAGGCGACGTGCACGCGGCAGGCGCCTTTGGGGCAGGGCGCCGGCACATAGGCGTAGCCGGTGGCGGCCATGCTGGTCGCCGCGCTGGCATAGGCGCGCTGGTTGAAGGCGATGCTCTGGCCGGACAGGTGCCTGGACGGCGGCTTCAGGCCGGGATAGAACTGGGCCAGCATCTGCGCCGCCAGTGGCAACTGGCAGTTGTTGAAGTAGGGCGCGGCCGTGACGGGGCAGGCGTTGTCGCTGGCGCGGTCGGTGATCATGCCGTGGCCGGAGCCGACCGTGTCCATGTAGTTGACGGTGCGCGCGCCGGCAAACAGGTAGAAGTAGCTGGCCTGGTCGACGACGGCAGTGGTGACGGTGTCGTCGCGCGTGCCGCTGTAGAGGAACACCGACTGCTTCTGCAGGTTGGCCACGTCGTCGATCAGGCCGGCGCTGGCGAATTGCTTGGCGCGCTCCCACAGCAGCACGGCGTCGGGCGGCTCGGTGCCGGACGCGCGCGGATTCATGCACACGCTCATGGCGTTGGCGAGGTAAGGAATGTAGGGTGCCTGGCCCACCGAGCCGGCACAATAATAAGGGCCGCCCGCCACCAGGCCCACGCCTTTGACGAGGCTTGAATACGCGACGGCAAACTGGCCCGCCATGTAGGCGCCGGAGGACAGGCCGGAGACGCTGGTTTGGCCCAGGTCCGCGTGCAGGGCGGGCAGGGCCGCCAGCAATATTGCAAAGATCATGATTCGCACTCCTCTGCCGAAATTGGCATAGAATGAATTCCCCGTTCATTCAGACAGCATGGATTCCACAATGTTCAAAGCTCTTTTGCTCGCCGCCGCCGCCATCAGCAGCGCCCCGGCCATGGCCCAGACCCCAGCCGCCACCGTGGCTGCCGCGGCGCCAAGCTGCCCCGCCGTGCTCAAGCAGACCTTCAAGCGCCTGCAGGACGAAGCGCCGCAGGATTTGTGTCAATACGCCGGCAAGGTCGTGCTCGTGGTGAACACGGCCAGCTACTGCGGCTACACCAACCAATACGAAGGCCTGGAAAAACTGTACGCCAAATACAGCGGCAAGGGTTTGGTCGTGCTCGGCTTCCCGTCGAATGATTTCGGCAAGCAGGAACCTGGTTCGAGCAAGGAAATCGCCGATTTCTGCTTCAACACCTACGGCGTCAAGTTTCCCATGTTCGCCAAGAGTTCGGTGGCCGGTCCGGCTGCCAACCCGCTGCATGCGAGCCTGATCAAGGCCACCGGCAAAGAGCCGAAGTGGAACTTCACCAAATACCTGATCGACCGTAACGGCAAGGTGCTGGACTACTTCCCAAGCAAGGTCACGCCGGACGACAAGCAATTCGTCGGCGAGATCGAACAAGCGCTGGCGATGTAATGGCGAAGTCATCGCCCTCCCAGCTCATTGGCGCGGCGCGCCTCACGGTGGAAGCAGTCACCGGGGTCACCGAGCTGGTGGAGGCGGTGCACATGAATGTCCTCAACAAGGCGATCGGCACACCGGCGGTGCGCCCGGTCGCCGGCATCACTTCCCTCGTTTATAGAAGCGTCAAGGGCGTTACGCGCCTGGTGGGCGGCGGCCTCGACGCGGCCCTCGGCAAGCTCGCGCCCTTGGCCGGCGACACCGACTGGCGCGGGCGTTCAGCCATGCTGGCGGCCCTCAACGGCGTGCTGGGCGACCGGCTCGCCGCCGGCCGCAATGCGCTGGCCATTCCGATGGTGCTCAAGCCGCGCGGCCCGGCCAGGCCACGCATCGTGGTGCTGGTGCATGGCCTGTGCATGAACGACGAGCAGTGGCTGCGCGATGGCGTCGACCACGGCGCCACACTGGCGCAGGAACGCGGCTACGCGCCGGTCTACCTGCACTACAACACGGGGCGCCATGTCTCGACCAATGGGGCCGAATTCGCGCGCGCGCTGCAGGCGATGGTCGACGGCTGGCCGGTCCAGGTCGAAGAGATCGTCATCGTTGGCCACAGCATGGGTGGCCTGGTGGCGCGCAGTGCCTGCCACGCCGGCGGCAAGTGGCTGGCGCTGGTGCGCAAGATGGTTTTCCTCGGCACGCCGCACCACGGCGCGCCGCTCGAGCGGGGCGGCAACTGGATCAATATCGTCGCCGACCTGAATGCCTACAGCGCGCCGTTTGCGCGCCTGGCCAAGCTGCGCAGCGCCGGCATCACCGACCTGCGCTACGGCAGCGTGCTCGATGCCGACTGGGTGGGGCGCGACCGCTTCGAGCGCAGCGAAGCGCCGGCCGTCCTCCCGCTGCCGGCCAAGGTGCGTTGCTATGCAGTGGCTGGCGGCAGCGATGCGCTGGTGCCGCTGGCCAGCGCCTTGGGCGAGCACCTGGCTTTTTCGCCCATCAACCGCGCCGTGATCGACGGCGTTGGCCACATGGAACTGCTCGACGCGCCGGGTGTCACTGAATTACTGCTGGCCTGGCTGTAGGGCGAAGCCTTCGTCGATCCAGCCAGTGATCCCGCCGCTCATGATTTTGACGGGCCGGCCCAGGCGGGCCAGGCGCGCGGCGGCGCGCGCGGCGCCATTGCAGTGCGGTCCCGCGCAATAGGTCACGAACAATGTATCGGCCGGGAACTCGGCGATTTTCGATGCAATGATCTTGCCGTGGGCGAGATCGATGGCGCCCGGCACGTGGCCGCCGGCATACTTTTCCGTACCACGCACATCGAGCAGCACGAAGTCGTGCTGGCCGTTTGCGAGGGCGTGATTGACGTCCCAGCAATCGGTCTCGAAAGTGAATTCGGCTTCGAAGTGGGCGAGGGCGGCGGCGCTGGGGGCGGCCGGGATTTGGCTCACATTGGACATGGCGTGGCTCCTGGTGGGTGGATGGTGAAGCCATTATCGCCACTGGGCTTGCGCTGGGGCAGTGGCGCAAATGCCAATATGCGTTAAGATTGCGCCATGACCAAACATCGTGTTGTCGCCATCGCCTACGACCGCCTGTGCACCTTCGAATTCGGCTGCGCGGTGGAAGTGTTCGCCCTGGAGCGCCCGGAACTGGACGTGGACTGGTACGACTTTGCCGTCTGCGCCATCGAGCCGGGCCCGATCCGTGCAGCCGGCGGCATCGAGGTGGCCGCGCCCTACGCGCCCGAGCTGCTTGAGCGGGCCGACACCATCGTCATTCCTGGCTGGCGCGACCCCGACGAAACGCCGCCCGAGGCTTTGCTCGAAGCCGTCCGCAAAGCCCACGCACGCGGCGCGCGCCTGTGCTCGATCTGCTCGGGCGTGTTTGTGCTGGCCGCCGCTGGCCTGTTGGATGGCAAGCAGGCGACGACGCACTGGCGCTACGCCGACAAGTTGGCGCGCCGCTATCCGCGGATCGAGGTGCTGGAAGACGACCTGTATGTCGACATCGGCCAGATCATCACGGCCGCCGGTTCGGCCGCCGGACTGGACATGCTGCTGCACCTGGTGCGGCGCGATTACGGCGCCCACGTCGGCAACCTGGTGGCGCAGCGCATGGTGGTGGCGCCGCACCGCGACGGCGGCCAGGCCCAGTTCCTGCCGCGCCCCATGGCGCATGACGAAAAGGGCCGCCTGTCGAAACTGATGGACTGGCTGCGGCGCCATCCCGAGCAGGATCACAGCGTCAAGAGCATGGCCGAGCGCGCCGCCATGAGCCCGCGCACGCTGCAGCGCCAGTTCCTCGAAGCGACCGGCATGGGCCCGATCGAATGGCTCACGCGCGAGCGCATTGCCCTCGTCAAGGACCTGCTCGAAGTGCAGGACCTGCCGCTCTCGCAAGTGGCCGAAAAAGCCGGTTTTGGTTCCGAAGAGTCCCTGCGTCACCACTTCCGTCGTATCGCCGCCACGACCCCAGGCGCCTACCGCCGCCAGTTCTCCAGCACGATCTAGGGTACGAGCGCCTGCAGGCCAAGATGCGTGACGAAAGGGTCGAAGTCCCTGTCGCTATGGAGCAGCCGGTAGTGATGGTCGATGCAGTGTGTGGCGATAATCGTGTCGATGGTTTTTCGAATCGTTATGCCTTTGGCGCGCAAAGTCCGAAAATTCTGCGCTGCTGCCAGAGCTATCCGAAGGCCGCCCAGTTCGACCACTGTACATGACAGAAGCAGCGCTTGTGCCTGAAGGAAGTCACTTTCATGGCTAAAGCCTTGCAGCACTTCAGTCAAGATCAGATCGCCAACTGCAATTTCCTCAACACCGAGCAGGGCATCGAGCGCTTCGGCCTGGCGAGTCGGATTGCCACGGAAGTAATCGATCCATACGCTGGAATCGACCAGGATCACTTGTCGGTCCGCATCGCGTCGAGGTCGCCCTGCCAGGGCATCTTGCCGCGGAATTGCCGGATGAGGGCTTGCTGCTGGAGGCGCAATAGCGTTCGCAAACCCAGCTCGACGGCCTCGCGTTTGGTTTTCAGGCCGGTGACGCGCAGTGTTTCGGCCATGAGCTTGTCGTCGATGTCGATATTTGTCCGCATGATGTGTATAGATTTGTTCACATATACACATCGTAGCGCAGGCCATGAAAAAGGCAAATAAACTGTGTCAAGTGTGGCTTTTTTGATCATTTTGCCTCGCCCTGTGTGCGATTCGCGGGCATGATTCGATCCACGCCATTGACCAGGAAA
Source organism: Pseudomonadota bacterium (assembly GCA_040390345.1). GTDB lineage: Bacteria > Pseudomonadota > Gammaproteobacteria > Burkholderiales > Burkholderiaceae_D > Telluria_A. Next base: position 6,660 of record JAZJYP010000058.1, on the reverse strand, counting down.
TTCGTATGACCATTCGCCGCAACCTCGTCCTCGCTTGCGCCGTTAGCGCCGCCACCCAGGCCTGGGGCCAGACCATGCCGTCCGACCAGATTGAAGTGGTCAAGGTCACGGCGCAAAAGCGCAAGGAAGACCCGGCCAAGGTGGCCATGAGCATTTCCGCCGTCACCGGCGCGCAGCTGCAGGCCGAGCACGTCAACGACCTGACCGATCTCACGCGCGTGGTGCCCAACATCTCGTTCACGGCGGCCAGCGGCAACGGCGGCGCCGGACCGGGCACGGAGAATATTGAAATCCGCGGCATCAGCTCCACCGCCGGCGCGGCCACGGTGGGCGTCTACCTGGGCGAGATGTCGATCACGGTCGGCAACGTGTACACGATGGGCACGGTGGAACCGAAATTCTTCGACATCGAACGCGTCGAAGTGCTGCGCGGCCCGCAAGCGACGCTGTACGGCGCCAGCTCGATGGGCGGAACCATCAAGTTCGTGCCCAGCGAGCCGGACCTGAAGGAGCGCGAACTGTCCACCTACGCCGAAGTGTCGAACACGAAGGGCGGCAGCATCAACTACTCGGCCAATGTGGTGGCCAACCTGCCGCTGGTGCAGGACGAACTGGCGCTGCGCATCGGCGCCCAGGTCCAGCGCACGGGTGGCTACATCAACCAGGTCAATGATAGCGGCGCGACCCTGGCGCGCAATATCAACAAGATCGGCGACGAGGAACTGCGCGTGGCCCTGAAGTGGAAGGCCAGCCGCGACCTGGTCGTCACGCCTTCGCTGTACTACCAGAAGATCGACGCCAAGGACATCGCCGCCTTCACCCTCGGCCTGCCCGGCTACCAGGCACAAAAGCAGGTGCGCGAGCCGTCGGTGGACACCTTGCTGGCGCCATCTGTCACCTTCAACCTCGACCTGGGCGGCGCCGACCTGACCTCGTCGACCAGCTACTTCCAGCGCAAGTTCGACCGCACGCAAAACGGTTCGGCCTACAACAGCTACTCGCTGTCGACCTTCCTCACATCGACCGACGATGGCGGCACCGCGCCGCCGGGCCTGGTCAGCGATATCGCGGCGCTGCCGTCGGCGGTTTACTTGAACAACCAGGTGCGCCAGCTGGCGCAGGAATTCCGCCTCGCTTCCAAGCCCTACGACGAAAAAGTCTCGGCCTGGACCTGGCTTGGCGGCGCCTACTTCTCCAACCAGCACACCAACCTGGTGGAGAACGACCCGATCTTCGGCGTCAACGCCACCTTCGCCAAATATGGACTCTCGGCCGCCGACCCGGGCATCCTGCCCGGCGCCTTCGCCGGCGACTTCCCCGAAGATAACTCCTTCCTCGGCACCTTCCACTACCGCGAGCGCCAGGGTTCCGTGTTCGGCGAAGCGAACTACTACTTTTCGCCGGCCGTTCATGCCACCATCGGCGCGCGCTACCTGAAGGCCAGTTCCACGCTGTTCCAGCACAACGCCAACTACCTGGCCGGCGCCGGCAACACGGGCAGTGCCAGCCAGTCCTCGACGGCGTTCACGCCGAAGTACGCGCTGAACTGGGAGATCGACGCCAGCAACACGGTCTACGCCAGCGCCGCCAAGGGCTTCCGCCTGGGCGGCTCGAACGTGTATGTGCCGCCCACCACCTGCGCGGCCGACCTGGCCGCCAACGGCATCAGCGCCGCGCCGACGACCTATGCGTCGGACAGCCTGTGGAGCTACGAAGTGGGCAGCAAATCGCGCTTCCTCGGCAACCGCGTGACGGTCAATGCCGACGCGTTCTATGTCAACTGGAAGAACATCCAGCAAGGCGTCTACCTGCCCACCTGCGCCTACACCTACAACGCCAACGCCGGCGACGCCACCAGCCGCGGCGTGGAAATCGAGATCAAGGCCAAGCCGGTGGCGGGTCTGACGTTGACGGCCGGCGGCGGCTACGTGAAGGCAGAACTGTCGAACGACAAAGGCCTGCAGCAAGGGATCGTCGGCGCGGTCGCCGGCGCGCAGGTGCAGGGCGTACCGAAGTACAACGCTGCCGTCAGCGCACGCTATAACTTCGCCGTGTGGGGCGACAAGAGCGCCTTTGTCATGGGCGGCATGCAGTGGGTGGGCGCCAGCCACGGCTCGCTCAACCCCGACCAGACCGACTACGAACGCCCGGCCTACCACTCGGTCGACCTAAGCGCCGGCCTCTCGCTTGAGCGCGTCAACCTGACCGTCTTCGTCAAGAACGCGTTGGACGACCACACCGTCATCCAGCACCCACAGGTTGCCTCGATCGTGCAGGGCTACCGTCTGGCGCCGCGCCAAATTGGACTCAGTGTGGCCAGCAAATTCTAATGAATGGCGTGCCTGCCACGAGTGATCTGCGCTGATGACGTTGGCGACGCGAATGCGAACAATCGGCCAGCAGCTGCCAGTGGTGTGGCCGGCGCCAACCTGGCGCGTGGTGGGTAACGCGCGGTGCGCTCACCCACCCTACGCCTCTGCCAGGGTCCCATAAAGTGGCGTAGGGTGGGTGAGCGAAGCGTTACCCACCATGCGTCAACAAGGAGCGATCGTCGCGTTTTGGGGCGAAAACGGCCGGTCGTCTTTAGCTGACTACTAGCGCGGGCATTGCGCCGCGCAGGCTGTTGCAGAGCATGACCTCCTGGGCGGCCAGCAGCTCGGCTCGGGTGATGATGCGCTCTTTTGCGGCCAGTACGCTGCGCATGATCCCGGGCAGCAGGCCGCAGGACAGGGGCGGCGTGTACCACTCGCCGTCGATCTTCGCCAGCACATTGCTGCGTCCACCTTCGGTCAATTCGCCGCGCTCGTTGAAGAACAGCGTGTCGAAAGCGCCTTGGGCTACGGCGGCGCGCCAGGCGCCGTCGTAGCGTGTGCGCACGCTGGTTTTGTGGCGCAGGAAGAGGTCGTCGGACTGGGTCGCGTCGTCGGCCAACAATACCCGCACCGGTATATCGAGCGGCACCAGCGCTGCGGTTTGAATCTTGAAGGCGCCGGATTGGTCGAGCGAGAGGCGCAGGCGCGTCGGGGCGGCGCAAGCTGGCATTTCGGGCGCAGCGCCGAAGGGGAAGCCGAAGTAGCGGGCCGACGCTTCCAGGCGGGCCAGGTGGAGGGGCAGGTGGCGCACGCCTTCGTGGTCGGCGTACATCGTCTCGAATAATTCGAAGTCATTCGACAGACCGGTCAGGAAGCGGGCCTTGAGCTGGCATTCGGCGTATTCGTCGCGTGCGTCGCTGTCGAAGACGATGCCGGCGCCCACCCCGAGTTCACCCGCGCGCACGCCGTGTTGCGGCGCTTGCAGGACCAGCGTGCGAATCGGGACGGACAGGCAGAAGTCGCCGTCGGGCGCGAACCAGCCGATGGCGCCGGTGTAGATGCCGCGCGGCGCGGGTTCGAGCTCGCGGATAATTTCCATGGTGCGCCGTTTGGGCGCGCCGGTAATCGAGCCGCAGGGGTAGAGCGCGTCAAAAATCTCGGACAGCGCAGCGTCCGGTCGCAAGCGCGCGCGCACGGTGGACGTCATCTGCAGCACGCTGCTGTAGCGCTGCACGTCGAATAGCGCCGGCACTTCCACGGTGCCGGTGACGGCCACGCGGCCCAGGTCATTGCGCAGCAGGTCGACGATCATCAGGTTTTCGGCGCGGTTCTTCGGATCCTGCGCCAGGGCTGCGCTGCGGCGGGCGTTCTCGGCGTCGTCGCTGGCGGCGGGGGCGGTGCCTTTCATCGGGCGCGTGGTCAGTTCGCCCTGGCTGTGGCGCACGAACAGTTCGGGCGAGAGCGAGACGATCGCGCTGCCATCGGGCAGGGCGACCAGCGCACCATACGGCACGGGCTGGCGCGCACGCAGGCGGGCGTACAGGTCGAATAGGGAACCGAAGGCGTCGAAGCGCAGGCGGTAGGTGTAGTTGACCTGGTAGGTGTCGCCGGCGGCGATGTAGTCGTGCACGCTGCCAAGCGCGCGCGTGAATTCGGCTTCGTCGACATTGGCATGCACGCCCGCGATGCCGGCCGGTTCGCCATCGGCGCGCACGGCGAGCCAGATGGCCACCTGGGCATGGTCCAGCAGTTCGCATCGTTCGAATAACAGGATGTGCGCGAGCGACGTGCTGGGATGCGGCTCGACGCCGACGATCTTGCCGCCCAATTCGTAGGAGAGCAGGGGCACGGCGTGCAGGCCGCGTCCCAACGCCGCTTGCATCTCGGCCAGCACGGCGGGCCATGCGTCGAAGGACTGGCACACCAGTTCACCGGACAGGCCCGTGTACAGGCGGGAGCGCGCCGGGGTGGCGTCGCTCGCGTCGTCAAGCAGGGCAAAGCATTCTTGGGTGGGCATCAAAAAACAGGAAACATCAAGCGAGCAGCAGGGCCAGTTGCAGGGCCGTGCCCTCGGTGGGGTTGAGTTTGAAGCCGCCCTTGGCAAAGCGGTGCCAGCGTCCGATCACATAGCTCACCAGCAGGTTGGCGCGCGGCGCCACTTCCGGCTCTTGGCCGTGACCCTGGCTCGCGGCGGTGCGCAGCGACTGCTTGAAGGCCAGTTCCACCTTGTCGTAGAACTGGTTCATGCGCAGTTGCAGGCGTTCGTCTTCGTTGACGAGGGCGTCGCCAATGAGCACGCGCGTCATGCCGGGATTGTTGGCGGCGAAGCTGAGCAGCATCTGGACGATGGCGTGGGCCTGGTCGATGCCGCGTTCTTCGCGCTCGGTGATCTGGTTGATCAGGCCAAAGACGCTGGACTCGATAAATTCGAGCAGGCCTTCGAACATCTGGGCCTTGCTGGCGAAATGACGGTACAGCGCCGCCTCCGACACATCGAGCCGCGCCGCCAGTGCGGCAGTGGTGATCTTTTCGCCTTTCGGCTGCTCCAGCATCGCGGCCAGGGCCTGGAGAATTTGGAGCTTGCGCTCACCCGGCTTGGAGGCTGCCATGTGATCTCGATGTGGTGGGTTGGTCGTGTGTCAGCGCAGGCGGTGCAGGCGTGCGGGCAGCTGACGGACAGATTTTACTTTGACATCGACGTAAGCGGGGCGTTTTAGCATTTTTGGCAGGGCTGCTGCGCCAATCGGGTCGCTCATGCGCAGGTATTGCGTCACCCAGGCGGTGCGCATGCCCAGCTGGCGTGCGGCGCGCAGGTTTTCCAGCGTGTCTTCGACCAGGATGGTGCGGTGGGCGGCCACGCCATGGCGGCGCAACAGGCGGCGCAGCATCAGCTTGGACGGCTTGGGCCGCAGCTGGCCGTGCACATGCATATCTTCGATGGCGATGTGGTGGGTGAAGTGGCGCTGCAAACCCAGGTGCTTCATCACCGTGCGCGAATAGGCCGTTGGCGCGTTGGTAAGCAGGATTTTGCGCCCGGGCAGGCGGCGCAGCAGGCGCGCCAGGCCGCGCTCGAAGCGCAGCATCGAGGGCAGGTCGTCAAGCGCGTGGGTCTGGTGCAGGAAGTCGGCGGCCGAGACCTGATGGTGCCGGATCATGCCCAGCAAGGTGGCGCCGTAGCGCTTCCAGTATTGCTGGCGCAGGGCGGCCACGCTGGCGGGCGTGCTGCCGGGGCCCAGTACGCTGGCGATATAGTCGTCCATCTTCGCGCTCACGGTCGGGAAAACCGCGTGCGAGGCATTGTGCAAGGTATTGTCCAAATCGAAGAACCACAGGGGGGCGGACGGGGTAAGATTCGGCACAGGCAGCCTGGAAAAAGGAATCGAAATATGCAGCGCCAGATTATCACGTTGTTCGTCAGCCTGTTTTTGCTGTTGTCGCAGGCGGCTGCGCAGGACGGCACGCAGCAGGCACGCGGCGCGCTGTTCAAGGTCAGCGGCAGCGGCCACTCCATGTATTTGTTCGGCACCATGCATGTGGGTTTGCCGGCGTTTTATCCGCTCGAAAAACGCATCACCGAGGCCGTGGCGCAGGCGAGCACGCTGGCGCTGGAAGTCGACACGGCGCAAGACGCTGGTGCGATGGCGCGGGCGATGCAGGAATATGGCGTCTTCCCGCCGGGCAGCCGCGGTTTCGCCGGCCTTGACCCAAGCGTGAAGGCGCGCCTGGACAAGGTGCTGGCGACGATGCACATGCAGTCCAGTTCCGTCGAGGGCTTGCGTCCCTGGCTGGTGGCGACGGTGCTGGCGCTGAACGAATACGCGGCGCAGGGCTATCGCTCTGACCTGGCCGTGGACGCCCACATGGCGCAGCTGGCGCACGCAGGCAAGGCCAAGGTGATCGAACTCGAATCGGTGGTGGCCCAGCTGTCGCTGTTCGGGCGCCTGTCGCTGGAAGACCAGTGGCGCTTCCTGGAAGAGTCGATCGAGGCGATCGAGACGGGCAAGCAGAAACGCGAAGTGCGTGAAATCGTCGAAGCCTGGCGCACGGCCGACCAGAAGGCGTTTGATGCGATCGCGGCGCGCGCCGAGGAAGACACCAGCGTGTCAGGCCGGTTTGTGCAGAAAGTGCTGCTGGAAGAGCGCAATGGCCCGATCGCGGACAAGCTGGCGGCATTGCTGGCGCGTGAAGATAAGGCGGTGGCGGCCATCGGCGTGCTGCACCTGGTGGGCAAACTGAGCGTGCCGCTGCTGCTGCGCGCGCGCGGATTGACGGTGGAACGGGTGTATTGAAACGATGGTGCCCTTGACGTGGATTGAACACGTGGCCTCTCCCTTACCAAGGGAGTGCT
>JAZJYP010000057.1:0-5100 GCA_040390345.1 Pseudomonadota bacterium | reverse complement strand
GTACTGCCGGCGCAGGAGCGTCTGGCGGCACCGTCATGACGCAGGCGGCCAGGCTGGCAGCGGCCAGCAGCAGTGCAGTGCGTTGCAGCGAACGTGTCATCAGATGGGGCATAAAAAGGTTCTCGTGGTGTCAGGCCAGCGCTTCGGCAGCGCCGCGCCGCTCGGCGTTCATGTAGTCCTGGGATTGCATCTCAATGATACGCGAGACGGTGCGATGAAACTCGTTGGCCAGCATGCCTTGGGTGTACAGCTGTTCGGGCGCGACTTCGGCCGACATCAGCAGCTTCACCTTGTGGTCGTAGAACACGTCGATCAGCCAGGTAAAGCGGCGCGCTTCGGACGACTGGGCCGCCGACATGGCCGGAATACCGGACAGTATCACGGTGTGGAAGCGGCTCGCCAGCTCCAGATAATCGTTCTGCGAACGGGGCCCGCCGCACAGGGTGGCGAAATCAAACCAGATGATGCTGCCGGCGCGGCGCAGGGAGCGGATTTCGCGCTGTTCGATGTGCACGATCGGGTCTTCGTCGGCGGTTTCGGCCACCAGCGCGTAGGCACTGCGCAGGGCCTGGTCGGCGGCCGCGCCCAACGGCGTGTAATAGCTGTCGACCTGTTCCAGGGCGCGCTTGCGGTAGTCCACGCCGGCGTCCACGTTGAGCACATCGAGCTTGTCCTTGAGCAGGGCAATCGTCGGCAGCATGCGGTCACGGTGCAGTCCGTCCGGGTACAGCAGGTCTGGGTCGTAGTTCGACGTCATGATGAACGACACGCCGTTGTTGAACATGGCCGTCAGCAGGTTATACAGGATCATCGCGTCGGCGATGTCGGAGACGTGGAATTCGTCGAAGCAGATCAGGCGGTATTTGCGGGCGATGCGGCGTGCCACTTCGTCGAGCGGATCGGCCACGCCTTTGAGCTCGTCGAGCTGGCGGTGCACGCCGCGCATGAATTCGTGGAAGTGCAGGCGCGTCTTGCGCACCACCGGCACCACCGAATAAAAACTGTCCATCAAAAACGACTTGCCGCGCCCGACCCCGCCCCACAGGTAGACGCCGCGTGGCACATCGGGGCGGTTGATCAGGCGCTTGAAGCTCGACGAGCGGCGCGCCTTGTAATCGACCCACTCCTCATAGGCGTACTGCAGGCGGTCGACGGCACGCTGCTGGGCAGCGTCGCTCTGGTAGCCGCGCTGGGCCAGGGAGTGGAGGTAAAACTCTTGGACATTCATCAGGGGAGTGCCGGGCGGGCCGCAGCCCGCCCGGTGGAGGACGATTTAGAAGTTGAGCGAACGCTTGTCAACGGCGAGCGCGGCTTCCTTGGTCGCTTCCGACAGCGACGGGTGCGCGTGGCAGATGCGGGCGATGTCTTCGCTGGATGCCTTGAACTCCATCGCCACCACGGCTTCCGAAATCAGTTCGGAGGCCATCGGGCCGACAATGTGCACGCCGAGGATTTCGTCGGTCGTGGCGTCGGCCAGGAACTTGACCATGCCCGACGTGTCGCCCAGCGCGCGTGCACGGCCATTGGCCATGAACGGGAAGGTGCCGGCCTTGTAGGCCACGCCCGCCGCTTTCAATTGCTGCTCGGTCTGGCCCACCCACGCAATTTCCGGCGAGGTGTAGATCACCCACGGAATCGTGTTGAAATTGCAGTGGCCATGCTGGCCGGCGATACGCTCGGCAACGGCAACGCCCTCTTCTTCGGCCTTGTGCGCCAGCATCGGGCCGCGCACGACGTCGCCCACCGCCCACACATTGGGCAGGTTGGTCTTGCAGTCGTCGTCGACAGCCACGAAACCGCGCTCGTCGAGCTTCAGGCCGATGCTGTCGCCACCCAAGCCATTGGTGTTGGGGACGCGGCCGATCGAGATGATCAGCTTGTCGAACACGGCTTTCTGCTCGGTGCCGGCGGCGTCGGCGTATTCCACGGTGACCTTGTCCTTGGCAGCGCTGATCTTGCCGATCTTGCAGCCCAGGCTGATGGCCAGGCCCTGCTTGGTAAACAGCTTGTGCGCTTCCTTGGCGATCTGCTCGTCGACCGCACCGAGGAAAGTCGGCAGGCCTTCGAGCACCGTCACGTCGGCACCCAGGCGGCGCCACACGGAACCCATTTCCAGGCCGATCACACCGGCGCCGATCACGCCCAGCTTGGCCGGCACGGCGTCGATGGCCAACGCGCCGGCGTTCGACAGGATCAGTTTTTCATCGAACGGCGCGCCTGGCAGTTCGCGGGCGTTGGAACCGGTGGCAATGACCACATGCTTCGCTTCCAGGGTCTCCGGCGCGGCGCCGCTGACGCTGACGGTGTAGACGCCGTTGGCTGCGCCGGCAAAGGCGCCGCGGCCATGGAAGAAGCTGACCTTGTTCTTCTTGAACAGGTACAGGATGCCGTCGTTGTTCTGTTTGACGACGGTGTCCTTGCGCTTCAACATATTGGGCAGGTTCAGCGCCAGGCCGGCGACGTCGATGCCGTGGTCAAAGAAGGCGTGGCCGGCGTGCTCGAAGTGCTCGGACGACTGCAGCAGCGCTTTCGACGGGATGCAGCCGACATTGGTGCAGGTGCCGCCCGGTGCCGGGCCGCCCTTGGCATTGGCCCATTCATCGATACAGGCGACCTTGAAGCCGAGCTGCGCGGCGCGGATGGCGGCGATATAGCCGCCGGGGCCGGCGCCGATGACGACGACGTCAAATTGTTTTGCGTTACTCATTATTTACATTCCTTGATTATTCTTCGGGGACGAAGATCCACATCAGCAGATACAGCAGCACACCGAAACCGAAGCACACCACGCACAGCATGAAGATCAGGCGCCAGACCCAGGATTCCAGGCCGGTGACCTTGCCCAGGCCGCCGCACACGCCGCCCAGCCAGCGGTCGTTGATCGAGCGGCGCAAGCTGGTGATATCGGCGCCGCCACCGGCGGCACTGCCGCCTGCGCCTTGGCCGGCGATCAGCTTGGCCTTGGCAGCTTCAAATTCGGCATCGGTGAGCGCACCGGCCTGGTGGAGTTCGTGCAAACGCTTGATTTCTTCGGCAATATTCATGGGAATCCTCGTCAAAAAAAATTGAACACGCTTGCACGCACCCGGTCCAGGTGCGCGCAAGCTGCGATTACAGGTCGAGCAGCAGGCGGCTCGGGTCTTCCAGCGTTTCCTTCATCGTGACCAGGCCCAGCACGGCTTCGCGGCCGTCGATGATGCGGTGGTCGTAGGACATGGCCAGGTAGTTCATCGGACGCACCACGACCTGGCCGTTTTCGACGACAGCGCGGTCCTTCGTTGCGTGCACACCCAGGATGGCCGATTGCGGTGGGTTGATGATCGGGGTCGACAGCATCGAACCGAAGGTGCCGCCGTTCGAGATCGAGAAGGTACCGCCGGTCAGGTCGTCCAGTGTCAGCTTGCCTTCCTTGGCCTTGGCGCCGAATTCGCCGATTTTCTTTTCGATGTCGGCGATCGACATCTGGTCGGCGTTGCGCAGGATCGGCACCACCAGGCCGCGCGGCGAACCGACCGCGATACCGATGTCGAAGTAGCCGTGGTAGACGATGTCGTTGCCATCGACCGAGGCGTTGATGATCGGGTACTTCTTGAGGGCGGCGACGGCGGCCTTGACGAAGAAGGACATGAAGCCCAGCTTGACGCCGTGCTCTTTCTCGAACTTGTCCTTGTACTTGTTGCGCAGGTCGATGACCGGCTGCATATTGACTTCGTTGAAGGTCGTCAGGATGGCGTTGGTCGACTGCGACTGCACCAGGCGCTCGGCGATACGGGCGCGCAGGCGGCTCATCGGCACGCGCTCTTCAGGGCGCTCGCCCAGGTTCGGTGCGGCCGGTGCTGCCACTTGCTGCAGGGCCGGTTTGGCGGCCACGGGGGCCAGCGCTGCCGGTGCGGCAGGCTTGACGGCGACGGCGGCCAGGGCGTCGCCCTTGGTCACGCGGCCATCCTTGCCGGAACCGGCCACTTGGGCAGCAGTCATGTTCGCTTCGGACAGGATCTTCGCTGCCGCTGGCATGGCCACGCCGGCTTTCGAGGTGTCTGCAGCGGGTGCCGCTGCCGCGGGCGCTGCCGCCACTGCCGGTGCCGACGGGGCCGCCGCTGCCGACGCGTCGGTGTCGATGATGGCGATCACTTCGCCCGACACGACCATGCTGCCGTCGCCCTTGAGGATCTGGACGACCACGCCGGCGGCCGGCGCCGGCAGTTCCAGAACCACCTTGTCGGTTTCGATGTCGATCAGGTTTTCGTCGCGGCCAACGGCGGCGCCGACTTGTTTGTGCCAGGACAGCAGCGTCGCTTCGGCGACCGATTCCGACAGTTGTGGAACCTTGACTTCAATTTGTGCCATGTAAAACTCCGTATATTTTTTTGATGAAGGCGCCCGGGGCGCCTTGTTCTTATTTCGTCAGAACGAAGCCCTTGAGCTTCGAGAAGGCCGTTTCCAGCAGTTCCTTTTGCTGCGCATTGTGCTTGTCGCCATAGCCCACCGCCGGCGAGGCGGAAGCCGGACGGCCGGCGTAGGCAAGGCGCTGGCCCGCTTCCATCGACTCGAACACATTGTGCTGGATCTGGAACCAGGCACCCTGGTTTTGCGGCTCATCCTGGGTCCACACCACTTCGGTCGCGTTCGGGAACTTCTTCAGTTCGGCGGCGAAGGATTTGTGCGGGAAGGGATAGAGCTGCTCGACGCGGATGATGGCCACGTCGGAGACGCCGCGCACCTTGCGGGTGTTGACCAGGTCGTAGTAGACCTTGCCCGAGCAGGCGACGATGCGCTTGACCTTCTTGGCATCGATCTTCTCGTCGACCTCACCGATGACGGTGTGGAAGACGCCCTTGGCCAGTTCGGACAGGGGCGAGCCGGCGTCCTTGTTGCGCAGCAGCGACTTCGGCGTGAGGATCACCAGCGGCTTCCTGAACTGGCGCACCATCTGGCGGCGCAGCAGGTGGAAGATCTGCGCGGCCGAGGTTGGCTGCACGACCTGCATATTGTTTTCCGCGCACAGCTGCAGGAAGCGTTCCGGACGCGCCGACGAGTGCTCGGGGCCCTGGCCTTCGTAACCGTGCGGCAGCATCATGACCAGGCCCGAAGCGCGGCCCC
>JAZJYP010000056.1:0-5140 GCA_040390345.1 Pseudomonadota bacterium | reverse complement strand
AATTTCAATCCGGCCCTTCACGGGACTTGACGACATTAACAGTATCTACGCCTCTTCCGCAGTCCCATGGCGCGCGCTACCCACCACGCACACCGCCGGCGCGAAAACACGCCGGCGTCATACCCACATGCTGGCCGAAGGCCCGGCGCAAGGTCACTTCGTTGCGAAAGCCGCAGCGCAGCGCCACCTGCAAGATCGACACCCCCGGCTGCACCAGCAAGTCCTTCGCGTGCTCGACCCGGCAGCGCGCGATATAGCTGTGTGCCGACATCCCCACTGCCGCCTGGAAGCGGCGCGTGAAATTGCGCACGCTCATGGCCGCGCGCCGCGCCGCATCTTCCACCGACAGGTCCTGCTTGAAATAGCGTTCCACATATTCTTGCGCCTGGCGGATGCGTGCGTCGCCATGCTGCTTCCAGGCCGCGTTTTTCAGCGCCGTCTTTTCGTAGCTGGCGTGGCTGAAGGAATTGGTATAGCGCGAGAATTTGTGCGCCGCCGCTTCGCCCACGAAATGGTTGACCAGGTAGGCGCAGGCATCCATGCAGGGATTGATCGACGCGGCCGTGATGATGCGGTCGTCGATGACCAGCGCCGTCTCCGGCACGAAGCGCACCTGCGGATAATCGCGCGCGAACACGCGCTGATCGGACAGGTTTCCGGTGGCCTCGCGCCCGTCGAGCAGGCCGGTGGCAGCGAGCAGGCGCACGCCACTGGCCATGCACAGCAGCAGCGTGCCCGCTTCGTAGGCTTGCAGCAGCCAGCTGCGCAGGCGCGCCGGCAGCTGCGCGCTCGCTTCGTCGCGAAAGTAAAACGGCGGGATGACGATCACGTCCGGCCGCGCGCCGCGCACGGTCGCTTCCGGCACCAGCATCGGCCCGGTAAAGCTGCGCACGGGCGCGCGCCGCAAGCCCACCAGGTGCACCTGGAACAGCTCGGACTGGGCCAGGTCGGCATTGCGGGCGTTCAGGGTGCCGGCGATGGCAAAGGCTTCCTTGGTCAGCAGCGCGAGGCCGCCCCAGCAATCGTCGCCAATATAGATGTGCACGGTAGGCATGTGGCCGATAATAGCAGGAAATTTGGCCGAAAATGACTGTCTTAAAATAACACCGGCCAGCTTATACTGATTCCGCTTTTGCAATTCTCAACAACAAAAACCGAGGGGACAAGCAATGATCAAGGGCGTGGGCGCCGTGGCGCTGTGTGTACTGCTGGCCGCATGCGGCAAATCGGACGAAGCATCGAAGGCCAATGCCGTCGCCGATGCCGCTTTCCAGAAGAAGCTGCAGGAGCAACTGCTCGACGCCAAGCCTGGCAGCGTGATCGAGATCCCTGCCGGCCACTACCACCTCACCAGCGGCCTGACCTTGCGCGCCAATGGCGTGACGGTGCGCGGCGCCGGCATGGACAAGACCGTGCTCTCGTTCAAAGACCAGGTCACCGGGCCGGAAGGCATGCTGGTCTACGCCAGCAATTTCGTCATCGAAGGCTTGACCATCGAAGACTCCAAGGGCGATGGCCTGAAGATCAATGACGGCGACAACATCACCATCCGCGCCGTGAAGGTCCAGTGGACGGGCGGCTCCAAGGTCACCAACGGCGCTTATGGCATCTATCCGGTCAAGACCAAGAATGTGCTGATCGAAGACTGCGTGGCCATCGCCGCTTCCGACGCCGGTATTTACGTCGGCCAGTCCAAGGGCGTGGTGGTGCGCCGCTCGCGCGCCGAACAGAATGTGGCCGGCATCGAAATCGAAAACACGATCGACGCCGACGTGTATGACAACGTGGCCACCAACAACACCGGCGGCATCCTGGTATTCAATATGCCGAACCTGTCGCAGCCCGGCTACGGCACGCGCGTGTTCAAGAACAAGGTCGACAAGAATAACCTCGGCAACTTCGCCGCCAAGGGCACGGCCGTGGCCAGCGTGCCGGCCGGCTCCGGCGTGGTGGTGAACTCCAATTCGAAGGTCGAGATCTTCGACAACGACGTCACCGAGAACCAGACCGCCAACGTCATCATCTCGAGCTACCACTCGACCGGCTACTACACCGAGAAGGGCGTCTCGGCCAATTACGATCCCTACCCGAAGGCGATCTACGTCTACGGCAACCGCTTCAAGGGCGGCGGCGATTCGCCCGATGGCCTGGACCTGAAGACGCTCAAGATCGCCATGTACGGCCTGTCCGGCCACCTGCCCGACGTGTTGTGGGATGGCTATGTCGACACCAAGCTGATGGTCGGCGGCGTGATGCCGGCCGAGCACCGCATCTGCGTCAACAACGGCGCGGCCGCCGTGCTCAACGCCGACGGCCCGCACAAGTACAAGAACCCGACCAATGAGCCCACCCAGTTCAAGTGCGACCTGGCCAAGCTGCCTGCGGTAGCGATTCCCCAACTGTCGGCAGCGCCGGCCAAAGCCTGAGGTAGCGTCTTGAAGAAGTTTGTCTTGTTGGGGCTGTGCGCGCTTGCCCTCGCGGGCTGTACGCGCAGCCAGGCACCGGTGGCCTTTATCGCCGATGGCAAACCCGAGCACCTGTCCGACTGGCACTTGATGGCCGCCAACGGGCGCGTGCTCAGCCTGAACAAGGGCGTCGTGCCCTATGAGCTGAATACGCCGCTGTTTACCGACTACGCGCACAAGCTGCGCACGGTGTGGATGCCAAGCGGGAAGAGCGCGCGCTACGACGCCGACAAGAGTTTCGACTTCCCCGTCGGGACCATCATCTCCAAGACCTTTTACTACCCGCGCGATGCACGTGACGGCAAGGTCATGCGCGCCACCTATGACACCGGCATGGACGTCGACGGCGGCCGCCTCGACCTGGGCAAAGTGAAGCTGGTCGAAACGCGCCTGCTGGTGCACCGCGCCGATGGCTGGATCGCCCTGCCCTATGTATGGAACGAAGACCAGGGCGACGCCGTCTTGCAGCGCACGGGCGAGCAAATCCCGATGGAGCTCGTCGCCGACGACCAGCAGCGCCAGAAGCTGACCTATGTGGTGCCGAACGTGAACCAGTGCGCGTCCTGCCACGTGGCCGACGTGAAGTCGCGCCAGTTCGAGCCGATTGGCCCGAAGGCGCGCCACCTGAACCGCAACTTCACCTACGAGGGCGTGAGCGTCAACCAGCTCGACTACCTGGCGCGGATCGGCTACCTGACCGGCGCGCCGGCAGCGGCGGCCGCGCCGCGCAACGTCAACTGGCAAGACAAGAACGCCAGGATCGACGAGCGTGCGCGCGCCTACCTCGACATCAACTGCGCCCACTGCCACAACGACAAGGGCGCCGCCAACACGACCGCGCTGCACCTGAACATGGGCGCGCCGGCCAACCTGCACCTGGGCCTGTGCAAGCCACCGGTGGCTGCCGGCGCCGGCACCGGCAACCGGCCTTTTGGCATCACGCCGGGCAAGCCGGACGACTCGATCATGGAATTTCGCCTGGCCAGCAAGGAGACCGGCGTCATGATGCCCGAGCTGGGCCGCGGCACCGTGCACCGCGAAGGCGTGGCCCTGATCCGCGCATGGATCGCGCAAATGAAGGAAAGTTGCGACGTGCGCTAGTCTGCGGTGCCTGGCGGATTGGCGATGTGGCCGCGCCACAGCAGCCAGGCAGCAAGCAAGGCCCACAAGCCGAAGATGCGTTCGACCAGCGTGACGAATCCCAGGTCGGACACGGTAGCGCCTTCCGTGGCGCTGAGCAGGGAGCCCACGCCGATCACCGCGCCCAGGCCCACGACCAGATGTCCGGCCACGATCGCCACGATGGGCGCGAGCGTTGCCGCCAGGCCGATGGCACCAACGACTTTGAGTTCGCGCTTGCGGTGCAGGAAGGCGACCGACCAGAACAAGACCGCCAAGAGCAAAAAAGCGGCATACAGCAGGTAGTAGCGTCCAAGGAGTTGCGTCGCCAAGCCCAGTGAAATCTGCACTTTGCTGATCGCGGCAATGGAGAAAAACACGAAACCGGCACGATTGAGCGGCTTCTTCATGCCCATCTCGTCACAAAAGGCCCAGGTCGCAAACGCCGCCAGGGCGAGCGCCAGAATCCTCAGCGGCGCAAGCGGCACGGCGGTATGCGACAGCAGCAAGGTCATCAACGCGACCACCGCCAATGAAATGGCGCCAACCTTGGCGTTCAAGGACTCGGCGCGACTGCCAAACGTTGCTGCATTCATGTTTCCTCCACGGATAGGCGGGACCAGGCCGCACGCCCATGACAATAACATATTGACAACCATTGCGACGCCGCTGCATCATGCAGGCGCACCTTGCGCGCGTTCTGACAACGCGAACCCCGGCATGAGCCGGGGCGGCGCCGCGAGGTGGGGCAGCCGGCAAGTACACACCATTTTGGAGACGAGATCCCATGAAGAAGAGTTCCCTTTGCCGCTTTGGCGCGGCGCTGCTTGCGTTGGCGGGCGCACAGGCCCACGCCATTACTTGGGGCCAGGCCGATGGCGACAAGCACCCTGCCGTCGGCGCGCTGGTCGACTATGACAGCCACGGCACATCCTACGCTTTTTGCACCGGCACGATGATCAGCCCGACCGTGATGCTCACGGCAGCGCACTGCAATCCCGGTGTGCCCACGGTCAAGGTGACGTTTGAAAGCCACGTGAACAACGCCGGCGTGATGTATGTGGGCCGCTATTTCGCCGATGCCGCCTACAGCAAATCGCAGAACGACCCGCATGACATCGCCGTCATCGTCTTCGACCAAGCCATCGCCGGCATCACGCCAGCCCGCCTGCCCACGCGCGGCCTGTTCGACACGCTCAAGAGCAATGGCCTGATGGCCGGCAGCTCCTACACGGCCGTCGGTTACGGCGGGCAGGAGCGCAGCTTCGACGGCAAGGGCAAGCCCGTGATCAATTACGAAGACACGCGCGAGTGGTCGGTCTCGGCCTTTGGCGCCATGACGCAGGCCTGGCTGCGCCTGTCACAGAACAACGCGGTCGGCAATAGCGGCACCTGCTATGGCGATTCGGGCGGACCGAACTTCGTCGGCAGCGGCGACGGTGAAACGAGCGTCCTGGCCGGCACCACGATCACCGGCGACATGCAGTGCGTGCAAAGCAATGTGATCTACCGCCTCGACACCGACTCGGCGCGCGGCTTCCTGAAAGACTACGTCA
>JAZJYP010000055.1:0-9864 GCA_040390345.1 Pseudomonadota bacterium | reverse complement strand
CGTTTACCCCGCTGCTTTGGATGACATCAATTTTCTGCCGCGCAGACTCCTAGCTCAGGTGCAGGCTGGGGCCTCACCGCTATCGGATTTTTCTTGACGTTTGCATTGAGTCACCTGCTAGCGATTTCATCCGCAACTGGAATTGGTTTGCTCATCGCACGTCAAACGTCGAAGCCGAAAGTTACGTTGGCGAGCGCTACAGCGGGCGGGCTGATTTCGGCATTTGTGTTTTCGCGCATATACTTTGGCGTTGGCTCATAGCGGCCAAGAGCAGTCAATTCTAATTTCGGAGAGCACAATGAACCAGCCTGCTTGGACTATTTATGAAGACGCAGCTCGAAGAGTTGTCTCCGACCTTCGTAATGAACTCGATATTTCCGTTGTCGAAGGCAAGCAAGTGCTCGTTGGAAAGAGCTCAGCTGAATGGGAGATTGATGCAAAAGCTTGGTGCACTGACGGAGAGAATTTTTTGGTCATAGAGGCGCGACGACATACTTCGTCTGGGCAAAAGCAAGAAGCGCTAGCAGCGATAGCCTATCGAATACAAGATGTTGGCGCAAACGGCGGTATAGTAATATCACCGCTTCCGTTACAAACTGGTGCGCGTGCCGTGGCTGCATTCGAAGGCATAGCCGAAATCACACTGGCTCCAGATAGTACGTGCGAAAGCTATCTCGCTGAATTTATGGGGAGGCGTTATTTGGGTGCCTCTGTTATCGAGAGGGTATATGCATCAGATACGTGTGACGCGGTCGTCATTCGTTCCTCAAGCTCATCAACTTAGGTGACGGCACTCGGCCATCAGCCGACATTCGCCCACGCGACAAAAATTGAAGAAACCGTGGATTTAAGGAAATCATGAATTATCAGTTGGTCCTTCAGCTAAATGGCGGATCGTTCGCTGACTTCGATGCGATGCTAAGTTTGGAACAAGAACTGTCCATTGAGTTGACGGACATAGCTTAGGTTGATGGCCATGATATGGGATGCGGCGAAATCAATATTTTCATTCTGACGTCGGATCCAGTGGCGACCTTCGGGGAGGTCAAATTCGTCTTGGATAGGCGTGGCTTACTAGCCGAAGTGAAGTCCGCGTTCCGATTGCTTTCTGAGGATAACTACACAAACATTTGGCCTGAGAACTCATGTGAAGAATTTTCGGTTGCATAGTCTGTTCAGCGGTGAGCCTGGCTGTGCAATAGTGATCGGCGAATAACCCATGGCCGACCTCCCGCGACCGTCCGCTCCGGAGACGTATCTATCAGTTAATGTTGCGCGTTTGATGGGCTTTTCTTGGACGTCAGGCGTAGAAGTTGGCAAGCCTGCAATCGCGCATAATCGGCCACTAGTTGACGTAGTTTGGACAAAACCAACTTGCAATTGCGATTGCGATTGCGATTGCGATTGCGATTGCGATTGCGATTGCGATTGCGATTTTACCTATACACGACATTGAACAAGGCCCGCGCATGTACCAGACACCGGAATTCGCTGAGATAGCCCATTCGGGTGGGAAAATCACATTCACAGTAAGCACTGACGAAAATGGCACTCGGTATCAAGTCGCCTATTCGAGTTCACGGCCTGTTCCATCTGTCTTGATCCAGGTGAATGCGCTACCCCAGGGGATAGTGGTCGGAAATGGGACTATTGCGGGCCTTGGAGAGGAGATGTCTGTGCCGCCCGGATGTTTTCCCGTTTTTGTGGCATCGGATAGCGAAGGGAAATTCGGCCACCATTGTCCCCGCTGTCGCGCTTACTGGCGTAGCGGCCCGCATCCCAATCGCTGCCCTTATTGTGCGTTGACAACCGCTAGTCATCAATTCCTATCGGTAGCTCAGCGCAAATATGTCGCCCATTATTGTGAGACGTTGGATAACGCTCTTGGTGAAATTGAGAATGGCGAATGCACCATTGATATGGACCTTGTAGCAGATTCGGTGGAAAAGGCGGATGACGAAAAGCCATCGTTTTACGTATCCGAAAAAAGTCAGCAGCGGAAATTTATTTGCCCCGCCTGCAATGAGTTTAATGACATTCTGGGACGTTATGGCTACTGCTCGGCGTGCGGTACTCGAAGCGATCTGCAAGATTTCGAAGATCAAATCACCGCGATTCGCGCACAGCTTACAACCGGTGGGCAGCCTCCAGAGAACCTATTGCGCAGTGCAATATCGGCGTTCGATTCCTTGGTCGGCCAATATGCGAAGGAATTGGCGAGGCTCGTGCCAATGACAAAGTCACGACGCAGCCGCTTGGAAGATCGACGGTTCCACGACCTCAATCGCATACGAACCGAGCTGAAGGAATGGTTCGACATTGACATTGCATCTGGAATCAAAGTCACTGAGATAAACTTTGCCGCTACATGCTTTCACCGGCGCCACATATATGAGCATCACGGTGGCGAGGTGACAACTAAGTATCTGGAGGACAGTGGAGATAAGACCGTAACTCTCAAGCAGGCACTTCACGAGAAGCCCGAGGACATGCACATCCTTCTTGGCACCTTAATAAAATTGGCGAAGAATCTGCACAACGGGTTTCACGAATTGTTCCCGCCGTCTGAACAGCCTATTAAGGCGCATAAAGAAAAAGTCGAAAGGATTGCGCAATGGAAGAAATCGCAGGGGCATGATGAGCAAGAGTGACGAAGGTGAAATCCGCTTTCGATCGGCATGCTTGCATTGGGCAGTTTGATCGCATGTCTGCATCGGGGCGGTTGCGGGCAATCCGGATTGATCGGCTGCCAGGTCATTGTCGAATGATTGTGTCTTGGTCGACCTTCGCGCATAACTTTTTTGCATGGTAGGGCTGCAATCTTTCATCAATTTCTTTCGCGCTATGTCTATACTCTGTCCGCATTCCTACAGAGAAAACTGACATGGCACTCAATTACATCTGGTCCGGATTCTTCCTCGTTGGCTTCCTGGCGGCGCTGGGCCAGTGGATCTTCATGGGCGATACCGAGATCTTCAAGAAGATCGTCGATGGCACCTTCGACTCGGCGCGCCTGGCGGTCATGGACATTGCGCTGCCGCTGGCCGGCATCATGACCTTGTGGCTCGGTATCATGAACATCGGCGAAAAAGCCGGCGCCGTGGGCGCGCTGGCGCGCCTGATTTCTCCCTTCTTCTCGCGCATTTTCCCGGACGTGCCGAAAGAACACCCAGCCACCGGCCACATGGTGATGAATTTCTCGGCCAACCTGCTGGGCCTCGACAATGCGGCCACGCCCTTCGGCCTGAAGGCGATGGAGAGCCTGCAAACGCTTAACCCCAACAAGGAAGAGGCGAGTAACGCCCAGATCATGTTCCTGGTGCTGCACACCTCGGGCTTGACCCTGATCCCGGTGGCCATCATGGCCCAGCGCGCCATCCTTGGCGCCCACGACCCTTCCGACATCTTCATTCCCTGCATGATCGCCACCTACGTCGCGACGGTGACGGGGATTATTTCGGTCGGCATCAAGCAACGCATCAACCTGTTCGACCGCGTCATGCTGGGCTGGCTGGGCAGCATGACGGCGGCCATCGGCATGCTGATCTGGTATTTCACGGTCTACCTGAACAAGCAGGAAATCGAACTCGTCTCCAAAGTCGTCAGCAACTTCGTGCTGTTTTCGGTGATCATCGGCTTCATCGTCGGCGCCATGCGCAAGAAGGTCAATGTCTACGAAGCCTTCATCGAGGGCGCCAAGGGCGGCATCCAGACTTCACTCACGATCATCCCTTACCTGGTGGGCATGCTGGTGGCGATTGGCGTGTTCCGCAATTCGGGTGTGCTGGGCTTCGTCGTCGGCGCGCTCGAATGGGTGTTTGTCCACCTCGGCTTCAATACCGACTTCACGCCGGCCTTGCCGACGGCACTGCTCAAACCGCTCTCGAGTAGCGGTTCGAAAGCGATGATGATCGACGCCATGAAAACCTATGGCGTCGACTCCTTCGTCGGGCGCCTGACCTGCATCTTCCAGGGCTCGGCCGACACGACCTTCTACATCGTCGCCCTGTATTTCGGCTCGGTCGGCATCAAGAAAACACGCTACGCCATTTCCTACGGTTTGCTGTGCGACCTGGCCGGCGTGACCGCCGCCATCCTGGTCGCCTACCTGTTCTTCCATTGAGGACGCCATGATCCGCCGCCTTGCCTTCCTTGCCCTGCTGGCCGCCCTGCCAGCCGCCCAGGCCCAATTGCCGGAACCGGTGACGCGCCTGCTGGGCGCGGCCGCCATTCCCGAAGAGGCAATGAGCGCCCTCGTCATCCGTGGCAACAATACGATCCTGACCCACCTGGCCGAACGGCCGATGCAGCCAGCCTCGACGATGAAGCTGGTCACGACGATGGTCGGCCTCGATGTACTCGGTCCCGTCTACAAGGCGCGCACCGAATTGCGCACGAATGCCGAAGTAGTCAAGGGCGTGCTGAAGGGCGACCTGATTTTGCGCGGCGGCGCCGATGCCGATTTCGATACGCCGGCGCTCGAGCGCATGCTGCAGGCGCTACGCAACCAGGGCATCAACAAGATCGCCGGCAAGCTGGTGCTGGACCGCACATTGTTCAATCCAGCCCGCTACGATATTGGCGTGCCGCCGTTCGACGAGGCGCCAGAGGCCTATTACAACGTCATTCCCGACGCGCTGCTGCTAAACAAGAATATGATCGACCTGGACCTGCGCTCCACGGCCAGGCAGCTCAAGGTGGTGATGGCGCCGGCGATGGAAAAAGTGAGCATCAGTTCCGACATGGAGCTCATCGATGCCGATTGCGCCAAGTGGGAAGACGGCTGGAAGATCCCCGACGCGACGCGCGAAAAGAATGGCAATATCAAGATCGTCCTGCACGGCACCTTCCCGAAAAACTGTGCGCGCCCTTACTGGATCAATGTGCTGGACCGCCAGGATTACATCGACCGCCTGTTCCGCGCAAGCTGGAAGAAACTGGGCGGCAGTTTCAGTGGCGACACCGTCGAAGGCGGCACGCCCGCCGACAGCCGCCTGCTGGCCGAACACGTCTCGCGCGCCCTGCCGGAACTGGTGCGCGACATCAATAAGCCATCCGACAATGCCCTGGCCCGCACCCTGTTCCTGACCCTGGGCAGCCAGGGCAGCGAGACGGGACCGACCCTGGTACGCGCCGACATCGCCGTGCGCAACTGGATGAAGCTGCGCGGCATCGACGACACCGGCCTGGTGCTGGAAAACGGTTCCGGCCTGTCGCGCCTCGAACGCATTAGCCCGATGCAAATGGCGGGCCTGCTACGCGCCGGCCTGCGCAGCAACTGGGCGCCGGAATTCCAGTCCAGCATGCCCATCGTGGCCCTCGACGGCACCATGCGCAAACGCCTCAAGGACAGCCCGGCCGCCAGCCGTGCGCGCCTGAAAACGGGCACCCTGAAGAACGTCGTGGCCATTGCCGGCTATGTGCCCGACGCCAGCGGCCAGCTGTGCATCGTGGTGGCCATGATCAATGACGACAAGGTGGGTGATGGCAAGGGCCGCGCTGCCCTCGACGCCCTGGTCGACTGGGTCGCCCGCCTCGACCACTAAAACATCATTTTCAAACGGCAAGTTTGAGTGCATCATGCAAGGTAGGCGGACCGGACCGTCAACTTGCATGGAGCGGTGTCGATGGCGGAAGTGGCAGCAAACGAGAGTGTTCCCCTGTTGCCAACCTTGCAGGCCGACGGGCGCGCGCGCACCCTGGCCAAGGCGGTCGGGCTGGCCTCGCTGCTGGTCTTCCTGGCGCTGGCCCCCTTCACCAAGACGCCGCTACCGGCGCTGTCGGCTTTCATCCCCATCTATGAATCGGCCCTGCTGCTCAATGACCTGATCACGGCGGTGATGCTGTTCGGGCACTTCCTGATCCTCAAGTCGCGCGCCACCCTGGTGCTCGCCTGCGCCTACCTGTTCACGGCCGTCCTCATCATCCCGCACGCGCTGGCCTTCCCGGGCCTGTTTTCCGCCACCGGCTGGATCGGCGCGGGCAGCCAGAGCACGGCCTGGCTGTATGTGTTCTGGCATGTCGGTTTTCCCGTCTGCGTCATCGCCTACGCCATCCTGAACCGGCGCCCGCCGGCCCCACTGGCCAATGCGCCGCGTGCCGCGCTGCTGGCCATCGGCGCCGTGCTCGCCAGTGCGGCCGCTGCCACCTTCCTGTGCACCGTGGGCCATGATTTGCTGCCGCCGATCCTGGTTGCGGGCACCTACTCGCTGGCTGGCCACGTCAGCCTGTCCACCACCTGGCTGTGCAGTGCTGCCGCCCTGGTGGTGCTATGGCGCCTGAGCACGCGCTCGACCCTGGACCTGTGGCTGATGGTCGTGCTCGGCGCCTGGCTGTGCGATATCGGCCTGTCGGCCGTCCTCAATGGCGGGCGCTACGACCTCGGCTGGTATGCCGGGCGCATCTTCGGCCTGCTGGCGGCCAGCTATGTGCTGATCGTGCTTCTGTTGGAGAGCAATAAGCTGTTCGCCCGCCTGACCGTCGCGCATGAACAGGCCGTGCAGCGCAATGCCGAACTGCAGGAGGCGCGCCGCTATGCCGAGCAAGCCAACCAGGCCAAGTCGGCTTTCCTGTCGAGCATGAGCCACGAGCTGCGCACGCCCCTCAATGCCATCCTCGGCTTCGCGCAAATCCTCGCCTCCGACAAGCTGCCCGTCACGCCGGAAAAGCGCCAGGAATTCAATGGCCACATCTACAAGGCCGGCAAGCATTTGCTGGTGCTGATCAATGAAGTGCTGGACCTGGCCAAGATCGAATCGGGCACGCTGGCGCTCTCGCCCGAACCAGTGGGCCTGGCCGAACTGATGGAAGAATGCCGTGTGATGATGGCGCCGCTGGCCGAGCGCCATGCCTTGCGCCTGGAGGTGATCGTCGCTGCCGGCTGGCATGTGCAGGCCGACCGCACGCGCCTCAAGCAAGTGCTGCTCAACCTGCTATCGAATGCCGTCAAATACAACCGGCGTGGCGGCAGCGTCAGCGTGGTGTGCGAGGCGCTGCCGGACCAGCGCCTGCGCATCAGCATCAGGGACGAGGGCGAAGGCCTGGATGCGGCCCAGATGGAGCAGTTGTTCCAGCCTTTCAACCGCCTGGGGCGCGAAGGCAGCGATATTGAGGGTACCGGCATCGGATTGACGGTCACCAAGCGCTTGATGGAGTTAATGGGCGGAAGCATCGGCGCCAGCAGCGTGGTCGGCCAGGGCAGCGTGTTCTGGCTCGACTTGCAGATTGCGCGCGCGGTCCAGATCGTGCCGCTTGCCACGCCTGCCTATGTGATGGATACCGGCCTGGGGGCAGCACGCCAGCTGCGCACCTTGCTGTATGTGGAAGACAATCCGGCCAACCAGGCCCTGGTGAGGGAAATGATCGCCATGCGGCCCGACTTGCGCCTGCTGACGGCGCCCGACGCTGCCCTTGGCATCGAACTGGCACGCGCCCACCGGCCCGACCTCATCCTGATGGATATCCACCTGCCCGGCATGAGCGGTACCGAGGCGGCCGCCATCCTGCGCCAGGATCCGCAACTGGCGCACATACCGGTGATCGCGCTGTCGGCCAACGCAATGCCCCACGACGTGGCCAAAGGCATGCGCGCCGGCTTCTTCCACTACCTGACCAAGCCGATCAATGTGGAAGAATTCTTTATCGTGCTCGACCGGGCACTGGCCAGTCCGCGCGCAGCCGATCCTGAGCAGCTGCAAATGACTGGCGGTTTGTGAATTAGTCACTATCCTGTTCCTACACGGGCCGGCGGGCGCCAGCGCCGTGCAACAACAATAAGGAGAACAGGACCATGACCTTCCCATCCCGCTTTGCCCATCTCTTGGCCGTACTGGCCCTGCTGGCCGGCACCAGCGCCGTCGCCCGCGACAACGCTGCCGACGTCGCCGCCATCCAGGCCGTCGACCAGGCCTGGCTCAAGGCCTTCAATGGCAACGAGCCAGAAACGCTTGCCAATCTCTACGCCGAGAATGCCGTCCTGTTGCCGCCTGGCGCCCCCGGCGTGCATGGCCGGGCCGCCATCAAGGCCTTCTTCACCAAGGAAGCGGGCGGCGCAGCCAAGGATGGCGTCGTGTTCGGCCTCGGCGCCAAGCCTGACGGTGGCGCCCACGGTGACTTGGGCTGGGCATCGGGCACCTATACCATCAAGGACAAGGCCGGCAAGGTCCTCGAGACGGGCAAATACCTGTCGGTGTCGAAGAAGAAGGATGGCAAGTGGCAGTATGTGCGCGACACCTGGAATTCCGATGGCGCGCCACCGCCGCCAGCGACCAAGAAATGAGTGCTGATTTCGGCGCGATGGCTACGCCGAATGAATTACAATATTGCCTATTGAGTAATTCGTTCGGACGCCATGAGCTACAACCTCGCCATCCTCGCTCCCGCCATTCCCGCCAGTGATGACGCCGCCTTTCCGGTGGTGCGCGCGTTGCTGGCCACCTATGGGGACGACGAGGCGCCACCGGAACCGGTGCTGGTGCGCTTCCATGCGGCCATCACCAAGCGCTTTCCTTGCCTCTCGACGGGCGCCGAGGACAGCCCCTGGTCCGACGGTCCCTTGATCAATAATTTTGTCGGCAGGGTCGGCGTGGTCGGCATTTCGATGCGCCATGAAGAAGTCATACCTGCCATCCTCGATTGCGCCGCTGAACTGGGCCTGACCGTGGTCGACGAGCAGGCCGGCAAGATCCACCGCCCGCCGGCCATGCGCGTCATGCTGCGCGGTGTGGGGCCGGGCCAGGATACGCCGGCCGTTGCCGCGCGCCTGGTGCCAGTGATGAAACGCACGCAGGAACAGATCGAAGCGCTGCTGTACGGCCCGGCCATCGTGGTCAAGAAAGGCCTGGACCGCGACACGGCCCAGCGCTATGTCGACACGCTCGAGGGCATGGGCTGCACCTGCAGCATCGAACCCGATGCCGCGCCGGCACCGGTGCAAGCGGCACCAGCGCCGCCAGCGCCCAAGCCGGCACCCCTCGGGCCTGTTTCCGCCCCGGCGCCTGCGTGTGACCCGCAGCTCAAGCGCGTGGCCGACGGCCAGCAACTGGCCATCTATGCAATCGGCTTGAATATTGCGCTGCTGTTGGCGCGCGCCAAATTCTTGACGCCGACGCTGTTCATCATCTGCGCGGTGGTGGTGGCCTTGCTGTCGGTGGCCGCGGCCATCCGCACCACGCGCGCGATCGGCTGGAGCTGGGCGGCGGCGGGCCTGACGGCCTTGTGTTCACTGATGCCATTCGTCAATCTGCTGGTACTGGGAATCGTCAGCGCGCTGGCGGCGGCGCATTTGCGCGGCCAGGGCTTCAGCGTTGGCTGGCTGGGCGTCTCAGCCGAAGACCGCAGCTATATCGGCCAGGGGCACGGCGCGCGCAACTGGGCGATGCTGGCCAGCGTGGTGCTGTGCGTGGCCAGCTTCGTCGGCCTGTTGAATAATATGCCCAGCAGCGACAGCCTGCACCCTTGTGCCTTGGTTGGCGAATGGCGGGCCGAACGCACCGACGTCGTGTATCGGGTGGCAATGGACGAAGCGGGCAGCGTGCTGGCCAAGCCGATCAGCGGCAACGCCTCCTCGATCGCCAAGATCACCTTCGGCACCTGGGAGGCGCGTGCCAACAAGATCTACTGGCAATATCCGATCACCGCCGGCCAGTTCATGAAAGAGACCAACGACTTCAAGATGGACGCCGACCAGAAGGGCCTGACGATCTACGAGCTCAACGGCGAACTGACCCGCTACACCTTGATCAACCGCGGCAAATCCACCAAGTGCGGGTTGTGAAATAGCGGGCCATACCAGTGGCGGTGGCGTGAGGTGTAGACAGAATGTATTGACCTACCAACCTCAAGCAACGCGGATTACGCTGAAGG
>JAZJYP010000054.1:0-6178 GCA_040390345.1 Pseudomonadota bacterium | reverse complement strand
CTGCGCTTAGGGTCTGTCCCCGATTTGTCCAGTTGCCGGGTTTGACCCCACCGCTATGCTAGCCGCAGGCGTCGGCGTGATTGAATTTGTCGGAATGCGTCCAGCCGGTCTTGCCGGCCTTGTTCTTGACGTGCTTCCACCACGTCATGTCCAGCTGGGCGCCGTCGACTTCTGGCATGCCGCGAAGGTCGTTACCGCTCCGGTAGACCTTGCCCTCGTACCAAAAAAGGTACGCGCCTTCGCCCAGCGGCGATAACATGTAGATGACATCGCCTTCCTTTAGCGTGAGTTGGGGCGCATCGCTACCATTGACGTAGCCATCCTCGACTTCGTGGTCGATCCGGATCACACCTGCCTTGTTCGTGATGATCACGCCGCCCAGTGCGCGCAGCTTTTCGCCGCGGCGCAGGCGGAACACGACCGCCGACTGGTCATTGCGCCTGGCGTGAACCGGGATGTCTTCGTCCGCCGTCCACTGGCGATAGGTGCAGCATTCAAACGGGCAGATATTCGGGCTTGCATAGCCGGCTGGCGGCCGCTCTTGTGCCTGGGACGGCGCAATTAACAGCAGCGGCAAGAACAAGAAAATCAAGCGGATCACGGGAACGTCCTTCGCAGCGTCAGAAACGGAAACAATGCGCCTGCTGGCTGTCGCTGCGCATGAAGGGCGTCGTCAGGGCCGGCGACTGCTCCTTCTGGCACTGAATGAGCACGTCGGAGTAGGCCTCAACGGCCTGCTCGACGATGCCTTTTCTTGTTGCCCGATTGATTGCCATGGCCAGCGAGGATTCCTGCGCCGGCAGGCCGCGCCGAAGCGTCGGTTCGGCAGGCAGGCGATGCGCCAGCGTATAAGGCGATACAAGGTATGGCGTGATCGATGGCGCTTTCACGGCCTTCACTTCGTCAGCGCCGCAAGGGAGCAGGGACATGCATCCGATGCCCAATGCAATCCACCCGGGCAGCTTTCCCATATTCTGTCTCCTTGTAGCATTGCTTTGTCAAGTTGCCGGGTTTGACCCCGCCCCTGGATCAGCCTTCGACGATGTCGTAGGAATGCGTGATCGCGGCTGTCTTGGCCAGCATGATCGTGGCGGAGCAGTATTTGTCGTGCGACAGGCTGATCGCGCGCTCGACCACGCCGGCCTTGAGGTTCTTGCCAGTGACGGTGAAGTGGAAGTGGATCTTGGTGAACACCTTGGGGTCGGTCTCGGCGCGTTCGGCCTTGACATCGACGTCGCAGCCGCGCACGTCTTCGCGCCCGCGCTTGAGAATCAATACAACGTCGTAGGCGGTGCAGCCACCGGTCCCCACCAGCACCATCTCCATCGGGCGCGGCGCGAGGTTGTTGCCGCCGCCTTCGGGGGCGCCATCCATGTTGACCATGTGGCCGGAGCCGGTCGCGGCCCGGAAGCTCATGCCCGAAGGGCCGTTCCAGCTAACTTTCACATCCATCGTTGTTCTCCGCAGTGATTCATGGACTTTATTGTAATGGAGAGTGGCGGCGCACGTAGCGGCGCCCCACCCAGTCGCCCAGCGGACGCAGGAAAGCCATCAGCATGAATGAGATGTTGCCTTTGCCTGGCCACTGGTAGCTGATGACGGCGGCCAGCGCAGCGACAAAGATGATGCCGCTGGTGCGAAAGCGCGCGGCCGCAAACACGTCCAAGGGCAGCGCCTGTGCGCACAGTTCGGGATGACGGCGCAGGTGGCGCACTGTCAGCAGCGCGGCCAGGCCCATTTCCGCCATCACCAGCGAGTAGATCAGCTGCGCGGTGAAGGACGGGAAGTGGCCGTTGGCCGCCGAGGCAAACGGCAGCAGGCTGGCGCCGGCCAGCATGAGTGTGGTGATGCCAAGCAGGCCGCCGTCGACATGGCGCACGTAGTGGAACAGGCGGTGGTGGCCGATCCAGAACAGGGCCAGCACAAAGAAGCTGATGATCCACGACACAAAATTGGGCGACAGGTGGCGCAGTGCTTCAATCAGCACGGCCTCGTTGTCGCCCGTGCCGTGTTCAGGCAGGCGCAGCTCGATCACCAGCAAGGTCATCGCGACGGCGAAAATGCCGTCGGTGAGCGCTTCGATCCGATGCTTGGAGAGTTGATTGCCATGGTCCATGGTCTACACCGCCAGCACGTATTTCTCGCTCTTCATGCGCCAGGTGGCAAAGCCGGCGGCGAGGCAGGCCAGCAGCAGGGAACTGCCGAAGGTGAGCAGGAAGGGCAGGGCGCCGATGTCCTGGCCCTTGGCCAATTCGCGCAGCAAGGTCTGGTTCGACAGCACCGGCACGAGGTACATCCAGTTGGCCGTATTGAGTTCGAGCGCTGGCACCACCAGCACCGGGATCAGCGGCAGCAGGATGGCGAAGCTGACGATGCTCTGGGCTTCCTTGAAGGACTTGGCATTCATCGCCAGCGCGATCTCGAAGGCGGCGGCAAACAGCGACAGCGAGGCGCTGGCCATGCACACGCCGGCCAGGTCGAGCGTGGACAGGCGCCAGGACATGCCGATTTCTTCGAGCGGCAGCCAGTTCAGGATGCCGTGGGCGAATGACAGTTCGAGCGTCACGCCAAGAATCGACAGCGCCCCGGCGGCCAGCCATTTGCCCAGCACCAGGTCGAGCGTGCGCGCCGGCTGCGCCATCAGCACTTCGAGCGAGCGCCGTTCGCGCTCGCCGGCGGAGGAATCGACGGCGGTGGACATGCAGAAAATGAAGGCGGGGACGAAGAAGCTGCCCAGCATCGTGCCGATCACGCTGGCCGAGCGCGAGGCGCTGGTGCCGGTGTCGTACTTCTGCACCAGCACGGGGGCGAGCGTGACGGGCGAGACGCCATGGGCCAGCATGCGCGCGCCGGCGATGCTGTTGCCATACTCGCGCAGCGCGTCTTCCACTTCGCGCGCCTTGCGGCTTGAGTCCTGGGCCGAATCGAACCACAGTTCCACGCGCGCCGGGCGCATCGCGGCATAGCTGTCGGCATATTTTTCGGACAGCTTGAGCACCGCCACGTACTTCTTCTCGTGCAGGACGTCGGTGATCTCGGCGTCCGTCATCGGGGCGTGCTCGGTGACGGTGACGTTCTTTTGCTTGAGCTGGGCCATCAGCGTGGGCGCCTGGGCGCCGCCGATGACGATCAGTTCGATGCCTTCGCGTTCGGGCTTGGTGGCGCGGTCGATCATCGTGTGCAGCATGAAGCCGACCATCAGCGGGTACATCAGCACGAACAGGGCCAGCATCGACAGGGCACGCTTGTCGCGCAGCGTTTCGCGGGCTTCTTTCAGGAAAACGACCAGGAACATGGGCTTCACGCGACGATTCCTTCTTCAGTGCCGACCAGGCTGACAAACGCATCTTCCAGGCTGGCGATCCCGGTGCGCTCGCACAGCTGCTGCGGCGAGCCCTGTGCGACGGTGTGGCCCTGCGCGATGACGATGACGTCGTCGCACAGGTGGGTCACTTCCTGCATCACGTGGGTGGCCATGATGACGCAGCAGCCGTCTTCGCGCAGCGCCGTCAGGGCGCGGCGCAGGGCGCGCGTGCTCATTACGTCGAGCCCGCGCGACGGTTCATCGAGCAGCAAGTGGCGCGGGCGGTGCAGCAGCGTGCGCGCCAGCGCGACCTTGATGCGCTGGCCTTGCGAAAAGCCTTTCGAGCGGCGCTCCATGATGTCGTCCATCTGCAGCAGCTCCGACACTTCGGCGGTGCGTTTGACGATGTCGGCGCGGCTCATGCTATTGAGTTCGCCGAAGTAGGCCAGGTATTCGCGCGTGGACAAGCGCTCGTACAGGCCGAACTGGTCGGTCAGGAAGCCGATATTGCGGCGCACCGTCATCGGGTCGACGGTGGGGTCGACGCCGTCGATGCGGATGCTGCCGGCGTCCGGCTGCAGCAGGCCCACCAGGGTGCGCAGCAAGGTGGTCTTGCCGGCGCCATTGGGCCCGAGCAGGGCGGTGATGATGCCGTCGCGGGCGCTGAAGCTCACCCCGGCCAGCGCCTTCACGGCGCCGAATTGTTTGCGTACGTCGTTCACTTCAATCATGCGGTACCTCGGAATCAGGGTTGCGGACCAGCGGCGGAGAGCTGGAATGTCGGCGCCGGGATGTCTTTCAGGCAGGCCGCGGCAAGGCTCGCCGTGGGCTGGTCGAGGAATTCGCGCAGCAGGCGCGGCGCGCAGCCGAGCGTGGAAATGCCATGGCCGGCGTTGGCCACGACGAAGTGCTGCGCATGCGCGATGTATTTGGCGGCCGTTTCGGCGCGGCGCGGCGGCGTGACCGGGTCCATGGCGCCCGAGAGCAGCAAGACGGGCGCCTCGATGCGCGCTGGCGCCACGTAGGGCACGGCGGGGACATTGAGCGTGGCGCACATCTTGCCGGTGCGGCTGAGCATCTGGCTGACCATGGAGGAGTCGCCCGCGTCTTCGGCCAGCAGGGCCGGCGTCAGGCGCGGAAAATCTTCTGCGCAGGTCACGGCCAGGTGCATCACGATGGCCAGGCCGCCTTCGACCGCGTAGTCGTTGCCGGCGTTGCGGCGGGCGATGAACGGTTCCCAGTGGCCTTGCGAGGCGCTGTGGATCAGGAAGGGCAAGCGGCGGCTGTCGATCGGCGAATACAGGATGCCGTGCACGGTGCCGAGGAAGCGCGCGCTGCTCATCTCCACGTGGGCCGGCTGGGCCGTGCGCGGGTCGAGCAGGTCGATGGCGACCTTGCCGCCGGCGACCTTGTCGGTCAGGGCCGTGAATTCGCTGCGCAGGGCCGAGTAGGCCTTGTTGCAGGCCTTGTCGGCCGCGCACTGGTCGAACAGCTTTTGCAGCGCCGCCTGGGCGTCGCGTCCGCCGGCCGGAATCACCTGGTCGGGCGCAGCGACGCCGTCGAGCACGATGGCGCGCACGCTGGCGGGGAAGGCGCGCGCATATACCTGGGCCAGGCGGGTGCCGTAGGAACCGCCCCAGACATTGATCTTGCCGTAGCCTAGGGCCAGGCGCACCTGCTCGATGTCGCGCGCGGCGGCGGCCGTGGTGTAGGCGGCGAAGGGCTGCTTGATCCTGGCGATACAGGCTTGCATGGCCGCGTCGAGCTGGTCGTCGCTCATGGTCTCGTGTTCCGGCTTGACTTCGCAATCGAGCTTGCCGGACAGGCCGGTGCCGCGCTGGTCGATGAAGACGATGTCGCGCGTGGCGCGTACGCGCCGGAAGGCTGAATTGAGGGTGAACAGGACATCGCTGCCGGCCTGGCCGGGGCCGCCGGCGATGACGAACAGCGGGTCGGAGCGGGCCGCTTCGCGGAAGGCGGGGGCGACGGTCACGTGCAGGGCCAGCTGCTTGGCGCTGGCGTCAAGCTTGACCGCTACGTTCAGGCAGCGCAATGCTTCTTCGGAGCCGGGCAGGTGGCAGGTGGTGGCGACGGGGGCGGCGGCGCTGGCGCCATGCACCAGGGCCAGCACCGCGATGGAAATGAAACGACGAATCACAGGGCGCTCCTTTGCGAATAGGCAAGGATGGTAGATTGCTATCAAGTTGGTGTCAAAGCTTATTCGATCTGGCCCGGGAGATGCACAGGAAGCAGGGCTGGCTTGACCGGCCGCCAGTTTCCATCGTATAATTGCCGGCTTTCCCATTTGCTCAGGGAAGAACAGATAAGGCCGAGTCCGCAAGCAATGTATGCGGAACCACCATATGAGCGATTTACACATTAGGAATCAAACATGAAAACTTTTTCCGCTAAAGGACATGAAGTCCAGCGCGATTGGTTCGTGGTTGACGCGACGGACTTGGTCCTCGGACGTGTTGCCAGCGAAGTGGCACTCCGACTGCGCGGCAAGCACAAGCCAGAATTCACCCCGCACGTCGATACGGGTGACTTCATCGTCGTCGTCAATGCAGGCAAGCTGCGCGTGACCGGTACCAAGGCAACCGAGAAGACGTACTACCGTCACTCCGGCTACCCAGGTGGTATCTACGAAACGAACTTCAAGAAAATGCAGGAGCGCTTCCCAGGTCGCGCCCTCGAGAAGGCTGTCAAGGGCATGCTGCCCAAGGGCCCGCTCGGCTACGCCATGATCAAGAAGCTCAAAGTGTACGCGGAAGGTTCCCATCCGCACGCTGCCCAGCAACCTCAAGCACTCGTGCTGTTCAAGTAAGGAGCTGACATGATCGGTAACTACAATTACGGCACCGGCCGTCGCAA
>JAZJYP010000053.1:36336-41136 GCA_040390345.1 Pseudomonadota bacterium | reverse complement strand
CCATTTAATCAATTCTCCAGCGCCTCGAACGCGTAGTGAACTTCTTCGCCAAATTTTTCCAAAAACATCAGGGCGCGCACGCCTTGTGCGGCGTGGGCGTAGTCGCCTGCGTCCAGGTTCTTTTCAATGCCCCTCATGCGCGTCTTGCGCTCGGCCTGCAACTGGGCGTCGAGCGCGTCGAGCGCGTCCGTGTCCTTGGCCGCCCTCGCCTCGCCGAGCGCTTCGCGCCATTCCATCTGCTGCATCAGGAATTCCATCGGCATGGCCGTATTCGATTCCGTCTG
This sequence comes from Pseudomonadota bacterium, assembly GCA_040390345.1. Taxonomy (GTDB): domain Bacteria; phylum Pseudomonadota; class Gammaproteobacteria; order Burkholderiales; family Burkholderiaceae_D; genus Telluria_A. The sequence goes on along the minus strand of JAZJYP010000053.1, from coordinate 40,852 downwards.
CAAATCGACACCGTGCATCTCGCACAGGTAGCGCGCGCGCTTTTGCGGATTCTTCAGCGTCTGGTATGCCTCGTTGGCGCGCGTGGCCCACTGCATGGCGACGCGCTTCTCGGCGTCGCTGGCATTGACGAAACGGTCCGGATGCACCTGCCCCTGCACTTCGCGAAAAGCCGTGTCGAGCGCTTGCGCATCAATGGCGAAGGCCACCGGCAAATGGAACAGGTCGAAATGGTTCTGCATTTAGATGCGGAAGCTTTCGCCGCAGCCGCAGGCGTCTTTGACGTTCGGATTGTTGAAGCGGAAGCCTTCGTTCAAGCCTTCGCGGGCAAAATCGAGTTCGGTGCCGTCGATATAGGCCAGGCTTTTCGGGTCGACGAAGACCTTCACGCCATGCGACTCGAAGACATGGTCGTCGTCGGCCACCTCGTCGACATACTCGAGCTTGTAGGCCAGGCCCGAGCAGCCCGTCGTGCGCACGCCAAAACGCAAGCCCACACCCTTGCCGCGCCGTTCGATGTAGCGGTTGATGTGCTTGGCTGCCTTTTCGGTCAGGGTGATGGCCATCGATTACTCCGGATGCTTGGTCTTGTAGTCCAGCACGGCGGCCTTGATCGCGTCTTCGGCCAGGATCGAGCAGTGGATCTTCACTGGCGGCAGCGCCAGTTCTTCGGCGATCTGCGTGTTCTTGATCGACAGGGCCTGGTCGAGCGTCTTGCCCTTGACCCATTCGGTCACCAGCGACGACGAGGCGATCGCCGAGCCGCAGCCATAGGTCTTGAATTTCGCGTCTTCGATCAGGCCATCGGCGCCGACCTTGATTTGCAGTTTCATCACGTCGCCGCAAGCCGGCGCGCCAACCATGCCGGTGCCGATGGTGTCGTCGCCCTTGTCGAAGGCGCCCACGTTGCGCGGGTTTTCGTAATGGTCCAGAACTTTGTCAGAATATGCCATGGTGATGCTCCTTGAATGTGTTTAGTGGGCTGCCCATTGGATCGAAGCGATGTCGATCCCTTCTTTGAACATGTCCCACAGCGGCGACAGTTCGCGCAATTTGTGTACCTTGGCCTTCAACAGGTCGACGGCGAAGTCGATGTCGGCTTCGGTCGAGAAGCGGCCGATGGTGAAACGGATCGAGCTGTGCGCCAGTTCGTCGCTGCGGCCCAGGGCGCGCAACACGTAGGACGGCTCCAGGCTGGCCGAAGTGCAGGCCGAGCCGGACGAGACGGCGATGTCCTTGATCGCCATGATCAGCGACTCGCCCTCGACGTAGTTGAAGCTCACGTTCAGGTTGTGCGGCACGCGGTGGTCCATGTCGCCATTGATGTAGACCTCTTCGATCTCCTGCAGGCCGCGGGCCAGGCGGTCGCGCAGCGCCTTGATGCGCACGATTTCGCTGTCCATTTCTTCCTTGGCGATGCGGAAGGCTTCGCCCATGCCGGCGATCTGGTGGGTCGGCAAGGTGCCCGAGCGCAGGCCGCGCTCGTGGCCCCCACCGTGCATCTGCGCTTCGACGCGCACGCGCGGCTTGCGGCGCACGTACAGGGCGCCCACGCCTTTGGGGCCGTAGGTCTTGTGGGCCGTGAAGGTCATCAGGTCGCACTTGGTCTGTTCCAGGTCGATGGCGACCTTGCCCGTCGCTTGCGCGGCGTCGCAGTGGAAGATGATGCCCTTCTTGCGGCACAGCTCACCGATGGCGTCGATCGGCTGGATCACGCCGATCTCGTTATTGACCAGCATGACCGAGACCAGGATCGTATCCGGGCGCATGGCCGCTTCGAGCTGCTCGACGGTGATCAGGCCATTGTCCTGCGGCTCCAGGTAGGTCGCTTCGAAGCCGACGCGCTCGAGTTCGCGTACCACGTCGAGTACCGATTTGTGTTCGGTCTTGACGGTGATGAGGTGCTTGCCACGGGTTTTGTAGAACTGCGCTGCACCCTTGATGGCCAGGTTGTTCGATTCGGTCGCACCCGAAGTCCAGATGATTTCGCGCGGGTCGGCATTGACCAAGGCAGCGACATGGCCGCGCGCCTCTTCCACGGCCGCCTCGGCGCTCCAGCCGTACATATGGCTGCGCGAGGCGGGGTTGCCGAACTGCTCGCGCAGGAACGGGATCATCTTGTCGGCCACGCGCGGGTCGACCGGCGTCGTCGCCGAATAGTCCATATAGATAGGGAAATGCGGCGCGTGTACGAAGGTCTGTTCAGCGTTCTTGTCCAAAGGGGCGTTCATTGATGACTCCAGTTTCATTGACCGATAGCGGCGTGGCTGCGGTTGTGCAGCACCACGACGTTTTGTTCTTTCTGCTTTTGCTGGTCGACCAGGTCTTGCAGGGAGACCGAGTCGAGGTAGTCGACCATTTTTTCGTTCAGCGTCGACCACAGTTCGTGCGTCATGCAGCGCGCACCGGTGGCGGCGTCGGCGCCGTGGCAGTGTTCCTTGCCGCCGCACTGGGTGGCGTCGAGCGGCTCATCGACGGCGATGATGATGTCGGCCACGGTGACCTTGTCGGCGCGGCGCGCCAGGCTGTAGCCGCCGCCCGGGCCGCGGATCGATTCGACGATTTCGTGGCGGCGCAGCTTGCCAAAGAGCTGTTCCAGGTAGGACAGCGAGATGGCTTGGCGCTGGCTAATGCCCGACAGCGTGACCGGCCCCTTGCCCTGGCGCAGGGCAAGATCGATCATCGCAGTAACAGCAAAACGGCCTTTGGTGGTCAAACGCATCAGATCCCCGGGGATTTGGTAAAATATTGCCTTCGTTCAGTGGGCGAAAGCCCGGATTAGTTGAACGATTTAGTCAAGTATATCAAATCCCGCCAGGCTTCGCTTGGCTACCCCGGTTTTGCCCCGAGCGCTTCTTCAGCAAATGCATGGGACCGAACAGCGACAGCATGCCTTCATGGCCAATGAATGACAGGTTGTAGGGATGCTCCGAGCATTGCTGTGCAAATCGTTCGGTCACCGGCAGGCGGCGCAATTGCTCGGCAATCTTCCCCCAAAGTACCAGCACAGGCGGCCGCTCTACGGCTGCCAGCGCCTCCAGTACCACTTGCAAGAACGGCAACCATGCTCGCGCGTCCACGGCAGGGGCCACGTGGGGCCGGAACACCAATGAGGCGTTGAGCAGCAGGAAGCCCTCAGCGGTCAAATTTGCCTGCAGTTCGGCCAGGGTCTGGATCGACCCGTTCGACTGCGCCTTCGCTGCCACCGGCGCCATCGCCGCGCCGCCCGTGTCCGCCAAGCCAAGCTGACCATCAGCGACCAACAGCATTTTCATGAAGTTGCGCAGCGAGGTAGCGCGGTTGACGGGCTTGGACAGGCCGTTTGCGCACCACAGCTCGCCGACAGCGCCATCCATGAAGCACACGCCGGTGGCGCTCTCGGCGCGCGGATACGGCCCCTCGCCCACCAGCACAAAACGGGTCGCGGAAAGCGGCTGGGCAAAGGCGGCGAACAGGCGCTGCCCGGTGGGCAAATAGTCGTCGGTGGCCAACTCCGCCAGATATGCCGGCGCCACGCCCACGATGGCCTCCAGTCCGGCGCGCAAATGAGGACGCCACGAAGGATGCGCCCGCTCCAGGGCATCACGAATCAGGGAAGGGATAGCTGTCATGGCCGCTATTTTACCTGTGCGATCGGCTTGCCATTCACGATGAATAATCAGACAATCTTAATAATAACACATTATTTGGAAGATCCCCCGATGCAGTCCTCTCCAGCGCAGTGGGCAATGTTAGCGATACTGATTGGCAGTACCGGCGCCGGCCAGGCAGCCGAAGAAATGCTTGCCTTTGTCGGCAAAAAAATCAGTGTGGCTCCGCTTGAGCGCAGCGACAGCGAAAAGTCCGGCGTCTTCACCGAAGCCTTGCCAGATGGCGGTACGCGCATCGCGCTTGTTCAATACGACCCGGCCGTGCAGGCCGAATACCGCATCGTGCAGCTTGTTGCCGGCACCTATGCGCAAGAGCGCATCAGCTTCGCCGCCTACGACCACATGGGCCACTTCGGTTTTGCCAACCATGCGCACGTCTTGCTGTTCGTTCAGCGCGACAAAGGGCGTTGGGTGCAAAAGAAATACCAATTCTTCCCTGTCTTCCAACTCCACTCAGGGGAATGGGCGGCCTGCGGCACCGCCGACGCCACCCTGGCGGCGCGCTCGCTGGAGTTCGGGCAGGACGCCTTTTTCACCGTTGACGAAGGAAACGCTTCGCGCTTCGCCGAGCCCTATTTCGAACAGCGCGATGGGCGCGCCTTCTGCAAATTGGGCAATACGGTCGATGAATTGACGATGCTGAAAAAGGCGCAGTTCGAACGGATCAAGGTGCAGACGCCCCACTAGGGGGGGCGCCGCGCAACAAAAGTCATCCACCAAGGCGGGAACTTAGCGCACTGGCGCGCGTCTACCACTGACGCGCGATGTGCGCGGCCCTACTTTCGACGAGGATACTATGCTAACCGAAGGAACCACTCCCGCCCTGAAAAACCACAAATTGTAGAACTCCTTCTTTTTTCGATAACCT
>JAZJYP010000053.1:0-36326 GCA_040390345.1 Pseudomonadota bacterium | reverse complement strand
CTGAAAAACCACCTCGAATCCCAGGTGACGATGTTGACCGACATGTCGTCCAGGTTCTACGACGCGGTGCGCAAGATGACGGAACTGAATATGCACCTGTGCCAGCTCCTGATCGAGGACGCCACCGCCGCCGGCCGCCAGCTCATCACGGCCGCCGGTCCCATCGAATTGTCCACCATGGCCGTCCACTGCCTGATGCCCTCGGCCGAGCGCCTGCGCGACTACCAGCAGCGCCTGGTCAACGTGCTCGCCGGTGCCCAGGTCGAACTGACGCGCTGCGCCGAATCGCATCTGCCCGAGGCGACCCGCAGCGCCGCTGCCGTGGCCGAGGAAGTCGTGCGCAACAGCGCCGAGGCCAATGAACGCATCGCCGCGCGCCATCGTTCGGCCATGGAAAAAATGAGCAGCCAGACCCATGTCCCGGACGGCCACCAGGCCGCCCAGACCCATTGAGGGAGGCGATCATGGCCAGCACAAAAGGCAGCTCGCAGAAATCGACCAGCACCAGCCGGCAAGGCACGGCCAAGCGCGGTTTTGCCGCCATGGACCAGAACCAGCAGCGCGAAATCGCCAGCAAGGGCGGCCAGGCGGCCCATCAGAAAGGCACCGCGCACGAGTTCGACTCGGAAGAGGCGCGCCGCGCCGGCCAGAAAGGCGGCGAAGTCGTCTCGCGCAACCGCGAACACATGGCCGATATCGGCCGCAAGGGAGGAGAGGCACGCCAGAGCCACAAAAACACGGAAAAGTGAGGCCGTCAGCAGGTTTGGATTTTTTGTTTTAGAATTTCAGTAATTCCTGAAAATTCAAAAACACCAGACCATGACCAAGCTCAGCCCACTCGCCCAGAAGTTCATTCTCCACTTTGGCGAGATGGGCAGCCGCTGGGGCATCAACCGCACGGTGGGGCAGATTTATGCCCTGCTCTATGTGCTGGCCAAACCCCTCAACGCCGACGAAATTGCCGATTACCTGCAGTTCTCCCGCTCCAATGTGTCGATGGGCCTGAAGGAGCTGCAATCGTGGCGCCTGGTCAAGCTGCTGCACCAGCCGAACGACCGGCGCGAATATTTCGAGCCGCCCAAGGACATCTGGGACATCTTCAAGGCCCTGCTGGAAGAGCGCCGCCGCCGCGAAGTCGAACCGACCCTGTCGATGCTGCGCGACGCCCTGCTCGAGACGCCCACCACCGAGGCCGACATCGTGGCCCAGCAGCGCATGCGCGAGATGTACGACCTGATCGAGCTGTCGAGCTCCTGGTTCGACGACGTGCAGCGCCTGTCGCCGCACACCCTGTCCTCGCTGATGAAGATGGGGTCGACCGTCAAGCGCCTGCTCGACGTGGGCGACACCCTGCGCGGCAAACGCGATGCGCCAGCCCATGAAGACTAGATTGCCCCTGTGGCTGGCGATCACGCTCGCGCTGCTGCTCAAGTTCGCGCTCCTGACCGTTTTATGGTACGCCTTCTTCCGCGCCCCGCAGGCCAGGCACATGCGTGTGCCCACACCCCAGGTCGAGCAGCACCTGCTCACCACCGAATCCTCCTCCCCCAAGGTGAACCATGATCCCCATTGATGATGTCGTCAGCCTGTCGCGCCTGCAGTTTGCGGCCACGGCCATGTACCACTTCCTGTTCGTCCCCCTGACGCTCGGCCTGTCCTGGATCCTGGTGATCATGGAATCGGTATACGTCATGACGGGCAAGGAGATCTACCGCGACATGACCAAGTTCTGGGGCAAGCTGTTCGGCATCAATTTCGCCATGGGCGTCACCACCGGCATCACGCTCGAATTCCAGTTCGGGACCAACTGGGCCTACTACTCGCACTATGTCGGCGACATCTTCGGCACGCCGCTGGCCATCGAAGGCATGATGGCCTTTTTCCTCGAATCGACCTTCGTCGGCCTGTTCTTCTTCGGCTGGTCGCGCCTGTCGCGCGTGCAGCACCTGGGCGTGACCTTCCTGGTCGCCTTCGGCTCGAGCCTGTCGGCGCTGTGGATCCTGATCGCCAACGGCTGGATGAACTACCCGGTCGGCGCGGCATTCAACTACGACACCATGCGCATGGAGCTGGTGAGCATCGTCGACGTGATCTTCAACCCGGTGGCCCAGGTCAAGTTTGTCCACACGGTGGCCGCGGGCTATGTGACGGCCTCGATGTTCGTGCTCGGCGTGTCCAGCTTCTACCTGCTCAAGGCACGCGACATTCCGTTTGCACTGCGCTCGTTCGCCATCGCCGCCGGCTTCGGACTGGCCTCGACGCTGTCGGTCATCGTGCTGGGCGACGAATCGGGCTACACCGCCGGCGAAGTCAACAAGGTCAAACTGGCCGCCATCGAAGCAGAATGGGAAACCGAGCCTGCACCGGCCGGCATCACCGTCGTCGGGCTGCCGAACAATGACAGCGAGCGCACCGGCTACGCGGTGAAGATCCCCTATGTGCTCGGCCTGATCGCCACGCGCTCGGCCGACAAGCCCGTCATCGGCATCAAGGAACTCAAGCGCACCCACGAAGCGCGCATCCGCAACGGCATGCATGCCTACGCCGCCCTCACCAGCATCAAGGGTGGCGACAAGTCGCCCGAAGCGCTGGCCGATTTCGCGCGCCTGAAGGACGATCTGGGCTACGGCCTGCTGCTCAAGAAGTACACGCCGCGCGTCGTCGACGCCACCGAAGACCAGATCCGCAAAGCCACCAACGACACGATCCCGAACGTGGCGCCCCTGTTCTGGTCTTTCCGTTTCATGGTGGGCCTGGGCCTGCTGTTCCTGTTCATTTTCAGCTGCTCCTTCTACTTCCTGATCAACAAGCGGCTGGCACGCCAGCGCTGGCTGCTGCGCCTGGCCGTGTGCGCCATTCCCCTGCCCTGGGTGGCGGCGGAACTGGGCTGGGTCGTGGCCGAATATGGGCGCCAGCCCTGGACCATCGCCGGCATCCTGCCCACACATCTGTCGGCGTCCACGCTGCAGCCGGGCAGCCTGTATTTCAGCCTGGCCGGATTCATCGGTTTCTACACGGTGCTGCTGGTGATCGAGATGGGCTTGATGATCAAGTACACGCGCCTGGGCCCGAGCAGCCTGCACACCGGCAAATACCACTGGGAAGCCAAAGGAGAACACCATGCTGTTTGATTACCTCACCCTGAAAGTGATCTGGTGGTGCTTCATCGGCGTGCTGCTGCTCGGCTTCGCACTCACCGACGGCTGGGACTTCGGCATCGGCATGTGGCTGCCCTTCATCGGCAAGACCGATATGGAGCGGCGCATCATGCTCAACGTGGTCGGCCCGACGTGGGAAGGCAACCAGACCTGGTTCATCGCCGCCGGCGGCACCTTGTTCGCGGCCTGGCCGCTGGTGTATGCGGCCGCCTTCTCGGGCTTTTACATCGCGCTGATGGTGCTGCTGTTTTCACTGTTCTTCCGCCCGGTCGGTTTCGACTACCGCAGCAAGCTGCCCGACCCGCGCTGGCGCAATGCCTGGGACTGGGCCTTGTTTACAGGCGGCCTGGCGCCGCCGCTGATCTTTGGCGTCGCCTTCGGCAATGTGTTGCAAGGTGTGCCCTTCCACTACGACGACACGATGCGGCTTGAATACACGGGCAATTTCTTCGGCCTGCTCAATCCCTTCGGCCTCTTGAGCGGCTTGCTCGGCGTGGCCATGCTGGCCATGCACGGCGCCGCCTACCTGTACCAGAAGACGGAGGATGTCGTGGCCGAACGTGCGCGCAAAGCCATCATGGGTGCGGGCCTGGCCACGATCGCGCTGTTCGCGCTGGGCGGCGTCTTCATCGCCACCAGCGTGGCCGGCTACCGCATCACCGCCGCGCCACCGCTCGACAGCGCCTTCATGCCGATCGCGAAAACGGTGGTACGCGCGACCGGTGCCTGGCTTGACAACTATGGGCGCTGGCCCGCGATGCTGGCCTTCCCGGCGGCCGGCTTCGGCGGCGCCGCGCTGGCCATCGCCTTCAGTTTCAAGCGCCACAGCCTGCTCGCCTTCCTCGCCAGCGGCATGTCCGTGGCGGGCATTTTGCTCACCGCGGGCGCGTCGATGTTCCCCTTCGTGCTGCCTTCGTCGCTCGACCCGTCATCGAGCCTGACAGCCTGGGATGCCGTTGCCAGCCACAAGAGCCTCAGTGTGATGTTCTGGGTCCTCGTCATCATGCTGCCCATCGTGAGCATGTACACGGGCTGGGTGTATCGCACCATGCGCGGCAAAGTCACGGCGGCCCATATCCGCGAAAACGAACACGAATCGTATTGAAAGGACAAGCATATGTGGTACTTCACCTGGATTCTTGGTATCGGCCTGGCCCTGTCGGCGGCCATCATCAATGTGATGTGGCTGGAGGCGAACTATGCCTTCGGCCAGCGCGACGAAGCGGAAACCCGTGCGGCCTTCGAGCAGGCGCGGGCGGATCATGGTGGGTGACGGGCGTTCGCCCTTACCCACCCTACGCCACCCTCCGGGACCCTGGCAGAGGCGTAGGGTGGGTGAGCGCAGCGCTACCCACCACGCACTGTGATAAAGTGCGCGCCATGCAAGCCCTCAAATACCTGAGCGCCTATTCGGACCAAACGCTCCAGCAAGTGTCGCAACTGATCGCGCAAGACAAGCTGGGCGAGGTCCTGAAGAAGCGCTACCCCTGCGCCCACGGCATCCGCACCGACAAGGCCCTGTACGACTACGTCCAGGACCTGAAGGGCGAATTCCTGCGCAACGCCGCGCCGATCGACAAGGTCGCCTTCGACAGCAAGATCCAGGTCATCCAGCACGCGCTCGGCCTGCACACGGCCATCTCGCGCGTCCAGGGCGCCAAGCTCAAGGCCAAGCACGAAATCCGCGTCGCCACTGTCTTCAAGGACGCGCCGCTCGAATTCCTGCGCATGATCGCCGTGCACGAACTGGCGCACGTGAAGGAAAAACAGCACGACAAAGCCTTCTACAAGCTCTGTACGTACATGGAACCGAACTACCATCAATACGAATTCGACCTGCGCCTCTACCTGACGCAGCTCGACCTGTCCGGCGAACGCCTCTGGGGCCAAGCCACTTAACAAGGAGCGATGCATGCGTACCCTGGCTGTCCTGACCCTGTTTGCCAGCGTGGCCGCCCAGGCCCAAACGCCGGGCCCTGAAGTACGCAAATTCATCGCCTTCGACCAGCCCCTGATCGCCCTCACCCACGTGCGCGTGATCGACGGCACCGGTGCGCCGGCCCAGGAAGACCGCACCGTGGTGTTGAAGAACGGCCGCATCGAATCGATCGGCAACAGCGCCCCGGCCGGCGCCCACGTCATCAACCTCGAAGGGCGCACCGTCATGCCCGGCCTGGTTGGCATGCACAACCACCTGATGTACACGGCCTCGCTCAACCGCGATGAAGACGGCAAGATGCCGCCGCCGGGCTTCTTCGTCACCGAACTTGCCTTCTCGGCCCCGCGCCTTTATCTCGCCGCCGGCGTCACCACCATGCGCACCACCGGCAGCATCGAGCCCTACACGGACATCAATATCCGCAACGAGATCGACTCGCTGCGCATTCCCGGGCCGCACATCGACGCCACCGCGCCCTATTTGGAAGGCAGGGACAGCTTCATCCCGCAATTGGCCTGGCTGACGGGCCCCGAGCACGCCCGCAAAACCGTCGCCTACTGGGCCCAGGAGGGCATGACCTCGTTCAAGGCGTATATGCAAATCAGCCAGGACGTGCTGGGCGCCGCCATTGACGAAGCCCACAAGCACGGCCTGAAGCTCACCGGCCACCTGTGTGCCGTCGACTACCGCCAGGCCATCGCGCTGGGCATCGACAACCTCGAACATGGCCCCGTTTTCACCGACACCGAGTTCGTGCCCAACCGCGCCAGGGACGTCTGTCCCGCAGGCGGCGCCCAGGCTGCGTCGTGGGAAAAGCTGGAGATCGACAGCCCACAGGTCAAGGCGCTGATTGTCGAGCTGGTGCAGCACAAGGTCGCCATCACCTCGACCCTGCCGGTGTTTGAAGCCTCGATCACCACACGCCCGCTCTTGTCGCGCAAGCAGATGGGCATGATGTCGGCCGAATCGCTGCGCAGCCATCTCAATGCACGCGCCATGGCCGCCATCAGCCCGCAAGCGGCGGCCCGCACGGAAGCGGCGCTGAAAAAGGAAATGGCTTTTGAAGTCGCTTTCGTGCGTGCCGGCGGCCTGCTGCTGGCCGGCCCCGACCCGACCGGCAACGGCGGCACCCTGCCCGGCTTTGGCGACCAGCGCGAGCTCGAACTGCTGGTCGAAGCGGGCTTCACGCCCATCGAAGCGATCCGTATCGCCAGTGCCAACGGCGCGCGCTTCATGGGCCGCATCGACAAGATCGGCACCATCGAGGCGGGCAAGAATGCCGACCTGGTGGTGATGAAGGGCGACCCGAGCCGCCGTATCGCCGATATCGAAAATGTCGAAATCGTCTTCAAGGACGGCATCGGTTATGACAGCGCCAAGCTTCAGGCTTCCGTGCAGGGCATGGTGGGGATCCGCTAGCATGCTGCGCCGCTACGCCGCGATCCTGGTCTTCGCCTGCGCCAGCGCCCAGGCTGTGACGCAAAGCGAAGTGGCCGCAGGAGCGCTCAAGCTCTATACCAAACGCCTGCAGGAACAAGGACACGCGATCGACCGCGACCCGGTCTTCCTGGCGCGTGTGCAAGGCATTGCCAAGGGCCTCATCGCGCGCGCCGCGATCGACCACCCGGCCAGCGCCACCTGGCAGTGGGAAGTGCACACTACCAGCGACACGGAAGAAAACGCCTCCTGCATGGCCGGCGGCAAACTGCTGGTCGGCCAGCCCTTCGTCCACGAGCTGCTCCTGAACGACGCCGAACTGGCCATGCTGCTGGCCCACGAAATGGAGCACGCGCTCCAGCTGCACAACCTGAAGGAATTCGACGAAGCGCTGCGCCTCGATCCCGCCTGGCGCGACAAGCCGTTCGCGCAACTTGAAACCGCCGTCGACGAAGACCGCACGCTGATGCGCAAGCTCGAAGCGATCGGACTCGAACAGGAGCGCGAGGCCGACCGCGAAGGCTTGCTGCTGGCCTGGCGCGCCGGCTGGCCGGCTGGCCAGCTGGCCAACTTCTTCCGCAAGACGATGCGAGCGAGCAGCGGCCCGAATAGCGAGAGCCGCAGCCATGCCTCGCCGTCGAGCCGCTGGAAGGCGGCGCGGGAGCTTGCAGGCACCTTGTTGCGTTAACGCCCATCATGTTGGCGAGAAGGCCACCGTTGCACGAATTTCCATCGACAGGGTTCGCGCCGCTGGTTACAGTCATGTCCTTGGCGTCTCGCCTGCTTACTTATCGCTCACCCTGATGGCCGAAGTGTCCGGAATTGCCAACTTATTATTCAGCACGGAACCCAAGCTGCGCCGCATGCTCGGTTACTGGGCGGCGACCTGCATTTTCTATATCCTTTGCTCGATCCTGCTGATGTCGGCCATCGAGCCGGGCAGCGCGGCGCGCCATGCCGGCAAAATCCTGGCCAGCATCGGCATTGGCGGCGTACTGTGCTTCTATTGCCTGGTGCGGGTGTCGACCACGCTTGGCATCTCGCCCTGGCGCCTGGCTTTTTTCCAGGCCTTGTTCGCCATCGCCTGCAATATCGTCGCCTATACCATTACCGGTCCGGCGCGCGGCGCCTCGCTGATGGTGCTGCTGGTCGTGATCGTGTTTTGCGCCTTCGCGCTGCGTCCGCGCCAGACCCTGATCCTGTGCCTGACCGCGATTTTCCTGCTTGGCGCAGCCATGTATGGCCTGGTCAGCAAGGACCCACAACACTTCCCCCTGCACATTGAAACGATCCACTTTGGCCTGGCCAGCATCTCCTTGCTGTCGGTCTCCATGCTGACGGGCGAAATGAGCAGGCTGCGCACCCGCCTCAAGGAGCAAAAGGAGGAATTGCTGTCCGCCGTCGGCACCATCCGTACCCTGGCCACGATTGACGAATTGACCTCGCTGGCCAACCGCCGCCATATGCACGACATGCTCAGTGCAGAAGAACGGCGCCAGAACGTGCTGGGGCAAACGCTCTGCATCGCCCTGCTCGATATCGACTTCTTCAAGAACGTCAATGACCGCTACGGTCACGCCTGCGGCGACGAAGTGCTGCGCAGCTTTGCCGGCGTGGCGCGCGCCGAACTGCGCTCGAACGATGTACTGGCACGCTGGGGGGGCGAGGAATTCCTGCTGATGCTGCCCGACACCCAGCTCAGTGCGGCAGCCCAGGTGCTGGCGCGGATGAGGGAACGGGTCGGCAGCATGCGCATCGCCGGCGTGGCCGAAGAACTGCGCATCTCGTTTTCCGCCGGCGTGGTCGAGCGCGCTGCCCAGGAGCCGCTGGACGAAACCATCAACCGCGCCGACAAGGCCATGTACCAGGCCAAGACCACAGGCCGCGACCGGATTGTGACAGGCTAAGGCCGGGCGGCGGCCCATCAAGAAGCACAATCGCACCAGCCGCAATTACAGGTAAGGTAACGAAGATGAAAACACTCCTCCGCCTCCTGGCCCTGTTCTGCATGGCCGCTGCCGCCCAGGCCGCGCCCTCCCTCAGCACCGAAGAATTCATGGTGCCTTCCACGTCGCCCGGCATCTCGCTCTACGTGCGTAACAAGCATGCGACCGGCGTCCAGGATTTCAGCGGCGACCGTATTGTCCTGTATGTGCACGGGGCCACCTACCCGGCCGAAGGGCATTTCGACTTGCCGCTCGACGGCATGTCCTGGATGGACTACATCGCCGCGCGCGGCTACGACGTCTACCTGGTCGATATCCGCGGCTATGGCCGTTCGACGCGCCCTGCCGAAATGAGCCAGCCGCCCGACCAGAACGCCCCGCTGGTGCGCACCGAGATGGCCGTGCGCGATGTGGGCAGCGCCGTCGATTTCATCCTGAAGCGGCGCGGCGCGGCGAAGATCAACCTGGTCGGCTGGTCCTGGGGCACCACGATCATGGGCTGGTACACGGCGCAGAACAATGCCAAGGTCAACAAGCTGGTGCTGTATGCGCCATCATGGCTGACCAACAGCCCGTCCCTGGCCGACCCCGGCGGCAAACTGGGGGCATGGCGCGCGGTCACGCGCGAGGTCGCGAAGGCGCGCTGGCTGACCGGTGTACCTGAAGCAAAGAAGGCCGGCCTGATTCCGGCGGGCTGGTACGAACAATGGGCCGAAGCGAATTTCGCCAGCGATCCGGAAGGCGCGAAGATGACGCCGCCGGTGCTGCGCGCACCGAACGGCATCCTGCTCGACAAGCGTGAATACTGGAGTGCGGGCAAAGCGCTGTACGACCCGGGCGAGATCCGCGTGGCGACCTTTCTCGCCCACGCGGAGTGGGATGCAGACCTGCCAAGCTATATGCTGTACGCCTATTTCGCCAGGCTCACCAGCACGCCCTACAAGCGCTACGTGGAAATTGGCGAAGGCACCCACAACGTCATGCTGGAGAAGAACCGCCTGCAGCTGTTCGACGCCGTGCAGCAGTTCCTCGACGAGCGCCGTTAGCAACTTGCGGGACCTTCGCCGTTGGTCAGTCGAAGTTGCAAGAAACGAGATTCAGCGGCGCGAGCGAAACCGGGGTCAGAGTTTTTTTGTCGCGGTTTTTGCGACAAATTACTCTGACCCCGCTTTCGCGAATCGAAGTTCCCGGTCGCTCAATCGTTCAGTCGCATTGAAAATGCCTGCGCCATAGCTTGTTAAGATCGACAAGGAAGCGTCGCTGAATTCAATCCGCGAAAGCGGGGTCAGAGTAATTTGTCGCATGAAACCGCGACAAAAAAACTCTGACCCCGGTTTCGCTGACGTCCGTGAATTACGTAACTTACGACTTCGACTGACTAAAGCGAAAACCAGACGGGCCGCTAGGTGCCGGCCTGCAGGCGCGCCAGCAGCGCCTCGGGATCGGATTCGACCATCATCAGCGCAGCATGCTGGGGACGCACGAAGCCTTCGCCCTGCATGTGGTTCATGAAGTTGACCAGGCCATCGAAGTAGCCGTTCACATTGAACACGCCCACCGGCTTGTTGTGGATGCCTAGCTGCGACCAGGTCAGCATCTCGAACAGTTCTTCCAGCGTGCCCATGCCACCGGCCATGGCGATGAAGCCATCGGCAAGGCTCGACATCATGGCCTTCCGTTCATGCATGTCCTTGACGACGAACTGGCGCGTCAGGCCCGTGTGCCCGACCTCGCGCTCAAGCAGCGCGCGCGGGATCACGCCCGTGACATCGCCGCCCAGGCGCAGCATTTCATCGGCGATCTCGCCCATCAGGCCAACGTTGCCGCCGCCGTAGACCAGGCCGATATTGCGTTCGGCCATGCCATGCGCCAGCAGGCGCGCAGCTTCCGTATAGACGGGGTTGGCGCCGTGGTTGGCGCCGCAATAAACAGCAATCGACTTCATTCGTCCTCGAGTTCTTCCTTGGCCGCTTCAACGTCGAGGCGTTCCATCGCGTCGGCCGGTTCCACGGCTGCCGCTTCCTCGTACAGCTTGACGGCGTCCTTCATCTTCTTTTCGCCATCGAGCATGACCAGCGCGTTGGCGTACTCGATGCGCGCGATGGCCGAATCGGGATTGAGTTCCAGCGCCTTCTTGAAGGCCTTGTAGCCCTCTTCCTTCTTCACGCCGTAGGTCAGGCCGCCGATCATGGAGCCGACCTTGTCGATGATTTCGGTGTGGTACGTGCCCAGCGCGATATGCGCGTCCGAATGCTTGGGCGCGAGCGAAATCGCCTTGTCCAGGCTGGCGCGCACCTTTTGGCCCACACCCTGCGCCAGCGCCTTGACCACCGAGATGCCCTGGGCATAGCGCCCCAGGCTGTAGGCGTGCCAATAATAGGCATTGGCGTTGCCTGGCTGCTCGGCCTGGTGGCGCTCGCAGCGTTCGGCCACTTCCTCGAACATCGCGATTTTCTTCTTCTCGCTCTTTTCCAGGTAGTTCGCATAGATGCAGGCGGCCTTGTGCGCGACCGAATAACCGTCAACACCAACGTCCAGGCCCAGCTTGTTGGCCTTCTCGAAGTCGCCGGCATGGAAGGCGATCCAGGCCTCGACCAGCGCAGCGTTTTTCGGGAACGGCTCGGCGTCGCCCACGTGCAGGCGCGGCCAGGCTTTTTTCAGGCTCGCGGCCGTGTACACGTAGGCGTCATCTTGATGCGGGAATTTGGTCCATGCCATGGAGGCCTCCTAATTGAGTTTTTTCAGGTACTCTTCCGAGAGTTTGACGAACAGCAGATGGGTGTCGCCGCGCAGGTAAGGGCCGACCAGGGACAGCACCTGGTAGCAGCCGCGCGCCAGCGCGTCCGACATGGCTTGCTGCTCGGTGTATTTGCGCGGATTGCGCACATATTCATACGATAGCCAATAGGTCGCCACCACCACCATATTGGTGGCCATGGCGGCGATTTCGGCGTCGGACGCTTCGAGCGAATTTTCGGTGCGCAGGTCTTCGCACAGCTGGCGCGCCACCTTGATCTTGTGGGCCAGGATCAGCTTGAAGTGCAGTTCGAGCTTGCGGTTGCGCGACAGCAGGTCGTTCAAGTCGCGGTAGAAGAAGCGGTAGCGCCAGATCAATTCAAACATCAGGTGCAGGTAGAGCCACACGTCTTCGATGTTCGAGCGGCGCCCGTCCGGCACCTGCAGGATGCGTTCGATCTCCGCCTCGAACTGCACGAAGATGGAGTTGACGATATCGTCCTTGTTACGGAAATGGTAGTACAGGTTGCCGGGAGAGATATTCATCTCCTCGGCGATCACCGTGGTCGTGATATTCGGTTCGCCGAATTCATTAAACAGTCGCAAGGACAGTTCCAGGATACGTTCGCGGGTTCTGCGTGGAGCTTTTTGGAGCATGGCGGGCGGTCTCTGTTTTTTTCTCTCGCAAGCATAACACCGATATCAGGTATGGGCGACTTTCAGATAGCGCTCCAGGTCGTCCAGCGTCTGCCCAAGCCGCGCCAGCGCCTTGGTCGAGGCCTGCTCTTCGACCAGGGTCAGGCTGGTGTCGCGCAGGACCGCCAGCTTGAGCTTCAAGCCATGTCGCGCCAGCTTGGGCGCCAGTTCGTGGCGCCGCTCGAGCAGCATTAGGCGGGTGTTCTGGTAGGCCTGCTCGCACATGCGGCGCCGGTTCGAATAGCTGAAGATATTCGTGAAGAACAGCTCCGCATCGTCCTGGTTCGGCTGGAACAGCAGGATATCGACATCCGGGTGGCTCTTGGCATAGCTGGCCATGCCCGTCTCGAGGCGTGAATGCAGGATCGAGCGCAACGTCTGCGAGAGCACGTCGAGCAGGCCGCCATTGGCCAGCTTGCCGATGGCCTTGGCGCGCGCGTTGTAGGGCACGATAGGATTGATACAGAACAGCAGGTCCACGCCGGCTTCGAGCGCGATCGAGGCGTGCATGGTCTTGCGCAGTGCGCCGTCGACAAAGTGGTGGCCATTGATCTCCACCGGCGGGAACAGGCCCGGCACCGCTGCCGATGCCTGCACGGCCAGCGAGATGGGGGTCGTGTCCCAGCCCTTTTCGCCAAAGCGCACCGCTTCCCCGGTGTCGAGGTCGGTGGCGACGATGACGAGCTTGCGGCGCAGCTTGCGAAAGTCGTTGCTGCGCCCCGGGCGCGCGAAGGTCGCCTTCAGGTAGTGGTGGATGCCGTCGCCGGAGAACAGGCCGGCCGGCAGGGCCTCCTTCAGGCGTTCGAACGACGCCAGCAGGCTATTGCGCTTGCGCGCATAGTGAAACAGGGAGCTGAGGATCAGCCCGGGCAGGCTGGCCAGGCGCTTGCGAAATTCGCGCGCGGCGGGACGCAGCAGCATTTCGGGCTTGAACAGGTCGGGCGCGTCGTCCTTGCCGTTGTCGCTCTCGATAAAGAGGCGGCACATTTGATGGGGGGTGATGCCGTTGGCCAGTCCCGCAGCGATGATGCCGCCCGCGCTGATGCCAACATAGATCGAGGCGTCGTTCAGGTCCAGGCCTTCAATCGATTCTTCCAGCGCCGCCAGGGCGCCGATTTCATAGACGGCCGCCAGCGGTCCGCCGCCGGCCAGTGCCAGCCCGATGCTGGGCTTGGAAGTTTTATTCATGGTGCATGGGTCCTGCAAAAAAAAATGGCGCCCATCGGACGCCATGTGCTGCCACGCTCCCTCAGACCTGGCCCGCGAACGGGCCAGGGGTGAAGACTGAGGGAAAACGGCGGCCGATTACGCTGCTGCTGGGGTGACTGCTGCTGCGTTGACTTTCTTTGCAGCTGGCTTGCGCGCGGCTGGCTTCTTGGCAGCTGGCTTGGCGACGGCTTTGACAGCTGGCTTGGCCGCTGGCTTCTTGGCAGCCGGCTTGGCGGCGGCCTTCTTGGCAGCTGGCTTGGCAGCGGCTTTCGGTGCGGCTTTGACGGCCGGGGCTTTTTTGCCCGACAGCGCAGCGACCGACTTGGACAGCTGCTCGACGCGCTTGGTCAGGGCCTGGATGTCTTTTTGGGTTGGTACACCGATCGTGCCCAGGGCGCGAGCGACGCGGTCTTCGAAGACCTGTTCCAGCTTGTCCCACGAGCCCGAAGCCTGCTTCGAGACGCCGTCGGCCACTTTGGTGACGGTGCCGGTGACTTCGGATACTTTGTCTTCGGCCATCATGCGGGTACGCTTTTGCAGGTCGGTGCCTTCCTTGACCAGCTTGTTGAATACACGGCCGCCTTCTTCCTGGGCCTTGGCGAATGCGCCCAGGCCAGCTTGCCAGATTTGGTGGGCCGAGGCGCGAACGGCGGAGGCCAGTGCTTTGTCTTCGGTTTTTGCCAGTGTCTTGAGTTTCTTAACCATCTTATTGCTCCCGATTGTGTGTACGTAAATTGACAGACCCTTCTTTGATGAGACCATTTTAGGCAGCATTTCTAGAGAGGGGTTTCTAAAGCCGTAGAGAGTGCCTTCTAATTAGGCTTGCCATTCATTGCACGGCCTGTAATGATTAACAAAACAATTCAATAACCTGGCACAAGGAGGTACGAGATGCAGTATTTTGTCACTGGAGCGACGGGCTTTATCGGCAAGCGCCTGGTCAAGAAGATCCTGGCACGCAAAGGCAGCGTGGTGTATTTCCTGATGCGCGAAGAGAGCCGCGACAAGCTGGCGGGCCTGCTCGAATACTGGGGCACCACCAAGGCGCGCGCCATTCCCGTCTACGGCGACCTGCGTGCGCCCAAGCTGGGCGTCTCCAAGGACGACACCAAAAAGCTGGCCAAGACGATCGATCACTTCTTCCACCTCGCCGCCATCTATGACATGACCGCCAGCGCCGAAGACCAGGCCGCCGTCAATGTCGACGGCACGCGCAACACGGTCGATTTCGCCAATGCGATCCAGGCAGGCTGCCTGCACCACGTCAGCTCCATTGCCGCTGCCGGCATGTTCGAAGGGATCTTCCGCGAAGACATGTTCGACGAAGCGGAAAACCTCGACCACCCCTACTTCGCCACCAAGCATGAATCGGAAAAAATCGTTCGCAACGAGACCCGTGGCGGCTGGCGCGTCTACCGCCCCGGCATGGTCGTGGGCGACTCCAAAACCGGCGAGATGGACAAGGTCGACGGCCCCTACTACTTCTTCAAGCTGATCCAGCGCATCCGCCAGCTGCTGCCGCCATGGATGCCGACCATCGGCCTCGAAGGTGGCCGCATCAATATCGTGCCGGTGGACTTCGTCGTCAACGCGATGGACCATATCGCGCACCAGCCCAATCTGAATGGCAAGGCCTTCCACCTGACCGACTCCGAACCGATGCGCGTGGGCGAAGTGCTCAATGTGTTCTGCCGCGCCGCCCACGCGCCGACGATGAGCATCCGCATCAACGCCGCCCTGCTCGGCTTCATTCCGAAGTCGGTCAAGAAGGGCATCATGTCCCTGACACCAGTGCGGCGCGTGCGCGACGCGCTGATGAAGGACCTGGGCCTGCCCTCGGACCTGATGAACTTCATCAATTACCCGACCCGCTTCGACAGCCGCGACGCCACTGCCGCCTTGAAGGGCAGCGGCATCAGCTGCCCGCCGCTCGAATCCTATGCCGCGCCGATCTGGGACTACTGGGAGCGCAACCTCGACCCTGACCTGTTCATCGACCACACCCTGCGCGGCCAGGTCGCCGGCAAGGTCGTGCTGGTGACGGGCGGCTCGTCCGGCATTGGCCTGGCAGCGGCCCACAAGATCGCCGAAGCGGGTGCCATCACCATCATCTGCGGGCGCGATGAGGACAAGCTGGCCGAAGCGCGCAAGGAAATCCAGGCCCGCGGCTTCGACGTCGTCACCTACACGGCCGACGTGGCCGACATGGCCGACTGCGACCGCTTTGTGCAGGTCCTGATCGCCAACCATGGCGGCGTGGACGTGTTGGTCAACAACGCCGGCCGTTCGATCCGCCGCGCCATCGAATCGTCCTACGACCGCTTCCACGATTTCGAACGCACGATGCAGGTCAACTACTTCGGCTGCCTGCGCATGACGATGGGCCTGTTGCCAAGCATGATCGCCAAGAAGCGCGGCCACATCATCAACATCTCCTCGATCGGCGTATTGACGAACGCCCCACGCTTCTCCGCCTACGTCGCCTCGAAAGCGGCGCTGGAAGCTTGGACGCGCTGCGCCTCGTCGGAACTGTCGGACGTGGGCATCAAGTTCACGACCATCAATATGCCGCTGGTGCGCACACCAATGATTGCGCCGACCAAGATCTACCAGAACGTGCCGACGCTCGCGCCCGAAGAAGCGGCCGACATGATCGCCAACGCCATCGTCTACAAGCCGGTGCGCATCGCGACGCGCGTGGGCATCTTCGGCCAGGTGCTGCACGCACTGATGCCGCGCGTGGCGCAGATCGTGCTCAACACGACGTTCCGCATGTTCCCCGATTCGGATGCAGCCAAGGGCGGCGACAAGAAGGCGCCGCAAATGAGCTCCGAGCAGATCGCCATGCAACAACTGCTGCGCGGCGTGCACTTCTAAAAAAAATGGCGGGCCGCCTGGCCCGCCATTTTTATATTCATTTCATCTATTGACTTTGCCGGCTTTGACACGAGCAGCACGCAACGCCGCCAATGTCGCCGCCACGCCACCACCGGGCGTGACGATTCCGTTGCCCCAATCGATGGCGTCGGTTTGAACGGCAAGGTTCTCATCTTTTGCGGGCACGATTTCAGCAGCCTTCGATGAGGCGGAAGTAGTCTTCAGTTTGCGCACGGCTGGCATATCGGCAAGAAATCAAATGAGCAAAATTGGTTCGCTCGGTCCAGACAAGGAAGATGACGCGCTCGCGCCATAATGCCAAACTTTGAAGCCGCTGTTCGCCATAAGCGACGCGTTTATCTTCCACGGTGATCATTGGTGCGTCGAAAGCGCCTTCCAACTCCGCCAAGTCAATCCCGTGTTTCCGCAAATTGAAGCGGCGCTTGTCGGCATCCCAGCTGATCATTCAATCAATGTAGCCCTCGCACGAATGCATGTCAAATGAGTGGATTGGGTCCTTGATTCAGCGCAACTCAATTATGCATGCTGCCAGTGACGATGCGGCGCGCCCAGATGTATTTGTCGCGCAGCAGCGTGCGATAGACGATTTCGAAGGTCGGCCGGTAGTTCGGGCCGCATTCGATCAATTCCTTTTTGCCGTCGACGACGGACAGCTCCACCGGCTGCGACGAGCATTTGCCAACCGCGAAGTGCACCTTGCGCCGCCCCGGTTCGACGACGAAGGTCACTTCCTCGCCTTGGGTGATGGTGCCGATTTCGGTGTCGTCGACCAGCACGCGGTAGCTGCCGGCCTTGCCGAGCCATTCGACGGCGCGGCGAATTACGAGTTGTGTCATGCTGCTTCAATCCAGAATAAGATGGCGACAGTATACCGCGACCTTACTTCTTCCCCCAGCGCCAGCCCGGCGTCTCGCCTTTGAGGTAGCAAACCAGGGTCAGCACGGCGCACAGCAGCGCCAGATAGATGCTGAAGCCGACGGGGTGCGCCGGCAGAAGGGCGGTTCCCATGGACAGCAGAACGACAAAGCCCACCAATACCACCCAGCCCTGCCACGCCACCGGCAGGCCCCAGCCAAACCCATACTGTTTGGCGGCGAACCAGATCTTGCCGGGCTCCTTGCGCAGCGCCGCCAGCAGCAGGGAAACCGCAGCGAGGCCAAACCCAACGCCACGCAATACCCACTGCTGCGCCTCACTCAAGGACATCAGCCACAACGTCAGCGGACCTGCCCATCTTGACATGGCCATCAAAAAGATGGCCGTCACGACGGCGGCTAGCAGCAAACCAATTACGCGTTGACGCATCATGCAGTCTCCTTGAAAAAAGTCATCATGCTGGCTCCACGACCACGGCGGTCCCGTAGCACAGCACTTCGGTCAGGCCGGCCATCAGCTCGGTCGCGTCGTAGTGCATGGCGATGATGGCGTTGGCGCCCAGTTGGCTGGCATGCTCGCACATCAGGCGGTAGGTGTCGGCGCGGGCACGCTCGCACAGGCTGGTGTAGATCGTGATGTTGCCACCGAAGATGATCTGGATGCCGCCCAGCAGATTGCCGACGATGGAACGCGAGCGCACCGTGATACCGCGCACGACACCGACATTGCGCACGATCTTGTAGCCCGGTAGTTCGAATGCCGTGGTCACCATATGGTCCTGCATGACGATCTCCTCAGGGTTGGCCGATGCGCTTTTCCATGAAAACGCTGAGCGGGTCGAGCTGGTATTTGCCGAATGGGGCGCGATAGCTGTAGCCAAGCTTCTCGTACAAGGCCAGGGCCTCCGGCTGCGAGATGCCTGTTTCGAGGCGCGCCAGCGGAACGCCAGTCACCTGCAAGTGTGCCTCAAGACGCTGCATGATCTGCTTCGACAGGCCCTTGCCGCGATGCCGGTCCAGCACGAAGACGCGCTTGATTTCACCATACACGCCGTCGTCGTCCATGGTCTTGACGGCGCCGCAGGCGGCCAGCTCGCCATCGATCTCCACGCCCAAAAAAAGCACATTGGGCTGGGCCAGCGCCAGCGGGCTTTCGAGGTGGTTGCTTTCGGCGGGATAGAGCGCCTGCATATAGGCGTCGGACAGGGCCAGCAAGGCCTGGGCGTCGGCGCGCGCGGGATCGAGGGGGACAATATTCATGGGCCAAAACGCGGCGGCGCCAGGCGCCAGCCGCGGGAAATTGAGATTAGCCCTAGTGTAAATCAAGCAGCGGGATTCAGCACGACCTTGGGAAAGTCGACCGGAACCTCAAACGCCACATTGACGTAGTTGGTGAAGATATTCAGCGCCACATGCGCCAGGATCTCGACGATGTGCTCGTCGTTGAAACCGGCGCTGCGCATGGCCGCCACATCGGCGTCCGCAATCTGGCCGCGCTGCTTGACGAGCTTCAGCGCGAAGCCCAGCGCTGCCGCCGTGCGCGGATCATCCGAACGGCCTGACTGGGCCGCCGCCAGCGCTTCGGCAGACAGACCGGCGTTTTTGCCCAGCGCCGTGTGCGCGGCCAGGCAGTATTCGCAGCGATTGGCGTCGGCAACGGCCACTGCAATCTGCTCGCCGAGTTTTGGCCCCAGCACGCCGCCGCCCAAGGCGCCGAAGGCGGCCCACATGCTGTTCAGCGCCGCCGGCGAGTTGGCGACGGCACGGAACATGTTTGGCGTGGTGCCGAAGGCGCCGTGAACCTGGCCGAGCACGTCACGGCTGTTGACTGGGGCTTCGGCGGAATGGAGGAGTTGAACGCGGGTCATGATGGTGTCCTTTTGAATGGTCGTGCGTGATTGCACAAGGACAGTGTGCGCGCCGCGCGTGTACAATTGGTATCAAACAATCCAATTTACATACCAATTCATCCAGAATGGACGCCCTCCCTCTTGACCGGCTCTCCGGCTTGCTCGAACGCTTCCCCGTGCGCGCCCAACTCTTCCACACCGGCCCCTTGTGCGGCGTGACCAGCTTCGCCGCCGAGCCGGGACGCGGTTTCCTGCATGTGCTGCGCGCCGGCGAGATGGACATCGCCCACCACAAGGGCAGTGGCCTGGCGCGCCGCATGACCGTGACCGGCCCCGCGCTGCTGTTCTATCCGCAGCCTTTGACCCACCACTTCCACAATGCGCCCGTCGATGGGGGCGACTTCACCTGCGCGTCCGTGCATTTCGCCGGCGGACAGTCGCACCCGCTGGTGCGCGCCCTTCCCGCCCTGGTGCTGCTGCCGCTTGAACGGATAGCGGGACTGGACACGGCATTGGGCCTGCTGTTCGCGGAAGCCGACGGCTTGCGCTGCGGCCAGCGCCTGCTGGTCGACCGCCTGTTTGAAGTGGTGCTGCTGCAGATGCTGCGCTGGCTGCTCGACCACCCGGCCGACAGCGGCATCGCCACTGGCCTGCTGGCCGGCCTGTGCGACCCCGCGCTTGCGCGCACGCTCACGGCCCTGCATGAGCGCCCAGGCGAGGACTGGAACCTCGACGCCATGGCGCAACTGGCCGGTATGTCGCGCAGCGCCTTTGCCGTGCACTTCAAGGAGGTGCTGGGCACGACGCCGGCCATTTACCTCGCCGACTGGCGCATGCACATCGCCCAGGCGATGCTGCGCAAAGGCCGCGCCGTCAAACTGATTGCCGACGAACTGGGCTACGCCAACGCGTCGGCACTGTCGCGCGTGTTCGCACAGCGTGTCGGCGCGTCGCCCCGCGCCTGGCTCGAACAAAACGCAGTCTGATACACTCGGATGCATCATGTGGCGACGAATTCTCTTATCCCTTTTCCTGCTGAACGTATGGGCCTGCGCACAGGCGAAGGACGTGATCACCTTGCGCGTCATGGCCCTGCCGGAAAACCGCCAGATCTACTACACAAAACTGCTGGAACAAGCGCTGCGCGCGGAAGGGGTGGAACTGCACCTGAACTACCTGACCGGCATACCGCAGCCGCGCATCTGGGACATGGTGGGCAAGAATGAGATCTCCCTTGTATGGGGCGTGCAAACGAGCGCGCGTGACCGGGAGTACGCCTTCATCGATAACCAACTGACCAATGGCTTGATCGGCCAGCGCATCCTGCTGGTCAAGAAAGGCAATGAGAATGCCTTTGCCGGCGTCAGGTCGCTGGACGACTTCCGGCGCACGGGAACGGTTGGCGGGATGGGCGCCGGCTGGTACGACGTCGAGGTGTGGCAGCGCAATTCCCTGCGCACCTACGTCAAGACGGGCGACTGGCGCCAGCTTTTCCCCATGGTGGCCAGCGGCGAACGTGGCATCGACTACATTGTCCGTGGGGTGACCGAGATTTCAAGCGAGGCCCGGAATTATCAAGGCCTCGGCATCGAAGCAAACCTCTTGCTCACGCATGACCGCGATATGCGCTTCTATCTATCGCCAGACAGTGCGCGCCACAAGGCGATCATCGAAAACGCGCTCATCCAGGCCGACCGCAATGGCCTGAAAAAGAAGCTGATCGCCGAATACCTGTTGCCCGAATTGAGGGACTTGAATCTTGAAAAACGCCAGAAGCTCAAACTGGTGATGCCGCCCCATTAAGCATTCTTAAAACGCTTCCCACTCGCTCTCGGCATTGGCTCTCTTGCGTGCTTGCGCGCGTGGTGCGGGGCTCGCTGCGACGGCGGAACGCGCGCTCGATGCAACGCGGCGCACCGGCGAAGGTTTGGCCGCCGGCATCGCCTCGATCGTGAACGCACTCACGGCCTCAGCCAGCGACGCTGCCTGCTCCTGCATATTCTGCGAGGCCGCCGCCGTTTCTTCCACCAGCGCCGCGTTTTGCTGCGTGCCCTGGTCCATTTGCGCGATCGCCTGGTGGACCTGGGCGATACCCGAGTTCTGTTCCGCTGTCGCCGCGCTGATTTCAGCGACGATATCGGTGACCTGCTTCACGCTGGCCACCACTTCGCCCATCGTCGCGCCGGCCTGCTCCACCAGGCGCGTGCCGGTATCGACCTTCTCGACCGAATCGCTGATCAAGACCTTGATTTCCTTGGCTGCCGCCGCCGAACGCTGGGCCAGGTTGCGCACTTCCGAAGCCACCACGGCAAAGCCACGGCCTTGCTCGCCCGCGCGCGCCGCTTCCACCGCCGCATTGAGCGCCAGGATATTGGTCTGGAAGGCGATGCCGTCGATGACGCTGATGATGTCGACGATCTTGCGCGACGATTCATTGATCGAACCCATCGTCACGATGACCTGTTCGACCACGCCGCCACCGGTGGCCGCCACTTGCGAGGCCGACTGCGCCAGCTGGTTGGCCTGGCGCGCATTGTCGGCGTTCTGGCTCACCGTCGAACTCAATTGTTCCATGCTCGATGCCGTCTCTTCCAGTGCGGCGGCCTGCTGCGCGGTGCGCTCGGACAGGTCGCCCGTGCCATCGGCGATCTGCTGCGAAGCTGTCTTGACCGAATCGGCCGCGGCACGCGCGCTGCCAACGACGTCGCCGATCTGGCGCAGCAGCTTGTTGAAGGCCACGGCGGTGTGGCCGATTTCATCCATGCGTTCAACGTCTACCTGCTGGGTCAAGTCCAGCGAGTGGCTCACGCTTTCCAGCGTGCCGCGGATGTTGTCCAGGCTCGCGCTGATGATGCGGTAGAGCTGCGCACCAAGCGCCGCCGTCACCGCCAGGCCCATCACGATGGCGCCCACCAGCAGGCGCACGGCGCTGGAGTAGGCCTCGTCGCTGACCTTGCGCACGTCCTCGATCAAGCCCTTGTTGAAGGCGATGTGGTCGTCCAGCCCTTTCTTGACGACTGCCGCCGACAGCGCCAGCGGCGTGCCCGCGACCAGCGTGGCGCGCACTCCGTCCATGTCGCCCGCGTGCGACGCGGCCAGGAAGGGAACCAGCGCCTGGCGGTAGGCCGCCATATTGGCCTTGTCCGTTTCGAGCAGCTTGCGGTCTTCGTCGTTGTAGACGTGCTCCTTTTCGTAAGCGGCGATGACTTCATCGAACTTGCCATGGGCGTCGCTGTAGGCCTTGTCCAGGGCCGTCTTGTCGGCCAGGTTGGAGAACACCGACAGGCGATAGCCGGCCAGGCGGCTGTCCGCCAGCGCGCCCTTGGCCGCATTCAAGCCCTCGATACTGGGAATGAGGCGCGCCTGGACCATGTTCAGGCGCTGCTGCGATGCCGACAGCTGCCAGTAGCCGTTGGCGCCGACGAACAGCAAGGCCAGCAAGGCCGCCAATAGAGTCAGGATCAGACGCTTGGAAATAGTCATGGAAGTATTCTTTGAAAGTTGGGGAGGTGCGAAAGCGGCGCCGATACGGCGCGCAAAAGGAGTATTGCAGAAATGTATTTATTGACGCAAGTGCAAGATGCCAATTGCGTGACAGGCCAGGCATTCAAAGCGGTGTGAAGACCTAATCGATGAAGCTCCAGCTCTCGGCACCATCGAAACGTCGGATGCGCACGTCACCAATCTGCTCCGGCGCAAACATGCGGATATTGACGCCCATTTTGGCCTCCGGTGTGACCGTCAGCGGCTCCCAATGGGTAACACAGCCACAGTGCCGGCAGCGCACGGTGCGCAGGGTCTTGTCGCCCCAAATGTAGCCGTCGGTGTGTTCGGGATGCCCCGTCACTTGCACAGCGCCGACCGGGAAGTAGCCCCACAGCCCGCCCAAGCGGCGGCATAGCGAGCAATTACAGTTGAGCAGAAATGGCGGTGGGCCGGGGATCTCCAGGTGCACCGCGCCACAATGGCAACTCCCCTTCAGCTTGGTCGATGTGCTCATGGTCATTCCTCTGAAGGGTGCAGTCGCTCATAGGCTGCATCGCCGCGAGCATCGATGCCTGCGAATGTCCATCCCGTCGCGGCATAGAAACCCTGGGCACGGGTCCCTGCCCCGGTGCTCAGGTGCAAGCGTCTTAAGCCCTGGGCGAACAGCCACTGAACCATTGGCTCTTGCACCATGCGGCCATAGCCCTTCCCTTCATGCTCTTCGTGGACAAAGACCGCCCAGATGTTCCCGGTTTCATGCTCACCAATGGCAAAGGCGACGATGAGTCCATGCTCTTCAAGCACCCAGCCGCGGCCGATGGTTTCGAGGTAAGGGATGTAGCTCTCTTCGCAAATCCTGGTGTTGGCGCTCAGCTTGTTTTCGCGTACTGCCAGGCGAACCCTGTGCATAGCGGGGATATCTTCACACGATGCTTGTCGAACGATGACGGTCATTACTCTTCCTCGATGACTAAGCCGCGCCACCGATCGGCGCCGGCGCGAACGCATTGTTGGTGCGCGCCCAGCGGCGGTGCATGAACAGCACGGCCACGCCGAACACAATCTCGATCGCGGCACCGGCGCAGGCGCTCATTGCCGGCGGCGCCATTGCACGACCGAGCAAAAAGCCTGTCGCGGCGAGGAGCAAGCCAAGGAACCAATACGTGCGCATTCCGTAGAGAGAACTGAAGACGAGATAGCGGCCACCAATGACCAGCAGCATCGCAGGGAAGAACCACTCGATGCGCTGAAGGGACGCTACGTAGGCAAGCGGCAAACTGAAGATGAGCCAAAAGGTACTGGCCCAGGCAAGCGAACCAAGCGGATTGGCCTTGGCGTGGACGCCGGGACTGCCCAGGAGTTTGCAGATCAAAACGCCTGCGGGATGGATCAGCATGCCGCCGATGAAAAGCGCCCAGACGGCCTGCTGGGGGGCCCCACGGAACGCAATGATGGCCGCGACGAGCCACGCGATGCCCGACGCCAGTATGCCGGCGCCGCCGCTGCAATAGGCGGTGCGCATGTCCGATTGAGAATGAGTCAGGTCATCAATCATTTATTGAATCGTCCTCTGCTAATGCGCATTGTCGTAGGGTGGGCACATGTGCCCACGTGCGCACGGATGTTGGATTCACGCGTGGGCACGCGTGCCCACCCTACGCCCGCCCTTGCCTGATTGGTGGAATCATACCCGAAACATTGCCTTATAGCTAATTTTACGTCTGCTAGCTTTGTACTAGTTCGGGCGCCAGATGCAGCTGTCGCGGCCGAAGACGCCGTAGCTGTGTTGGTAGCCTTCGCTCGCTTCCTTGTCGCGCGTTCGCGCACATTCAGGGTCGAGTACGAAGCCGTCTTCGGGGGCCAGGAATTCGACCACTGTTTCGTCGGGCCAGCCTTGGTCGCCGAATGGCGGCTGCCAGCGCGTGCGGTGGGCGACGTAGAGGCCGTTGTTGCCGGTCGCGGCAAAGGTTTCTTGTTTGTTCGCTGTGCTTAGGCGGACCAGCATGCCGGGCTGGGGCAAGGCCAGCGATTCGAAGGCGCTGGAGCTGCAGCCGCCCATCAGCGTTGCCATCATTTTTGTCGCGAGCGAGGCGTCACCCTTTTCCAGGGCCCACTTGACGTGGCAGTAAAGGCGCAGGTCGCCCAGGCGCTGGGTGCCCGGTTGCAGGCCGGGCGTGCGGATGACGGGGAGCCAGTAGATTTCACCCAGGCGCTTGTCGGCCATGAGCACAGCGTCGTCTTTCAGTGCGGCTTCGCTGTAGGGCAGGACGAAGCGCCCTGCTTCGTCGTAGGCAACGGGAATCGTGGTGTGGTCGCCGTTGATGCTCAGGTGCAGGCCCTCGACATTGCCCGTGTGCGTTTTCATCTGGAACAGCAAGGGGGCGTCGGGGGCATGCTGGCGGTGCTCGGCATAGGCTTGTTGGGCTGCGATGAAACTGGCGTAGGCCATGCCTTCGGGATTGCGCAGGCCGCGGATGACAACCGCAGTTTGTTCGGCCGCCGCATCCAGGCCGCAGGCAGCGCCGCAGCAAACGGCTAGCAAAAACGGCAAGGCATGCGCTTTCATCCGGGCTCCCTATAACGCCTTCTGATAGTACGCCGAAGTGTGCCTTGGGCGATCAGGGACGGTTCAAGCGTGCGGGGGCTTTGCGGCGCCAGCTTTGGTGCAGCAGTTCCTTGACGGTGGCGGGAGCGGCGCTGGCAAGCTTGATTTTCACACCGACGACTTTGGCACCCCAGGGCAGCGGCGCGTAGGTGCCGGGGTCGGCGGCGATATGCGGCGCACGCAGGTCTTCGTCGACGAAGATGTGCAGGTGGGTGCCGCTGGACGGGGCGGTGGCGAAGATCTTGCCTGCCACACGGAAGGAAGTCATGTCGAAGTGGGGAGCTTCGGTCGCTTCGGGCAGGGCGAGGGCGATTTTTCTGGCCTGGGCGAGGTTCATGTTCTGCTGGCCGCGTTTCTGCAAGCGCTATTCGATGGCGACGGCGGCGCCGCCGTGCAGGAGCGTGTGCAGGCGGAAGCCTTCGCGGATGTTTTCACGCAGGACGGCGCCTTTCCAGGGCTTGGTGTAGAAGCGATCAATCGCGCCGTGGTTGATGGCGGCCATGATGGGCGTGAGGTCGGCATAGGCCGAAAGCATGATACGGAAGGTGTCGGGGCAGAGATTTTTTACCCTTTCCATGAACTCGGTCCCGCTCATCATCGGCATGCACTGGTCGCACAGGATCACTTGCACGCGGTGGCGCGCGAGGATGTCGAAGCCTTCGGCCGCCGTCTGCGCGGTCAGGATGCGGTAGCCATCCTGGGCCAGGAAATCGGACAGCACGTCGAGCATGAAGGCGTCGTCGTCGACGATGAGCAGCGTTTGCTGCATGACCATCGCTTCGTCCACCGGCGCAGACAAGTATTTGCCTTCCCTGAGCATCAATTCGAATTCCTGTTCTTCGACCGGGCGGCTGAAGTAGTAGCCCTGCATTTCGTCGCAGCCGTGGCGCCGCAGGTAGGCCAGTTGGGCGTCCTTCTCGACGCCTTCGGCGATGACTTGCAGTTTGAGGCTGTGCGCCATATTGATGATGGCCAGGACAATCGCGGCGTCGTCCGGATTGCTCGTCACTTCGCGCACGAAGGCAATGTCGATCTTCAGCTTGTCGATCGGGAAGCGCTTCAGGTAGGCCAGGCTGGAATAGCCGGTGCCGAAATCGTCGATCGAAATCTGGATGCCCAGCGCCTTCAAGTTGCGCAGCACCGTGATCGTCTCTTCGGCATTGGACATCAGCGAACTTTCCGTCAGCTCCAGTTCGAGCAGCTCAGGGGCGATGTCATGCACCTTGATGGCGCGCAGCACCTCTTCTTCCAGGCCGCCGACAAAGAACTGGATGCCGGACACGTTGACCGACAAATGCACGGGGCCGGTCTTGGACTTGCCCCATTCGCTGATCTTCTTGCAAGCCTGGTTGAGCACCCAGGTACCGACGCGCACGATCAGCCCCGTCTCTTCAAGAATCGGAATGAACAGCGCCGGCGAGACCATGCCGTGGCCGGGGCGCTTCCAGCGGATCAGCGCTTCGGCGCCGCTGATGCGGCCGGACCCGATGTGCACCTTGGGCTGGTAGTACAGCACGAATTCTTCGTTGTCGATGGCGCGGCGCAGCGCGTTCTCCAGGTCCAGGCGCGCCAGCGACTGGGCGTTCATCTCGGAGGTGAAGAAGCGGAAGGCGTCGCGCCCTGCCTCCTTGGCGCGGTACATGGCCGTGTCGGCGTACTTGATCAGGGTGTCGGCGTCGCTGCCGTCATCCGGGAAAACGGTGATGCCGATACTGGCCGTGACCGTCACTTCGTGGCCTTTGAGGTCGAACGGGCGGCGCAGCGCTTCGCGGATCTTGTCGACGACGGCAATGGCCGTCTGCGGTCCTTCTGGCAGCATCAGGATGGCGGCAAATTCGTCGCCGCCGAAACGGCCAATCGTGTCGCGCACGCGCAGGCAGTCCACCAGGCGGCCGGAGAACTGGCGCAGCAGCTCGTCGCCAATCGGGTGGCCGAGCGTGTCGTTGACGGTCTTGAAGCGGTCGACGTCGAGGAACAGCACCGCGACGGCCCAGTTGTGGTCGGCCGCCTGTTCCAGCGCGCGCGTGAGGGCGTCGAAGAACTGGCTGCGGTTGGGCAGGCCGGTGAGCGTATCGAAATGGGCCAGCTTGAGCAGGCGCTGTTCGGCCTCCTTGCGTTCGGTGATGTCGCGCGCCACCGCCACCAGGATCCAGCTGGTACCGGAGCGCAGCGTGCGGCGCTGCACCTCGACCGACAGGCTCGAGCCGTCCTTGCGCTGCACGACCAGTTCGGCCATGGCGCCGGACTGGTCGCCGGCCAGCAGCTTCTGGTACAGGTCCTGCAGGCGCGTGCGGTCGTCGCTGGCCGGGCCCGGCGTGCCCACCTGCATGAAGTCGGCGCGCTCATAGCCAAGCATGCGGCAGGCGGTGGCGTTGACGTCGACGAAGCACATCGCGGCGCGGTCGATCAGGAAGATGGCGTCGGCGGTCGCGTCCATCGCGGTGCGGAAGCGGCGCAGGTCTTCGTCGAGGCGGATGCGCGCCGTCATGTCGGCCGTCAGCTGGGCGTGGTGGCGCTTGATTTCTTCATACAGCAGCAGGTTTTCGTAGGCGACGGCGATTTGCGCCGCCACCGTGACGGCCACGCGCTCGTCGACTTCGGAGAATTCTTCGCCGCCCAGTTTGTCGACCAGGTACATCCAGCCGTGCACGCGCTCGCGCGAGGAAATCGGTACGCCAAGGAAGGAGTGGATCGGCGGGTGGGCCGATGGCAGGCCAATCGCCTGCGGGTCGCCGTCGAGGGCGCACACGCGGATCGGGTGGCGCGCTTCGAGCAGATTGTGCAGCAGGCCGGCGCGCGGCGTGGCCACCATCATGCGCGACTGGCGGTTGTCGCCACAGGAGGCGAAGTAGCTCAGTTCATCGGCACCTTCATCGAGCACGCCGATGCAGGCATATTTGGAGACGCAGATATTCTGCGCCACGCGGCAGCCGATTTCGATCAGGGCGGCCGGGTCGCGCTCGGCGCCCAGGTCGATCCCCAGCTCGATCAGCGCGGTCAGGCGCAGGCTTACCGCCTGCAGGCTCGAGAGCGAACTCGAAAGACGCTCCGTCATCATCGACAGGTTCGACGGCAGTTCCTGGGTGTCGCCATTGCTGGCCAGGCGCGAGAGCACATGGCTGCTCGACTCCACTTCCACCAGGTATTCTGCGACCTTGTTGTCGATCGCCGTCATGCGGTTCGAATCGGTGCCCGTGCTGCCGCCGGCGAATTCGGGCAAGGCCGCCGGTTCAGTCATGCCCAGCGCTTCGTGCACGGTACGCAGGATCACGTCCGGATCGGACGGCTTGGGCAGCACCCAGCGCACACCGCAGGCCTGGGCCATCTTGTTCGCTTCGCGCTCGCGGTAGGTGGCAGTGTAGAAGATGATGGGCAGGTCGGCCGTCTCGGGGTCGCTATGGAGCTTGGTGACGAATTCGTAGCCGTCCATATTCGGCATCAGGATGTCGGAGATGACCAGGTCGGGATGCTCCTGCTTGACCATCTTCAGGCCTTCGGCGCCATTGGCCGCTTCGACCAGGCGGTGGCCGCCGTAGCCGAGCAGCGTCATCAGGAATTCGCGGTTCAGCACATGGTCGTCGACGATGAGGATGGTCGCCTGGCCGGGCTGGGCGCCGCTGGCCGGTTCAGGGTCAGGTTCAGGCGCATCGACCGGTATCTCGGGCGTGAGGAATTCTTCGAGCTGGCTGACGAAGGTGTCGGGCTCGATGGGCTTGCCGATATAGCCGTCGAAGCCGGCGGCGAGCAGTTTTTCGCGGTCGCCCACCATGGCCAGGGCCGTCACGGCCAGCGCGGGAATGCGTGCCAGTTCCGGATCGCCCTTGAGTGCTGCGACGACGCCATAGCCGTCGAGTTTGGGCAGGTGGACATCGCACACGATCAGGTCGGGGCGATGCTGTCGCGCCGCTTCCACGCCGCTGACGCCGTCGAAAGCGGTCAACGGGGTATAGCCGAAGGCCTTGAGCAGATAGACCATCAACTCCATGTTGGTGGGGTTGTCTTCTATGATGAGGATGCGTGCTGACACAATGCGCTCCCTGTAAATATCCGAGCCTGGCGTGGCCATCGTAGCCATACTGGGGCGTCGCGGTCGTCTTGCCATCTATTAGAGTTGCTAGGATTTACCTATCACCTTACATCAATGGCCACGGAAAATTGTCTCCAATAATCACGAGGTGAAATTTGCGACGCGAAACAACTCTACCATGGGAGAAAAATACTTGCTGGCGCGCCTAATGTGCACGCCCCAGTTCTGCCATCACGCAGGCCAGAATGCGCGGGTTGCGCCCCATTGCCACGTGGCCGATGCCGCCAAATGCTATGTTGTGGGCGTCTGGCAACAAACTCGAGGTTTGCGGGGCGATGATGTTGTCATGATGCGTATAAATCGACGTGATGCGCGCGCGCAGGGCCGCGTTTTCGGTGGCGGCAAGCGCGTGCAGCCAAGCGCTTTCGGGCGCTTCGACGGCATCCAAAGAGCGGCGCATCTGGATGGCGTTGCGGCCGATGCCAAAATTGGCCAGGCTGGTGCCATGGTGGGGGGTGCCGAGCGTAATGACGCGGGCAATCTGTCCGATGCCGTGATCGCGCAAATAGGCGCGCGCGACCAGGCCGCCCATGCTGTGCGCCACCAGCGTGACTTCGGTGGCGCCGCTGGCCTGGCGCAGCGCTTCAACGCCGCGGGCAACGGCGGGCACATAGTCGTCGATGTCGGCCAGCGTGGGCTCCAGGTCGAGCGTGGCATGGCTGATGCGCGCCGCGCGCAGCAATGGCAGCAGGTGGGCCCAGTAGCCGCTATTGCAGCCGTAGCCGTGCAGGAGCAGTACTGGCGCCACCTCGCTGCCGGGATAAATATGCGAGGTGGGCCGGGCCTTGGCCATGAACCAGGACGAGTGCAGCAAGGTGGCCATGAATTCTTCGCCAAACAGGCGCAGGCGCGCCGCCAGGCCGAGGCGAAACTGCGGCGGCGTGGCGCTGGCAAAACGCCAGCTCAGGACAAAGTTATTGGCCGTGATGAGCAGGCGCACCAGCAGCAGCGCAGCGAGCGCGAGCAGCAGCGCCAGCCACACCGACTGCACGCCAAAATAACGCAGCGCGGCAAAGGCCAGCATGCCTACCGCCAGCGCCTGCAGCAGCAACAGCAATTGCAGCAGGCGCGCGGTCATCGCTTCAGGCTCCCGGGCGCGGCGCCGGCTTGCCCGTCAGGGCGCTCGCCAGTTCGCTGGCCAGGCGCGCCGTCAGGCCGTAAATCGACAGCTGGGGATTGGCGCCAATCGAGGTGGGGAATAGCGAGCCGTCGTGCACGGACAGGTTGCGCAAGCCGCGGTAACGGCCATCCGGGCTGACCACGCCGCTGCGCTCGTCACCGCTGATGGCGCAGCCGCCCATCACGTGGGCCGAGACGACGCGGGTCTGGAACAGCTTGAACGGCAGCGCGTTGATGCCCCGCTTCGCCGCTTCCCAACTGGTGTAGCGTTCGGCCAGTTCGTGCACCGGCTGCACCGACCGGGCGCCGGCGGCAAACTGCAGTTCGGCCATCGACAGCAAGGCGCGGCGCGCGCCGTCCCAGACGTAGTCGCTGATCGGGTAGTCGAGCACGGCCGAACCGTCGTCGCGCAGGCCGACGCTGCCACCGGGCGCCTCGGCGTGGAAGCCGTCGCGCAGCAGCGCCAGCAAGCCTTGCGCGTGGGCGAACTGGCGCATCGTCTCGGCATGGCCTTCGCCGAAGCCGGCCATCGTCGTCGACAGCAGCAGCGGATGCAGCGGCGGCGCTTCGATCTTGTAGCCCATGGCAGCGTCGATGGGCTGGGTTTCGAGGAAGTGGTCGGTATAAATCGTTTGCGGCGCGCCGGCGAAGCCTTCCACCTTCTCGTCGAACAGGGCGGCGGAAATGACCACCGGGTGCAGGAAGGTGCGCTTGCCCAGCAAGCCGCGCGGATCCGGCGCGTTCGAGCGCAGCAGCAGCGCCGGCGAATTGATGGCGCCGCCGGAAACGACGAAATGTTTTGCACGCAGTGTGACGACGTGGCCGCTCGGCGCGATGCCGGTGGCGTCGAGGGCGCTGCAAACGAGTTGCTCGACCTGGTCGCCCTTGAAGACAAAGCGCTCGGCGCGCGCGCGCGTGACCAGGCTGGCGTTGTGCGACAGGGCCGACGGAATCGTCGTCACCAGCATCGACTGCTTGGCGTTGGTGGGGCAGCCCATGCCGCAGTAGCCCAGGTTCCAGCAGCCGCGCACATTGCGCTTGATGGCCGCCGCCGGGATGCCCAGCTTGTCGGCACCGATCTTGAGCAAGGCGTTGTTTTCGTTGGGCGGCGTGGTCCAGGGCGCGATGTTCAGGCGCGCTTCCATCAGTTCGAACCACGGCGCCATCGCCGCGGGCGTGAAGCCGTCGAGCGCGAAGTGCTTCTGCCAGTAGGCCAGCGTGGCCGGCGGCGTGCGGAAGCTCGAGGTCCAGTTGACGGTGGTCGAGCCGCCCACGGTGCGTCCTTGCAGGATGTTGA
This sequence comes from Pseudomonadota bacterium, assembly GCA_040390345.1. Taxonomy (GTDB): domain Bacteria; phylum Pseudomonadota; class Gammaproteobacteria; order Burkholderiales; family Burkholderiaceae_D; genus Telluria_A. The sequence goes on along the minus strand of JAZJYP010000053.1, from coordinate 4,988 downwards.
TGCCCTTGTCGCGCGTCTTGCGCGCGGCCGACTCCTGGTACAGCGCGGGATAGGCTTCGGCTTCGCGCATCTTGAAGTCTTGCGAGGACTTGAGCGCGCCTTCTTCGACGATGATGACCTTCAGGCCCGCAAGGGCGAGGATTTCGGCCGTCACGCCGCCACCGGCACCGCTGCCGACGATGACGACGTCCGCTTCCATGGTGCGGCTGGCCGTCAGCGTGGAGGCGTCGAGGACGTGCCATCCGGCGGCCAGGCCGGCCTTGATGGGGTCGGGAATGGGGGAAGTCATGTCAGCTCAATTCTTTTAGCGGGCCGGGATAGCCAATGGACTGCCACGCGGCGGGGTCGGCGTACCAAGCGCCGATGACCAGGTCGTGCAAGGCGTGGTAGGCCGTTTGCAGCATGGAGAAGCGATGGAAGCGCCAGTCCTGCAGGAAGGCGCCCACCTGCTCCGGCGCGGCGCCGGCCCAGCCGCCCGAGACGCCGGCCAGCAGGCGGCGCGCGGGCGCCAGCGCCAGCAGGCCAAACAGGTCCTGGACTTCCTTCTGTGCGTGCAGCGGCAGGCCGAGGATGGCCTGGTGCACGCGCTGCGTGGTGGCGGCGATGGCGTTGCGGCGGGCCGCCGCTTCTTGCGGCAGGCTACCGGCCAGCATGGCCGGCACGATGGCGCCGATGATGGCGTGCGCTTCGCCGTCGAGGACGAATCGCGGCTGTGGTCCCTGCGGGCGGGTGGCGCGGTACAGCCCTCCCCCGGCGGCCAGCGCCAATGCGGCCAGCGCGCCTACCTTCAGGAATTTCCTGCGGTTTGCTTGCATGTCTCTGAATCCATGTAATAATTTTTTGCTAGTGTACGACAGGGCCCGACCCAAAATGGGTCAGCAAAATAGAGTGTTCTGTCTAGACCTTTCTGGTACAACGTCGGACATGGATAAAGAACAATTAATCCGCAAACTGCACGACGAATTGCAGTCCGTCCGCGGCGAACGGCAGGCGTCCAAGCGCGATCCGGCCCTGCACAGTGCCCGCATGGCGCTCAAGACCTACCAGTCGCAGCGCCTGGCGCGCACCCATGCGGCCGTGCTGGCCGCGCCCGACACCCACGATGCGGCCGAATTCTTCCTCGAAGAGCTGTATGGCGCGCACGACCTGTCCCAGCGCGATGCCGATTTCGAACGCATCATCCCGACCATGCAGCGCATGCTGTCCTATGAGTCGCTGCACACGATCACCGAGGCGATCGTGCTCGACGCCCTGTCCGAACGGCTCGATACGGCCATGGCCGTGGCGCTGGGCGCCCATTTCAGCGAGGGCCAGTACCTCGAGGCCTACCGCACGGTGACCACGGCGCCCGAGCGCCAGCGCCAGCTCGACCTGGTGCAGGCGCTCGGTGATTCGCTGTGCAAGCTGGTGCGCATTCCGCTGCTGTCGATGACGCTGCGGATCATGCACACACCGGCGAGGATGGCGGGGCTGGGCGACTTGCAGGCGTTTTTGGCCAATGGCTTCACGACCTTCAAGCGCATGCGCCGGCCCAACGAATTCGTCGACACCATCGTCGCGCGCGAGCGCCAGACCGCGCAGAATATCTACGCGGGGCGCCCGCGCCCCTTCGAGATCGACTAACGCTTGAGGATCTGGCGCGCGATGCCGCGCAAGATGTTGACTTCTTCCGTTTCGAGCCCTGTCCGCGCGAACAGGCGTTTCAGGCGCGGCATCAGCTTGCGCGGATTGCCGGCGTCGAGGAAGCCGATCCCCACCAGCGCTTCTTCGAGGTGGGTGTACATGCCCTCGATCTGGGCCGCGCTGGCGGCCTCGCCATGAAAGCCGATGTCCGTCGGCAGCGCCACCGCGCCGGCGGCGACGCGGCATTCGTAGACCAGCACCTGGGCCGCCTGGGCCAGGTTCAGGGAGGAATACGCGGGGTTGGCCGGAATATTGATGAGCACATTGCAGGCTTCGACAATGTGGTTGGGCAGGCCGGTGCGCTCGTTGCCCAGCACCAGGGCGGCGTGCCGCGCGCCCTGCCCCGCCACGTGGGTCGCGAAGTCGCGCGGGCTCCAGACGGGCGGCGAATACTCGCGCAGGCGCGCCGAGACGGCGGCGCAGAAATTGCAGCCCTCCAAGGCTTCGGCCATGGTGGCGACCACGCGCGCGTTCTCCAGCACGTCGTGGGCGCCGCTGGCGAAGGCCACCGCTTCCGGGTCGGCCAGGCCGTCCCGGCACAGCGGATCGACCAGCACCAGGTCGGCAAACCCCATGGTTTTCATGGCCCGGGCGACCGAGCCGATATTGCCGGCGCGGCTGGTCTGGACCAGCACCACGCGCAGGCGTTTGAAAACAGACATGGGGGTTTCGGGCTGGATCATTGTAAAATAGCGGAATCTGTCTTTGCGAGCATGGATTTTAACCAGTTCGCCGCCGACACCGCTCTTTAATTCATTCTTGTACTTTACCGTTTTCGCTCGGGGCGCTGCCGCGCGCGCGGCGGTAGCGTTCTTTTAAACGGAAGCTTTCATGCACCCAATGCTCAATACGGCGATCAAAGCCGCCCGCCGCGGCGCCGCCGTGATCAACCGCGCATCGTTCGATATCGACCGCGTCAGTGTTACCGAAAAACAACACAATGATTTCGTCACCGATGTCGACCAGGCCGCCGAACAGGCCATCATCGAGACCTTGCTCAAGGCCTATCCCGACCATGCGATCCTGGCTGAAGAGTCCGGCGCTTCCGCGAACCTGAACGACGAGAGTGACTACGCGTGGATCATCGACCCCATCGATGGCACCACCAACTTCATGCACGGCTATCCGCAGTACTGCATCTCGATCGCGCTGGCCCAGCGCGGCGTCGTCACGCAGGCCGTGGTCTACGATCCGGTGCGCAACGACCTGTTTACCGCCACCAAGGGCGCCGGCGCCTACCTCAACGACAAGCGCATCCGCGTGACCAAGATCGACCGCATCGCCAACGCCCTGCTGTCAAGCGGCCACGGCGCCGGTCCGCGCGCGATCGACGAATACCTGAAGATGTACGCGATCATGGTCGAGCGCTGCCAGGCCGTGCGCACGGCCGGCTCGGCCGCGCTGGACCTGGCCAATGTGGCCGCCGGGCGCGCCGACGGCTTCTACGAGAAGGGTCTCAAGCAATGGGACATCGCCGCCGGTTCGCTGCTGGTGACGGAAGCGGGCGGCATCGTCGGCGAGTTCAGCGGCGAATCCGACTACATGAAGAAAGGCGACATCATTGCCGCCGGACCGAAGGTATTCGCCCAGATGGTGGCCCTGCTGGCACCATTTGCCTGAATTAACCCGGTTTGAAGGCCGGAACTTCGCGGTTCCGGCGATATTTTCAAGAATTTCCACAGCGAAACGAATTTCTTCCTTTTTCGCTCATCTGTGTTTATACTGCAACATCGGTGGCACCGTTTCCAGTGTCTGCGCCACCCGTAACGACTAATCCGATTGCCTGCCACTGGCGTCCTTAAGACCGGACGAAGGGCCGATCTCCACTGTAAAGCTATCATGTCATTCTCTAAGCTCGGCCTGTCCGAGGCAATCGTTCGTGCCGTCACCGAACACGGTTACACGGTACCGACCCCGATCCAGACCCAGGCGATCCCTGCGGTGCTGAACGGTGGCGACCTGCTCGCCGGGGCCCAGACCGGCACCGGCAAAACGGCCGGTTTCACCCTGCCCGTGCTGCACCGCCTGTCGACCAATGCGGTCGGCGCCGCGCAAACCAACAAGACTTCGCCACGCGCCCTGCGCGCCCTGGTGCTCACGCCCACGCGCGAACTGGCCGCCCAGGTCGAAGAAAGCGTGCGCGTGTACGGCAAGCATACGACGTTGAACTCTGCCGTCATCTTTGGCGGCGTCGGCATCAACCCGCAAATCAAGCAGTTGAAGCACGGCGTCGACATCCTCGTCGCCACGCCGGGCCGCCTGCTCGACCATATGGAACAGAAGACGGTGGACCTGTCCAAGGTCGAAATTTTGATCCTCGACGAAGCCGACCGCATGCTCGACATGGGCTTCATCCGCGACATCAAGAAAGTGCTGGCCGCCCTGCCGCCGAAACGCCAGAACCTGCTGTTCTCGGCCACGTTCTCGGACGAGATCAAGGCCCTGGCCGATGGCTTGCTCAACAAGCCGGCCATGATCGAAGTGGCGCGCCGCAATGCCACCGTCGACGTGATCGTGCAAAAGATCCACCCGGTCGACCGCGACAAGAAGCACCCGATGCTCTCGCACCTGATCAAGACCAACAACTGGCACCAGGTGCTGGTATTTACGCGTACCAAGCATGGCGCCAACAAGCTCGTCGAGCAGCTCGACAAGGACGGCATCGGCGCGATGGCCATCCACGGCAACAAGAGCCAGTCGGCGCGCACCAAGGCCCTGTCCGAGTTCAAGGACAACAAGTTGCAAGTGCTGGTGGCCACCGACATCGCCGCGCGCGGCATCGACATCGACCAGCTGCCGCACGTGGTCAACTACGACCTGCCGAACATTCCCGAAGACTATGTGCACCGCATCGGTCGCACGGGCCGCGCCGGCGCCACCGGCGAAGCCGTGTCCCTGGTCTGCGTGGACGAGCACGACATGTTGAAGGACATCGAAAAGCTGATCAAGCAGAGCCTGCCGCGCCACGTGATTCCCGGTTTCGAGCCCGATCCGAACGCGCGCGCCCAGCCGGTGCAACTGCGCAGCGGCGCACCCGGACACCGCAACGGTGGCGGGCGCTCCGGCGGCCAGGTGATCAAGGTCGGTGTCGGCCGCACGGCCGCCGCCAAGCCGCGCGGCCCGAACAGCGGCCCGTCGACTGGCAACCGCGCCAAGTCAGCCGCCCAGCACCGTTCCGGCGGCCGCGGCCGCTAAATAAAAATGGGGTCAAACCCGGCAACTTGACAAAGCAATTTGGGGTCAAACCCGGCAAGTGGACAAAGTTGATGTAGTTTCTCAACTTTGTCCACTTGCCGGGTTTGACC
>JAZJYP010000052.1:0-11861 GCA_040390345.1 Pseudomonadota bacterium | reverse complement strand
CTAGACCGGATGGACGTTTTTTCTGCGCAAGTCGCGCCTCTTTAGATCCCGCCCATGCAGATGTACTTGATGACGAGGTAATCGTCCATCCCGTACTTCGACCCTTCCCGTCCCAATCCTGACTGCTTGACGCCGCCGAACGGCGCAATCTCGTTCGAGATCAAGCCCGTGTTCACGCCCACCATGCCCGACTCGATCGCCTCGGCCACGCGCCAGACGCGCCCGATATCGCGTGAATAGAAGTAGGCCGCCAGCCCGAATTCGGTGGCATTGGCCATCGCGATCACTTCGTCTTCGGTCTTGAAGCGGAACAGCGGCGCCAGCGGGCCAAAGGTCTCTTCACTTGCCACCAGCATCGAACCATTCACGTCTGCCACGATGGTCGGTTCAAAAAACGTATGACCGAGCCCATGGCGCTTGCCGCCAGCAAGCAATCGTCCGCCCTTGGCCAGCGCGTCGGCGACATGCTGCTCGACCTTCAGCACGGCCTTCTCTTCGATCAGCGGCCCTTGCGTCACGCCCGCTTCCTGGCCGTTGCCGACCTTGAGCTTGGCCACGGCGGCCACCAGTTTCTCGGCGAAGCGATCGTAGACACCATCCTGCACATACAGGCGGTTGGCGCACACACAGGTTTGCCCGGCGTTGCGGTATTTCGAGGCGATGGCGCCTTCCACTGCCGCGTCGAGGTCGGCGTCGTCAAACACGATGAAGGGCGCATTGCCGCCCAGTTCCAGCGAGAGCTTCTTGATCGTCGGCGCGCACTGCTGCATCAGGATGCGGCCGACCTGGGTCGAGCCGGTAAAGGTCAGCTTGCGCACGACCGGGTTGCTGCACATCTCGGCGCCGATGGCTTTCGAGTCGCCCGTGAGCACGCTGAACACGCCGCGCGGCACGCCCGCGCGTTCGGCCAGCACCGCCATCGCCAGCGCGGAAAATGGCGTCAGTTCGGCCGGTTTGACGACGATCGGGCAGCCCGCCGCCAGCGCCGGGCCCACTTTGCGGGTGATCATCGCGGCCGGGAAGTTCCACGGTGTGATGGCCGCGCACACGCCGATCGGCTCGCGCGTGACGACGATGCGCCGGTCGGCCCAAGGCGAGGCAAGCGTGTCGCCTTCGATGCGCTTGGCTTCTTCGGCAAACCATTCGAGGAAGGAGGCGGCGTAGGTGATTTCGCCTTTGGCTTCAGCCAGCGGCTTGCCCTGCTCGGCCGTCATGATCAGGGCCAGGTCGTCGGCGTTTGCCAGCATCAGGTCGTTCCATGTGCGCAGGATGGTACTGCGCTCTTTCGCCGCCTTCTTGCGCCAGGCAGGCCAGGCAGCGTTGGCCGCGTCGATGGCGCGCGCCGTCTCAGTGCCGCCCATATGGGGCACAGTGCCCAGCGTCTCGCCGGTGGCCGGATTGACGACAGCAATCGTCGTCGCGTCGGTCGCATCGCACCATTGGCCATCGATATAGCACTGCTGGCGCAGCAGGGTGGGGTCTTTCAAGTTCAGCATGGCAAGACTTTCGCAAGTGGTTTGCTCAATGTTAGCCGTTTTTGTGGTTTTCCGAGCGAGTTGGCAAAGTTGCCGCGCTCCCGGTATGATGGACTCATCATGCGCCGCCCCATTGTTCTCGTCCCAGCCTGTACGCGACAGCTTGGTGCGCATCCGTACCACACCGTCCAGGCCAAATACATCGACGCCATCGTCAAGGGCGCCGATTGCGCCCCGCTTATCCTGCCGGCGCTGGGCGAGTCTGTCGATCTCGAAACCATGCTCGCCAGCTGCGACGGCGTCATGCTTACCGGCGCTGCCTCGAATGTCGATCCCGGCTACTACGGCCAGGCCGTGCGCAATCCGGACTTGCCGCAAGACCCGCAGCGCGACGCCACCACCTTGCCCCTGATCCGCGCCGCCATCAAGCGTGGCATTCCGTTACTGGCCATCTGCCGCGGCTTCCAGGAAGTGAATGTGGCCCTGGGCGGCAGCCTGCACCAGGCGGTGCAGGACGTGCCGGGCCTGCGCGACCATCGCGAAGACCATACGGCTCCGCTCGACGTGCAGTACGGACCTGCGCACGAACTGACCGTCATGCGCGACGGTGTGCTCGAAGACGTGCTGGGCAAGCAGTCCCGCATCACCGTCAACTCCTTGCACGGCCAGGGTGTGGACCGCCTGGCCTCTGGCCTGTTCATCGAGGCGCAAGCCGACGATGGCCTGGTCGAGGCTTTTTCCATCGTCAGCGCCCCCAGTTTTGCCCTGGCCGTCCAGTGGCATCCGGAGTGGCGCGTCACCGAGGACCCCGTTTCGCTCAAGCTGTTCCGCTCTTTCGGCGTGGCCTGCCGCGACTACCTGAGAAAACGTACCCGCGTCCCTTAGCTTCGCTCGCCATTTTTCTTAAGCCGTCCCCCTACAAGACTAATGAGAGAGCAATATGGCAATCCGCGAAAACTTCACCTATACCGACATGGACCTGTGGCTCAATGAAAAGCGAGTCACCGAGATCGAATGCCTGGTGCCCGACCTGACGGGCGTCGCCCGCGGGAAGATCCTCCCGCGCGGCAAATTCACGCAAGAGCGCGGCATGCGCATCCCTGAAGCGGTGCTGGGCATGACCGTCACCGGCAACTGCCCGGTCGACGACGGCGCCTACTACCGCGCCATTTCCGCCACCGACCGCGACATGATCCTGCGCGCCGACCCCACCACGATCACGATGGTGCCGTGGGCGGTCGATCCCACCGCGCAGGTGATCCACGACTGCTATTTCGCCGACGGCAAACTGGTCGACTTTGCGCCGCGCACGGTGCTGCGCCGGGTGCTCAAGCTGTACGCCGACAAGGGCTGGAAGCCCGTGGTGGCGCCGGAACTGGAGTTCTACCTGACCGCCAAGAACAGCGACCCGGACCTGCCGCTGCGCCCGCCCACGGGCCGCAGTGGGCGCGCCGAAACGAGCCGCCAGGTCTACAGCATCGACGCCGTCAATGAATTCGATCCCCTGTTCGAAGACATCTACGACTACTGCGAATTGATGAACCTCGACGTCGACACCCTGATCCACGAGATCGGCGCCGGGCAAATGGAAATCAACTTCCTGCACGGCGACCCGCTCGGGCTGGCCGACAAGGTGTTCTACTTCAAGCGTACCCTGCGCGAGGCGGCGCTCAAGCACGACATGTACGCCACCTTCATGGCCAAGCCGATGGCGGGCGAGCCGGGATCGGCCATGCATGTGCACCAGAGCGTGCTGGACCTGAAGACGGGCATGAACATCTTCAGCAATGCCGATGGTTCTTCCTCGCCCCTGTTCAAGCACTACATCGGCGGCCTGCAGCGCTACATGCCGTCGGCGATGGCGATTGCCGCGCCGTACGTGAACTCTTACCGCCGCATCGTGCGCCACACGGCCGCGCCGATCAATATCCAGTGGGGGATGGACAATCGCACCGTGGGCTTCCGCATTCCCGAATCGGGCGTGCAGGACCGCCGCATCGAAAACCGCATCATCGGTGCCGACGCCAATCCCTACCTGGCGCTGGCCGTCACGCTGGCCTGCGGCTACCTCGGCATGACGGAGCAGCTGGAACCGGCCGCGATGATGCTCGGCAGCGCCTACGACCTGCCATTCGAACTGCCGCAAGGCTTGCCGGAAGCGCTGCTGCTGTTGCGCCGCGAGGACAAGCTGGGCAGCGTGCTGGGCGAGCGTTTCGTCGACGTGTATGCGGCCATCAAGGACCTGGAGCACCAGGAGTTCATGACCGTCATCAGCCCGTGGGAACGCGAGCACTTGCTGCTGCACGTTTGAGGAGGGCGCCATGACGACATTCGACACGCGCGCCATCCAGGCGCAGGACGCGGCGCATTACCTGCATCCCTTCACCGACCACCAGGCGCTGGCCGCGAAGGGCCCGCGCGTGATGGTGCGCGGCGAAGGCATCTACCTGTGGGACTCGGAAGGCCACAAGATCATCGACGGCATGTCTGGCCTGTGGTGCGTCAACGTGGGCTATGGACGTACCAGCATCTCCGAGGCGGTCTACCAACAAATGGAGACGCTCCCGTTCTACAACAGCTTCTTCAACACCACCAATGTGCCCGCAGTGCAGCTGGCGGTCAAGCTGGCGAGCATCGCGCCGCCAGGCTTTAGCCGGGTGTTCTTCACCGGCTCCGGCTCGGAAGGCAACGACACCAACCTGCGCATGGTGCGCCGCTACTGGGACCTGCTGGGATTCAAGGAGCGCCACACCATCATCAGCCGCCACAACGCCTACCATGGCAGCACCGTGGCCGGTGCATCTCTCGGCGGCATGGACGGCATGCACGCGCAGGGCGGCTTGCCGATTCCCGGCATCGTCCACATCGGCCAGCCGAATTATTTCGACTCTGCGCGCGACATCAGCGAAGACGAATTCGGCATCGTGGCCGCAGGCTGGCTGGAAGTGAAAATCCTGGAAATCGGCGCCGACAAGGTGGCCGCCTTCATCGGCGAGCCCATCCAGGGCGCGGGCGGCGTCATCATCCCGCCCAAGACGTACTGGCCCGAGATCAACCGCATCTGCGCCAAATACGGCATCCTGCTGATCGCCGACGAAGTGATCACCGGCTTTGGGCGCCTGGGCAAATGGTTTGGCTCCGAAGCGCTGGGCATCAAGCCCGACCTGATCACCTTCGCCAAGGGTGTCACCTCAGGCTACATTCCGCTCGGCGGCGTGCTGGTGGGCGACCGCGTAGCCGATGTGCTGATCCAGCAGGGCGGTGACTTCAACCACGGCTTCACCTACTCCGGCCACCCGGTCGCCTGCGCGGCGGCGCTGGAGAATATCCGCATCATCGAAGAAGAAGGACTGGTGCAGCAGGTGGCGCAGGTGACCGGGCCCTACCTGAAAGAGCAGTTCGCCAAACTGGCGGACCATCCACTGGTGGGCTTTGCCAACAGCTATGGCTTCGTGGCGGGCTTGAACCTGGTAAAGGACAAAGCGTCTTGCACGCCCTTCGACGCTGACAAGGCAGTCGGCATGATCTGCCGCGGCTACATGTTCGACAACGGCATCATCATGCGCGCCGTCGGCGAGCGCATGATCATCGCGCCACCGCTGGTGATGACCAAGTCGCAGATCGACGAAATGCTGGCCAGGATCCGCCTATGCCTGGACCTGACGCTGGCCGACCTGCGCCAGCGCGGCTGGTGCTGAGGTCAGTCGACTGGGTGCAGGTGGTCGCGCGCGTGGCGATTCTTCAGCACTTGCGGGGCCAGTGAACCCCCGATCAGGCCGATGAAGGCCGCCAGCAGGCCAGCCAGCTGGCCAGGGAAGGCCGTGCCCAGCGTGGTCACTTGCGGGAAGAACAGGATCCAGGTGCCGATGCCCAGCGTGACCGAGGCGATCGCGCCCTGCGTCGTCGAGCGTTCCCAGTACAGGCCCATCACCAGCGGTACAAAGGCACCCACCAGCGTGACCTGGTAGGCCGAGGACACCAGGTCGTAGATCGAGGTGCCCTTCATGGCGATCGCGTAGGCCAGCACCAGGGCGGCAAAGACGACGATCGTGCAGCGCATGGCGAACAGCTGTTCCTTGTCCTTCATCCCGGGGCGCAGGTTCTTGAGGATGTTTTCGCAAAAGCTGGTCGATGGCGCCAGCAGCGTTGCCGACGAGGTGCTCTTGATGGCCGACAGCAGGGCGCCGAAGAACAGGATCTGCATCAGCAGCGGCATCTTGGTCATCACGAAGGTCGGCAGCAGGCGCTGGTAGTCGTTCTTGGCCAGGTCAAGCGCGCTCTGGCCCATGACGATGACGGCGCAGGCGACGATGAACATCGGCACGAATGCAAACAGGATATAGCTGAAACCACCGATGGCTGCGCCCGCACGGGCCGTCGGCGCATCCTTGGCCGACATCACGCGCTGGTAGACGTCCTGCTGCGGGATGGAGCCGAACATCATCGTCACGCCGGCGCCGATGAAGAAGGCCATGTCCGTGAAACTGGTGTTGGGGAAGAAGCGCCACAGGTCGTTCTTGCCGGCCAGGGCGAATACTTGCGCGCTGCCGCCGGCCAGGTCGGCCGAGAAGACGGCAATGACGGACAGGCCGACGACAAGCACGATCATCTGGATGAAGTCGGTGATGGCCACGGCCAGGAAACCGCCCACCACCACGTAGATCAGCACGGCCAGGGTGCCGATGATCATGCCCATCGTCTCGGACATGGCGCCGTTGGTCAGCACCGAGAATACCAGGCCGAGCGCGGTGATCTGGGCGGCGACCCAGCCCAGGTAGGACAGGATGATGGCCACGGAGCAGAACACTTCGATACCGGTGCCGTAGCGCTTGCGGTAGTAGTCGCCGATGGTGAGCAAGTTGAGTTTATACAGGCGCGTGGCGAAGAACAGGCCCACCAGCACCAGGCACAGGCCGGCGCCGAAGGGGTCTTCGATCAGGGAATTCAGGCCGCCCTGTATGAATTTGGCGGGAATGCCCATCACCGTCTCGGCGCCAAACCAGGTGGCGAAGGTCGTCGTGATCACCATGGCCAGGGGCAGGCGCTTGCCGGCCACCGCAAAGTCGCCCGTGTTCTTGATGAACTTGCCGGCCCAGACGCCGATGGCGAGCGTGCCGAACAGGTAGAGCACGACAAAGGTGACCAGCGTATTGTTCATGAAGTTGGACTCCGAAACGGGTAAAATTCGACGATTATAGCCGCTGGCGAATCGGTCGCAACGGTGATGCAAAAATACGACGTGGAGGCAGGATGGACTGGCACACGCGCGCGCAAGCGCTCCGGATCGATGCACGGGCCTTCATCAACGGCGCCCGGGTGGATGCCGCCAGCGGGCTGCATTTTGATTGTAGGTCGCCGATCGACGGACGCAAGCTGGCTGAAGCCGCGCGCTGCGACGCGGCCGACGTTGACCGGGCCGTGGCCGCCGCGCGCGCCGCCTTCGAGGACCGGCGCTGGGCCAGCCAGGCCCCGGCGGCGCGCAAGCGCGTGCTGGTCAAGTTCGCCGACCTGATGCTGGCCAACGCCGACGAATTGGCCCTGCTCGAAACGCTCGACATGGGCAAACCGATCAAATACAGCCAGAGCGTGGACGTAGCGCTGGCCTCCAACTGCATCCGCTGGTATGGCGAGGCGACCGACAAGGTCTACGGCGAAATCGCGCCCACGGCCGACAACAGCCTGGCCCTGATCACGCGTGAACCGGTTGGCGTGGTGGCGGCCATCGTGCCGTGGAATTACCCGATGCTGATGGCCGCCTGGAAGATCGCCCCGGCCCTCGCCAGCGGCAACTCCGTGGTGCTCAAGCCGTCCGAGAAATCACCGCTGACGGCCCTGCGCCTGGCCGAACTGGCCATGGAAGCGGGCATCCCGGCGGGCGTGTTCAACGTGCTGCCCGGCCTGGGCCACGAAGCCGGCGCCGCGCTGGCCCTGCACATGGATGTGGACTGCATCGGCTTCACCGGTTCCACCCGCACCGGCAAGCAGATCATCCAGATGGCGGGACAGTCCAACCTCAAGCGCGCCTGGACCGAATTGGGCGGCAAGTCGGCCAATATCGTCTGTGCCGATTGCCCCGACCTCGATGCCGCCGTCAGCGCCGCCATCGGCTCGATCTATTTCAACCAGGGCGAAAGCTGCAATGCGCCGTCACGCCTGTTTGTCGAGGCGTCGATCAAGGAGCGCTTCCTGGAAAAGGCGCTGGCGCTGGTGCCCCAGTACGAGCCGGGCGACCCGCTTGACGAAGCGACCATCATGGGCGCCATCGTCGACGGTGCGCAGATGAACACGGTGATGGGCTATATCGAGGCCGGCAAGGCGGCCGGCGCCCAGCTGCTGGCCGGCGGCACGGCCGCGCGCACCGACACGGGTGGCTACTATGTGCGTCCGACCCTGTTCGACAAGGTCGATCATGGCATGAGCATCGCGCGCGAAGAGATTTTCGGGCCGGTGCTGTCGGTGCTGTCCTTTACCGACGTACACGAGGCGGTGCGCCAGGCCAACGCCACGCCATATGGCCTGCATGCGGCCGTGTGGAGCGCCAACCTGGCCAAGGCCGTGACGGTGGCGCGCGCGCTGCGCGCCGGTACCGTGCACGTAAATCAGTACGACGGCGACGACATCACCGTGCCGTTTGGCGGCTACAAGCAGTCGGGCAATGGGCGCGACAAGTCCCTGCACGCCTTCGACAAATACACGGAATTGAAAACGACCTGGATCGACGTCAGCTATTCGGGAGGGTGACCGTCAGGCGCGTGTGGCCGTCTTCGCTGCTCATCGAGACACTGCCGCCCTGGACTTCGGCCATCAGCTTGACCGAATACGTGCCCAGGCCGGTGCCGCCGGTCTTTTCGGCCGACGAATACTTGTCGAAGAAGCGCTCGCGCATCGTGGCCGGCACTTCGCCCGCATTGTCGATCACCACATGCACGCTGCCATAGCCGGGCGCGGCGTCGATGACGATGGTGCCGCCTTGCGGTGACGCTTCGGCGGCATTCTTCATCAGGTTGGAGAACAGCGAATAGCACAGCAGCGACTCGCCCAGGCATTCCACATCGGCCGCACCGGCGAAGGTAACGTTCACGCTTTTCCATGCGAAGCTTGTTTCGGTCTGGCGCGCCACGCGCTGCAACACTTCGCCCAGGTCGAATGGCTGCAAGGCCGGCTGGTACTCGCCCATTTCCATCTTGTAGACGTCGAGCGTGCGGTTGATCATGTCCAGCGCGTTGTTGGCCGCCGTCTCGATCATGTCCACGTTCTCGCGCTGCTTGTCGGTCAGGCTGGAGTCCTTGAGCGACTGGCTTCCCTGCAGCGCCACCGCGATCGGGCTTTTCAGGTCGTGCCGCGTCATGCGCTCGACGTCTTCACGCAGGTGGGCGTTTTCAATCAACAGGCTGTTCTGGCGCTTCAGGTCGTGCATCACCATCGACAGCGTCATGTGCGCCGACAGGCGCGCCTTGAGGATGGTCGGGTCGGCCGGTTTCGACACATAATCGACGGCGCCCAGGCGCAGGCCGGCCACCACGTCTTCAACGGCGTCGCGCGCCGACAGGAAGATGATGGGGATGTCGGCCGTGGCCGGATTGGCCTTGAGCTGGCGGCATACTTCGTAGCCGTCCATCACCGGCATCATGATGTCGAGCAGGATCAGGTCGATGTGGAAGGCGTTGGCGATTTCCAGCGCCTTCTTGCCGGTGATGGCGACCTTGATCGCGTATTCATCCTTCAGGGCGCCGGCCAGCACTTCGATATTGGTGGGAATATCATCGACGATGAGGACCGTGCACTTCTTGAGTTTTTCCGCCAGCGGCGGCTCGAGGCCGATCACCGGTGGCGGCGGTTCGACCGCTGCCGGAGCCGCCTTGGCCTTTGGCTTGGGCGCGGACGCCCTGACTGTCTGCTGGCGCGACTCGCGTGCCAGTTCGTCGACGTCGGCGATGGTGCGCGAGGAAGGCGACGCTTCTTTCACCGGACCGACCATGCCCATGAATTTGCTGGCGAAGCTGTGCACCGTGAACGGCTTGATCATGTAGGCGTTCACACCCGCCTGCAAGGCCTTGCGCACCGATTCCGGATTGGTTTCGGCCGTGAGCATCATGAAAGGGACCTTGCAATAGCGCTCGTCGCGCCGCATCCAGGCAAGCAGCTCGATGCCGTTCATGCTGGGCATGGCCCAGTCGCCGATGACGATGTCGATCGGCTGCTTGCGCATCAGTTCCTGCGCCGCCTTGCCGTTGTCGGCCTGGTGCACATTGTAGAAACCGAGCTCCGAGAGCACACCGCGCACGGCCGTGCGAATGAGCAGGTAGTCGTCAACGATCAGGATGGCAGCGGATTTATCCATAGTTGGCACAGTGTACCTGTTCTTTATGTCAGGTCAACAATGGTATTGCCGCACAACGGTGTAGTTGCCCTGTTTTGACTGGACCAGCGCGTAGCCGCGCACCGGCCAGGAAATTGGCGCCCCAGGTGGCGGAACGCAGGCCGAGGCGGCGCGGCGCGCCAGGGCCACGTGCGGGCGGTAGGGGCGGGGATCGGCAGCGACACCAAGGCCGGCGAGGGCGCGTCCCAGGGCAGCTTGCAGGTCCAGCAGCGCCTCCTCGATGGCGTCGGGTTCCAGCACTGCCACGCCATGCGCCCACAGGACTGGGGTGCCGAGCGTCAGTTCGAAGGGCTGGAAAGGGACGGCCAGGCCGGCCGCCAGCGCGGGCAGGCGCGCGCTGGGCAGATCGCCCAGGAAATGCAGGGTCAGGTGCAGCCGTTCGGCCAGCACCGGGGAGGCCTTGCCGGGCCAGGTCCAGGTGTCGCGCGCCTGGCGCAGTTGTTCACGCACGCGCTGTTCCGGCCACAGGGCGAGGAACAGGCGCGTGGTCTCCATGTCAGAAGCAGTGTTCGGCGCCGGGGAAGCTGCCGTCCTTGACTGCGCTGACATAGGCGGTGATGGCGGCGTCGATGCTGGTCTGGCCGTCCATGAAGTTCTTCACGAAGCGCGCCTTGCGGCCCGGGAAAACGCCCAGCAGGTCGTGCATCACCAGCACCTGGCCCGAACAATCGGGGCCGGCGCCGATGCCGATCGTCGGCATCGCCAGCAGGTCGGTGACTTCCTTGCCCAGGCTGGCGGGAATCGCTTCGAGCACGATCATCGCCGCGCCGGACGCCTGCAGCAGCAGGGCGTCGGACTTGAGGACCTCGGCGCTTTCATTGGTCTTGGCCTGTACCTTGTAGCCGCCCAGGACGTGCACCGACTGCGGCGTCAGGCCCAGGTGGGCGCATACGGGGATCGAGCGTTCGGTCAGGAAGCGCACGGTGTCGGCCAGCCAGGCACCGCCTTCAAGCTTGACCATGTGCGCGCCGGCCTGGATCAGCAGGGCGGCATTGCGGAAGGCGTCTTCACGCGTCGCGTAGCTGCCGAAGGGCATATCGGCGAGCACCATCGCGCTCTTGTTGCCGCGCGCGACGGCAGCCGTGTGGTAGGCCACTTCGGCCACGGTGACGGGCAGCGTGGAGTGGTGGCCGTTGCAGACCATGCCCAGCGAGTCGCCGATCAACAGCACTTCGACCCCATTGCGGTCCATCAGCGCCGCAAAGCTGGCGTCATAACAGGTGAGCATGGTGATCTTCTGGCCGGCCGCGCGCATGGCCGCCAGCGACGGGATCGTGACGGCCTTGGTGGCGACAGGCTTGGCGGGAGCGGGCACGTCGCCTCCTGCCATGTCTTTGCCTTGCAGATAACCGCTCATAGTGTTCCCCTGAAAATGAATGAAGTGAGTGTAATCCGAACTGCGCGCGCTTGCTGTCAGCTGCGGAAAATGAAGTAGACGGCGCCGAGCAGGCACAGGCCGGCCCAGACGTAATCGAGTTTGAAGGGCTGGTCCATGTAGACCATCGCGAAGGGCACAAACACGGTTAGCGTGATGGCCTCCTGCAGGATCTTCAGCTGCGACAGGCTGTATTGCGTGTGGCCGATCCGATTGGCCGGCACCTGCAGCAGGTATTCGAACAGGGCGATACCCCAGGAGACCAGGGCGGCGATCCACCAGGCCTTGGATGAGAGGTTCTTCAGGTGGCCATACCAGGCGAAGGTCATGAAGACGTTCGACAGGGCCAGCAGGCCCACGGTCTGGAAAATGACGGGCATTTGCATCTCAGGCGATCCGGCTGATGCCCTGGCCGGCGACGGCGGCGGCAAACTGCGCGGCCGGGCCGCGGCCCGGAATGGCGGCGTCGGGCGCGATTTCCAGCAGCGGCACCAGCACGAAGGCACGTTCGCTCATGCGCGGGTGCGGCACGTGCAAGTGCGGCAGGTCGACCGTTTCGTCGCCATACAGGAGGATGTCCAGGTCGAGCGTGCGCGGCGCGTTGCGGTAGGGCCGCTCGCGCCCGTGCGCC
>JAZJYP010000051.1:0-4163 GCA_040390345.1 Pseudomonadota bacterium | reverse complement strand
ACAGGTCGGCGGCCATGCCGGCGCAGTCGCCGACGTTGTCACCGACGTTATCGGCAATGACGGCCGGATTGCGCGGGTCGTCTTCGGGAATGCCGGCTTCGACTTTACCCACCAGGTCGGCGCCCACGTCCGCGCCCTTGGTGAAGATGCCGCCGCCCAGACGGGCGAAGATCGAAATGAGGGAAGCGCCGAAGGCCAGGCCGATCAGGGGTTTGATCACGCCATGCAGGTCGGCCGTGCCACCCTGCTTGATCAGCATCCAGTAGAACAGGGTCACGCCCAGCAGGCCCAGGCCGACCACCAGCATGCCGGTGATGGCGCCGCCGCGGAAGGCGACGTTGAGCGCTTCGTTCATGCCCTTGGTGGCCGCTTGCGCCGTGCGCACATTGGCGCGCACCGACACATTCATGCCGATGAAGCCGCAGGCCCCGGAGAGCACGGCGCCGATCAGGAAGCCGATCGCCGTCTGCATGCCGAGCATGAAGCCGATCGCGATGACCAGCACCACGCCGACGATACCGATGGTGCGGTACTGGCGTGCCAGGTAGGCGCCTGCGCCTTCCTGGATCGCCTGGGCGATTTCCTGCATCCGTGCATTACCGGCGTCCTGCTTCAGAATCCAGGCGCGGGAAAGAAGACCGTAAACCACGGCAATGACGCCGCACAACACTGCAAATTCGAGAAAACCTGCTGCCATATCGTCCCCTTAGTTTTTTAATCAAACATGACACAAACACACAGACATACTGCTTTACTGCGTACTGCACAAATTGAAGCCAAACTGGTGCACGGGACGACGGCGCGCGCCCGAAAAAAAGCGGACACAAGGTCCGCTCTTCCTACTGATTAGTTTTCCAACGCCGCGAACGCTGCGTCACGGATTTGCTCGACAGGTCCGACACCGGCGATGCGGCGGTATTTCGGCGCGCCAGGCTGGCCCGAATCGGCCCAGCTGCTGTAGTAGCCAAGCAGCACTTCGGTCTGGTTGTGGTAGACCGACAGGCGCTTCATGACCGTTTCCGGCTTGTCGTCGTCGCGCTGGATCAGCGCTTCGCCCGTCAAGTCGTCGACGTTGTCCACTTTTGGTGGGTTGAATTTGATGTGGTACACGCGGCCCGAGGCCGGGTGCGAGCGGCGCCCGCTCATGCGCTCGACGATGGAGTCGTCGGGCACGTCGATTTCGAGCACGTAGTCGATGGCCACGCCGGCGTCCTTCATGGCGTCGGCCTGGGCGATGGTGCGCGGGAAGCCGTCGAACAGGTAGCCGTTGGCGCAATCGCCCTCTTTCAGGCGGTCCTTGACCAGGCCGATGATGATGTCGTCGGAAACCAGGCCGCCTTCGTCCATCACCTTTTTCGCAGCAATGCCCATGGCCGTGCCGGCCTTGATGGCGGCGCGCAGCATGTCACCAGTGGAAATTTGCGGGATGTTGTACTTTTCCTTGATGAAATTTGCCTGGGTGCCCTTACCGGCGCCGGGTGCTCCTAACAAGATGAGACGCATGAACAATTCCTAAAACAGATTTTTAAAATAGTATTTTGTGGCAAACGTGCAAATGGATGCATATCTGAAAACCTTGGTACGAAACTTACCACAAAAGTCTGAGAAAACGCCAATTTGCCGCCGGATTTGCCGTTTATTGATTGATCTTGCTCAATGGCCCTTACGCAGTCCTTACCAGTGGGCGCGCACGCGTTCGAGGTCTTCGGGCGTGTCGACGCCGGCTTCGGGCGCGCTGTCGGTCACGTGGACGGCGATCGGGTAGCCGTGCCAGAGCACGCGCAGCTGTTCGAGCGCCTCGATCTGCTCGAGCGGCGCCGCTTCCAGGCCGGGGTAGACTTGCAGGAAAGCGGCGCTGTAGGCATACAGGCCGATATGGCGCAGCGGCACGTAGCCGGCCGGCAGCGCGCTCTTGTCGACGGCAAAGGCGTCGCGGTGCCAGGGAATCGTTGCGCGAGAGAAATACATGGCGCGACCGGCCTTGTCCAGCACGACCTTGACGACATTGGGGTTGAAAGCGTCCGCGGCGCTGGTAAGCGGATGGGCGCAAGTGGCCATTGGCACATCAAGACTGATGCACGCGGCGGCGGCGGCCAGCAGGGCCGGGTCGATCAGCGGTTCGTCGCCCTGCAGGTTGACGATGACCGATTCGGGCGCCAGGTTCAGTGTGCGCGCCACTTCGGCGATGCGGTCGGTGCCGGATGGATGGTCGGCGCGCGTCATGCACACTTGCACGCCATGGGCCTGGCAAGCGGTGGCGATAGCGGGATGGTCGGTGGCGACGATGATGCGCTCGGCGCCCGAGAGCGCGGCCCGTTCGGCCACGCGTACCACCATCGGCTTGCCGCCCAGGTCGGCCAGCGGCTTGTTGGGCAGCCGGGTCGAGGCCAGGCGCGCCGGGATGATGACGATGAAGCCCATTATTCGGGTTCGACCTTGCGCGCTTCGTCGGCCCACATGATGGGGATGCCGTCGCGGATCGGGTAGGCCAGGCGGTCCGGCTTGCAAATGAGTTCCTGGGCTTTTTTATCGTACTCGAGCGGCCCTTTGCACAGGGGGCAAACCAGAATATCAAGCAGTCGAGCGTCCACGGCATTTCTCCACAATGTGTTCGGCCAGCGCGCCATCGAGCTGCGCCGACACGGGCACGACCCAGATGCGCGGGTCGTCCCTCAGGTTTTCAATTTGCGCACATTTTACTGCATCCTTCTCGGTCACCAGGATGATGTCGGCGTCGACGGCGTCGAAAGGACGGTCGAGAAAATCGTGGTGGTCGGGCAGCGCCAGCTCGGCGAAGTCCAGGCCGGCGCCACGCAGCATGTTGAAAAAACGCGCGGGGTTGCCGATGCCGGCGGCGGCGACGATGCGCTTGCCGCCCAATGCGGCCAGCGCGACGCGCTCGGCGCCGCGTTCGGCGTAGCCGCCCACGAGCTGCATGCGGTAAGCGCCGGGCGGCGCTGCGGACGCGTTGTAGACGGTGAAGTCGCGCCGGCGCGAGGCCGCTTCGCGCAGCGGGCCGGCCGGCAGCAGCCAGCCGTTGCCGGTGCCGCGCGCGTCAAACAGCACGATCTCGACGTCGCGCTCTAACGCGTAGTGCTGCAGGCCGTCGTCGGAGATGATGACGTCGACCTCGGGATGCAGGGCCAAGAGCGCCCTCCCCGCCTGCACGCGCAGGCGGCCCACCACTAACGGGCAACGCGCGCGCTGGGCGATCAAGACCGGTTCGTCGCCGACGTCTTGCGGTTTGGCGTCAGGCGTGACGGCGCGTGGCGCGTCGCTGCTGCTGCCAAAGCCGCGCGAGATGACGCCGGGCGTAAAGCCGGCGGCGCGCAATTGCTCGACCAGCCAGATCGTCAGGGGCGTTTTGCCGGTGCCGCCGATGAAGATGTTCCCCACCACGACCACCGGCACAGGCAGGCGCTCGCTGTGCATCACGCCGCGCGCGTACAGGGCCGCGCGTGCACCGGACAAGGCGCCAAACAAAAGGGAAACGGGCCACAGCGCGCAAGCGAGCGGCCCGCGCCGCAGCCACGCGCGCGTGAGCGTGGTCTCGAGGGCGGACACCTTACTTCTTGCCGCCGCCCGTCTGGGCCGCGAAGGTGAGCTTGTCGAAGCCGGCGATGCGCGCCGCTTCGAGCACGTTGATGACCATCTGGTGCATCGCGAACTGGTCGGCGTTGACGATGACGACGGGCGTCTTGTCGGCGTTGGGCAGCGGCTGGCCGTCCTTGCCGGTGCGCGCTGCCGTCTTCATTTCTTCGGCCAGGCCGGCCACGCTGTGGAAGGAGATGGCGTTGCCGTTGATCGTGTAATTGCCCTTGGCGTCAACCGTGATATTGAGTTCGTTCGGCTTTTCCAGCGCCTTCTCGGCGTCGGCCGTGGGCAGCGTGATTTGCAGTTCCGTGAACTTGCTGTAGGTGGTCGTCACCATCAGGAAGATCAGGATCACCAGCAGCACGTCGATGAAGGGGATCAGGTTGATCTCCGGGTCCTCGCGGCCGTGGCGCTTGCGGAAGTTCATCATTTACGGGCACCGTGCACGATGTCGACGAATTTCACCGCCTGCAGTTCCATGTCGATGATGAAGGAGTCGACCAGGGCGCGGAAGTGGCGGTAGAACACCAGCGCCGGCATGGCGATGGCCAGGCCGAAGCCGGTGTTGT
>JAZJYP010000050.1:0-20419 GCA_040390345.1 Pseudomonadota bacterium | reverse complement strand
GTGTCCAAATGTCAGATGTGACCCCGACGTTTCTACGAAGTGGAGAGTTCGGCGACGAAGTCGTACATGTCGCCGCGGAAGTAGGAGCGGCAGAATTCGACGGCACTGCCGTCGCGCAAAAAGCCCAGGCGC
Source organism: Pseudomonadota bacterium (assembly GCA_040390345.1). Lineage (GTDB taxonomy): Bacteria > Pseudomonadota > Gammaproteobacteria > Burkholderiales > Burkholderiaceae_D > Telluria_A. The sequence continues at coordinate 20,287 of JAZJYP010000050.1, read as the reverse complement.
TCGACACACAGGCCGGCGTCGCCCACATTCGATTGCAGCAGCTTGGCTTGCTCGGCATTGAGCAGCAGCGCGGACAGGCGCTGCAGCGCGCGCACCGGCCGGTTGCCCGCCGCTTCCAGCGCTTCATACATCGAGACACCCACGGCGTCGAGCGAGGGCAGGCCGGTGGCGACGATGGTCGCGTATTCGAGGCACATCGGCATCTCGTCGGCATAGCGAATGCGGTTGAAGCGGTACACCGGCGCACCCGGCGAGAGGCGCAAGCGCAATGCCTCCTCCGGCGTGACCGTCCCTTCCGAACGCTTGAGCCAGACGCTGCGCGGCGTGCGCCCGCGCGCGCGCATGTCCTCCGAGAACGAGGTCAGTTTGGCGAAGTTCTTTTCAATGCGCGTATTGATGAAGTTGCCCGAGCCGGGCCGGCGCACCAGCAAGCCTTCATTGACCAGGCCATCGATGGCCTTCCTCACCGTGATGCGCGAGACGGCCAGCTCCGCCGCCAACACCCGCTCGGCCGGCAAGGATTCCTCGGGGCCGAACACGCGCTTGTCGATCGCTTCGCGCAGCGCGCGCTGGAGCTGCTGGTAGAGCGGCAAGCTGCTGTTGGCAGCAAGGTCTTGCATGATTTTGGCGAGGGGACTCATGCCTGTGCTTTCGTTTGTCTCGTGGATGGTGCGTGCAAACCACACCTTGGTGTTTTTTTCATTTTACGTCCGATAATACCAAAAAAAGACCACGACCACACCATGCCCCTTGTTGAGGCCCAAATAACTTAAAGTCATGCAGACCACTTTGTGAAAACCGCCGTTTACGCCCTGAAATCGCCAAAAGATACAAAAAAAATACTTAAACTGGTAGTGTTCTGGTATTAAACAGGAGTATATTGGCGTTAGATTGGTTTTGTAGGTGGTTGTACAAGAAGGATCTGGCAAGGTCTACGTTGAAAATGAACTGGCTTAACTCGGAGCCAAAACAAGGGGGAGTATATGAAGCGCAATCAGGCAGCAAGTAATAACCAGGCACGCTCTGTATCGAATCGGCTCACGCCGGTCGCGACCGCGGCGGCCTTCATGGTGCTGGGCGTGGCCGCATCGGCCCAGGCCCAGCAGGCGGCCACACCCGAGCCTGAAGTGGTGGTCGTAACTGGTATTCGTGGTTCGCTGCAACAATCGCTGTCGGTCAAACGCAATGCCGCCGCCAACGTCGAAGTCATCACGGCCGAAGACGTGGGCAAGATGCCGGACAAGAACGTGGCCGACTCGCTGCAGCGCCTGCCCGGCGTGAACATCAGCTCGTCCGCTGCCGGCTCCGGCGGCTTCGACGAAAACGACCGCGTCAGCCTGCGCGGCACCGCGCCTTCCCTGACCCAGACCGTCATCAACGGCCACGCCATGTCCTCCGGCGACTGGTTCGTGCTCGACCAGGTGGGCGGCGCCGTTGGCCGCTCCGCCTCCTACTCGCTGCTGCCATCCGAAATCGTCGGCCAGGTCGTCGTGCGCAAGAGCCCGACCGCCGACCTGATCGAAGGCGGCGTGGCCGGCACCATCGACGTGCTGACCCGCCATCCGCTCGACTTCAAGCAGACCCTGTCGGCCGAGGGCTCCGTCCAGGCTGTCTATTCGACCCTGGCCAAGAAGACCGATCCGCAGTTCTCCGTGCTGGTGAACTGGAAGAACGATGCCAACACCTTCGGCGTGATGCTGCAGGGCTTCTCGGAAAAGCGCAGCCTGCGCCGCGATGGCCAGGAATTGCTGCAGTGGACCCAGATCGACCCGACCAGCGCGCTGGCCAAGGCCAAGCCTGACCTGGGCAATGTCTGGTACCCGCGCCTGATCGGCTCGGCCCTGTTCGAGCAGGAGCGCAAGCGCACCGGCGGCCTGGTCGATGCCCAGTTCAAGCCAAGCCGCGACTTCTCGCTCGAGGCGACCTACTTCAGCTCGGAACTGGAAGCGTCGAACTACAACCGCAACTACATGACCGACATGCTGGGCAACGGCGCCATCGCCGGCAATGTGATCCCGGCCTCGTACACGGTGCAAAACGGCACCCTGACGGCCATCAACTACCCGAACGCGGGCACGGCGGCCGCACCGCTGCGCTACGGCATCGTCGACGAGATCGTGCGTAACGGCGCCAAGGCCAAGACCCAGTTCTTCGACCTGGCCGGCAAATGGCGCGTCACCGAAGCCTTCGTCCTGAACGCCAAGGCCGGCAAGACCCGTGGCACGGGCGAGACGCCCAAGCAGGGCGTGTATGAAGGCGACATCAACAACTCCGGCGTGAGCTACCAGTTGAACGGCCTCGGTTCGCCGGCCACCGTCAAGTTCCCGAGCATCAATACCGCCAACTTCACCGGCACCATCCTGGACTGGGTGTTCGGCTACAGCCCGGCCACGACGCTGGACGAAGAGAAGTACGGCCAGATCGACGCCGAGTACAAGCTCGACGGCAACACGCTCAAGGAAATCAAGTTCGGCTTCCGCGGCACCGACCACGACCGCAGCAACTTCGCCGTGGCCCAGGGCCCGAACTGGGCCAATACCAATCCCGGCTCGGCCTCGACCAATCCGGCCTGGAACGGCACGACCTATCCTTCCGATTTCGGCAAGGACCTGGGCGGCAGCTTCCCGACCAATGTCTGGCAGCTCGATCGCAGCATCCTCGATGCCTGGGGCGACCTGCATTCGAACCGCTCGACCGACCGCACCTACTACCCCGACATGTTCAACCTGAACGAGAAGACCAAGGCGGTCTACGTCTCGGGCGACCTGGAAGGCGAAGCCTGGAGCGGCAATGTGGGCGTGCGCGTGGTGCGCACCGAAGGCACCTCGAACGGCTACCAGATCCTGCCGAACCAGCCGCCAGGCCAGAACCTGCCGGCCTTCCCATGGGGTGGCTTCGTCAACCAGACCAAGATCACCAACAACCATACCGAAGTGCTGCCATCGGCGAACTTCCGCTTCGACTTGTCCAAGGACATCGTGGGCCGCCTGGGCATCTCGCGCACCATGACCCGTCCTGACTTCGGCGCCCTGGGCGGCACCGTGTCGCTGACGGACGAGACGCACACCGGCAACGGCGGCAATGCGGCCCTCAAACCGGTCAAGTCGAACAACCTCGACGCCACCGTGCAGTGGTACTTCGCACCGCGCGCCCTCGCTTCGGCCGGCCTGTTCTACATGGACCTGCATGACTACGTCGGCTTCGGCGTCTCGCACGGCACCTTCATCGACAGCCGCGCTTCGCAGCTGGCCGGCAAGGGCATCTTCGCCGACTACACGATCACCTCGCCGATCAATGTCGGCGCCAAGATCAAGGGCCTGGAACTGGCACTGCAGCTGCCGCTCGGTTCGGGCTTCGGTACCGATGCCAACGTCACGCTGGCCGATTCGAAGCAGAACTTCGGTAGCTGCCCGGCGCAGCAGACGACGACCCCGTACGATCCTTGCGATATGCTCGGCGCGTCCAAGGTCACGGCCAATATCGGCGCCTTCTACGAGAACGACCGCTTCAATGCCCGCATCGGCTACGCCTGGCGTTCGTCCTACCTGGCAGCCCAGGACCGCGGCACGCCGCTGTACCAGGACGCAGTAGGCCAGTTGTCGGCTTCGTTCAACTACTCGATCGGCAAGAACATCGTGCTGACCCTCAGCGGCCAGAACCTGAACAACCCGATCCTGAAGAACTACGTCTACAATCCAGACCAGCCGGCGCGCTTCTACGCCAACGGCGCACAGTACTACGTGGGTCTGCGCTTCAAGTACTAAGTAGCCTGGGTGGGCCCGGCGCCCACCCTTGTTACCGACGGATGATGCATGACTCCCACTGCCGTAGTTGAATACCACGACGTCGATGCCGGCAGCTTTGCCGGCATCGTCGCCGCTTACCGGCCCGCGATCCTGCGTGGTGCGGTCGCCGACTGGCCCGCCGTGCGCGCCGCCCTGTCCGGCCCCGAACAAGCCTGCGCCTACCTGATGGGCTTCGACCAGGGCCATCCGGTCGACGCGATCCTGATGGCGCCGGAAGAAAAAGGCCGCATCTTCTACCAGGACGATATGCAGGGCTTCAATTTCGCGCGCACCAAGCAGAGCCTCTCGCGCGTCATCGAACAAGTGGCCCGCTATTCCCAATTCGCGCGTGCACCGGCCGTGGCGGCGCAAAGTGCGCTGCTCGACGAATGCCTGCCCGGCTTCGCCGAACAGCATCGCCTGCCCCTACTCGAGGCGACGGTCCGCCCGCGCATCTGGCTGGGCAATGAAGTCGTCACGCCCGCCCATTTCGACGAATCGAACAATCTCGCCTGCGTGGTCAGCGGCAAGCGCCGCTTCACGCTGTTCCCCCCCGAGCAGGTGGGCAACCTGTATCTGGGGCCGCTCGACTTTGCACCCACGCCCACGCCGATCAGCATGGTGTCCTTCCGCCAGCCCGATTTCGCGCGCTTCCCGCGTTTTCGCGACGCGCTCGCGCACGCCCAGGTGGCTGACCTGGCGCCGGGCGATGTGCTCTACATCCCGACGCTGTGGTGGCACCACGTCGAATCGATCGGCGCCCTGAATATCCTTGTCAATTACTGGTGGCCCGGCAGCAGTCCTACCGGTGCCACCAAAATGAGCATCCTCGCACAAGCATGAAACAATCCTTCCTGATCGCCGCCATGCTCGCCGGCGCCGGCGCCGGCGCGCAGCAATTCGTGGCCAGCCCGTACAAGCACCTGGCCATGGGCATGGACGCCAGCCACGTCATCCAGGACGCGCGCGGCAAGCCCTACCTGGAGCGCCAGCGCGGCACGCTGAGCTGGGCCTTTGCCACCGGCGAATGCGGCGACGAGCATTGGGGCGAGGTGAGCGGTGCCGACGTCGCGCGCGCCAATGTTGCCGCCTTCGACCAGGCCGGCGTTGGCTATATCGTCTCGACGGGCGGCGAGGGCGGCGTCTTTACCTGTGCCAGCGACGCCGGCATGGAGCGCTTTGTGGCGCGCTACGCCTCGAAGCACCTGGCCGGGATCGACTTCGACATCGAGGCGGGGCAGTCGGCCGCGCAGGTGCTCTCGCTGGTGCAGCGCGCGCGCCATGCGCAGAAGAAGTGGCCGCGCCTGCGCTTCAGCTTTACGGTCGCCACCCACGCCGCCAGCGACGGCAGCCGCCGCAGCCTGAATGCACAGGGCGAAACCATCCTCGCCGCGGTGCGCCATGTTGGCCTGAAAAATTACACCTTCAATTTGATGGTGATGGACTATGGCGTAGGCGAAGCCGCCAATTGTGTTGTGCGCGAGGGTCGTTGCGATATGGGCGCCTCCGCGCTGCAGGCAGCGCAGAACGTCCACGGCAAATACCGGATTCCATTTGAACAGATCGAACTGACGGCGATGATTGGCGTGAACGACGTCGCCGAGAATGTCTTCACGCCGGCCGATGCCAACACCCTGGTGCAGGCCGCGCGCCTGTTCAAGCTGGCCGGCCTGCATTTCTGGTCGCTCGACCGCGACCAGCCATGTAGCGTGCCGGAAGCGGGCGCCAGTGCGAAATGCAGCACGCTGGCCGGCGTGGCCGCCGGTGAATTCGCGCGCATCCTCACGCCGTAAGGGTCTCTTTGGTGTTGTCCCATTGGCGGGCCGTCCCCTCGGCCTGCTTTTTTTTTAACCGGGGTCAGACCACGATTCCAAAGAAATTATCAGCCTTCAATTCCGAAGCCGGGAAGATTGATTTACCTCAGACTTGAACTGCTTCCTTGCCTTAAGATGAGACGCTCCAGTCTCGCCTCCCTGAACGCCTGCCATGCCACGCCGACCCCGCTTGCTGCTGCCCAATGTCTCCATCCACTTGGTGCAGCGCGGGCACAATCGCCATGCCTGCTTCTTTTTCCCTGAGGACTACCGTTATTATCTGGACTGGCTTGACGTGCATGCCCGTGAAAGTGGCTGCGCGGTGCATGCTTTCGTCCTGATGACGAACCATGTTCATTTGCTCGTAACAGGCGCACTCGCCGGCTCGGTCAGCGACATGATGAAGGGGCAGGCGCAACGCTACACGCAGCACATCAACCGTAAATATCTACGCACCGGGACCTTGTGGGAAGGGCGGTACCATTCCTGCATTGCGCAAAACGAACAATACGTGCTGGCTTGCCAGCGCTATATTGAACTCAATCCAGTTCGCGCCGGAATGGTTCATCACCCGAGTCAGTACGTCTGGTCCAGCTACGCCGACCACGCCTATGGGAGCACGACGGCGCTGCTGACGAAACACGAGCAATACCTGGCCTTGGGGGCGGATGATGCGGAGCGCACCGCAGCCTATCAAGGCCTGTGCGATCAAGCCCTCACTCCTGAACAACTGAAGGCAATTCGGCATGCCACGCACGGGAATTTCGCGCTTGGCAGCATAGGTTTTGTCGAAGAGATGGCGCGGGTACTGGGGAGGCGGGTGTCGCCTGGGGTGTCGGGGCAGCCCCGGCGCTAAGAAAGAATTGCTTCGGAATCGTGGTCTGACCCCGGTTGTAAAAATGGGCACCGAAGTGCCCATTTTTTTCATGCCAGGATTACTTGGCCGCTGGTGCCGCTGCAGCGGTTTGCCCCGGGCGGTTCAGCCACATGATCCAGTAGCGTGCCAGGTCGCCGGAACCGTCTTTCTCGGTCACGCCTTCGAAGGCCTTGATCGCTTCGTCCTTGCGGCCGGCCATCGCGTACGCTTCTGCCAGTTGCAGGCGGGCTTCGGCTGGGCGCTTCAGGCCGCCCTTGGCGATACCTTTTTGCATCAGCTCGATACCTTTGTCGAACTGGTCGGTCGTGACGAAGGCGAAGCCCAGGTTGACCAGGCCAGTACCATCCTTGGACTTGTTGGCGGCAGCTTCGTTGGCGGTGGCGTTCTTGACGTCGTCGGCGGCGCTCTTGACAGCCTGGTCGCGCTGCTTCTTGTGCAGGGCGGCGTTGCTGCCCGTGCCCAGCACGCCCGCGGCGTAACCGGCGTCGATGACCTTCTTCGCTTCGCCCGGCAGGTTCGATTTCAGGGCCAGTTCCACCAGCTCGGTGTACTCTTCCGGCTCCATCGTCTTGGTCGCCACGTTCAAGAGGCGCAGCACGTCGAGCACCAGCGACTGGTTGAAGGTCGGCTTGTTCATCACGCGGTGGATCACGTCCGACCAGGCTTCCGGCGTCGGATAGTATTTCACTTCCTTTTCCTTGACCACCAGGTAGTTCGGGTAGTCTTTCAGCTTGCCGTAGCAGCTCGAGAGCAGTTTCAGGTCTTCCAGCTGCGGCACCTTGCCGGCCTTTTCGGCGCGGTCGATAACAAAGGTCAGCTCGGGAATGGCGCTGGCGTTATCGTTGATCAGGTAGTAGGAGCGGATCAGCATCGCGCGCGACACTTCCGGGTCGCCGCCTTCAGCGAGGTAGCGCTTGATCTGCTCGATCGCCTTCGGATAATTCTTCAGCGTGTTGTAGTAGGTCGACGCCTGGGCGATGATGAAGTTCTGCTTGTCCGCTGGCTGCAGGCGGCCCGAGGCGATCATCGCTTCGGTGGCTTTGATCAATTCAGGACCGTTATTCGTCGCTTGCGCCAGGCGCAGGCGGGTGTTATCGAGGATGAAGGTCTCGAACGGGGTGATATTGGGCAGCGCGGCAGCCTGGTTGATGCGGTCCTGCACTTCGGTGAACTTCTTCGCGGTGATCAGTTCCTTGATCGCGTTCGTTTCGATCAGCTTGAACATCTCTGGACGCACGGTCTCCGGCTTCGGCGCTTCGGCGGCCGGCTTGGGATCGGCTGCGTGCAGCACAGGTGCGGCGGTCAGGCCGATGGCGGCCAGGATCAGGCTAATACGAGCGAGACGGAAGTGGGACATGGACAATCCTTCAATCAGATTCAAATAAATAGGGATGCTTTTTAGTTAATACGCAGCGCCGGAACCGGTTGGGCTTTTCGGGCGAAGCGCGTATTGTCCCATAAAACGTGTGAAAGTAGCCTTATTTGTGCGTGCGCAGGCTGCGTCCCGCGGCATCGAACAGGTGGCACTGGGACAGCGTCGGCGCGAGCCGGATCCGGCTGCCCGCAGGCGGTATGCTCGCCTCGGCAGCGACGCGGGCGGCATTCAGCTCGGACGTATAGACGATGTTCTGGTCACCAAGGTATTCGATATGGCGCACTTCGGCGTCGATGGTGCCGAGCGGATCGACGGCCAGGTGTTCGGCGCGCACGCCCAGCGTCACCGATTCGCCCGTTTGTGCGCTGCCTGTGTCCAGCGCGAGCCGCGCGCCATCGGCCAGCTGCACCTGGCCGGGCTGCGTCACGGTGCCGGGCATCAGGTTCATTTTCGGTGTGCCGAGAAAGCCCGCCACGAACAGGTTGGCGGGGCGCGTATACAGTTCGTGCGGCGTGCCCACCTGTTCGATGCGCCCGCCATTGATGACGACGATGCGCTGGCCCAGCGTCATCGCTTCGACCTGGTCGTGGGTCACGTAGATCATGGTCGCGCCGAGCTGCCGGTGCAAGCGGCTGATCTCCACGCGCATCTGCACGCGCAGGCTCGCGTCCAGGTTCGACAGCGGCTCGTCAAACAGGAATACGCCGGGCTTGCGCACGATGGCGCGGCCGATCGCCACGCGCTGGCGCTGGCCGCCGGACAGCTCCTTGGGACGGCGCGCCAGCAGGGGCGTGATCTGCAGGATATCGGCGGCGCGCGCAACGGCCTCTTTCACATCGGCCGCGCTGTGGCCGGCCAATTTCAATGCGAAAGCCATGTTCTCGTACACCGTCATGTGCGGGTACAGGGCATAGGACTGGAACACCATGGCGATGCCGCGCTGGGCGGGCGCCACGTCGTTGGCGCGCACGCCGCCGATGTGCAGTTCGCCGGCGCTGATCGATTCGAGGCCGGCGATCATGCGCAGCAGGGTGGACTTGCCGCAGCCGGAAGGCCCGACGAAGACCACCAGCTCACCATCCTCGATGGCCAGGTCGATGCCGTGCAGGATGGGATGGGCGGCGCCGTAGTCCTTCTTGATGGCGCTGAGGCTAACGCTGGCCATCGTCAGCTTGCCGTTGCCGCTTGCGGCGCAGCGTCGGCGGCCCCGTCTCCGTGGGCGCTCATGCGGATGATCTGCGACAGGATGGCCACCGGCAGCGCCGACAGCAGCACCCAGATGAAGAACTTCTGGTAGCCCAGGGCGAGCTGGATGTCGCCACTGATCCAGCGGAACAGCACTTGCCCCAGCTGCATGATCCCGGTCGAGAAGGCGTAGTGCGCGGTCTGGTATTTGCCCGGCGCGACCACCTGCATCATGTACAAAATCAGGCCGACGAAGCCGAAGCCGTAGCCGAACATCTCCACGCTCAGGGCGGCGCCGATGACGAATATATCGGTGGGCAGGTAGGTCGAGAGGAAGTAGAACACGAAGTTGGGCAGGTTCAGCGCGAAGATCAGGAACAGGATCGCGCGCTTCAAGCCCAGCCAGGACGTGAAGTAGCCGCCGGCGATGGAGCCGATGATGAAGGCGATGGTGCCGGTGGTGCCGTAGACGATGCCCACTTCGCCCGTCGTCAGGCCCAGGCCGCCGACGGCGCGCGCGTCGCGCAGGAACAAGGGGCCGATGGTCTGCACCTGGGCTTCGCCGGCGCGGAACAGGATGATGAAGAGGATCATGACCCAGATGCCGGGCTTCTTGAAGTAGTCGATGATCACTTCGCCCAGCGTTTTGGCGATGGCGGCGGCGGACACGCCGGTTGACGCGGCATTTTTTGCCTGCGGCAGGGCCCAGCTGTTGTACAGGGCCAGCGCGGCCATCGTGGCAGCCAGGATGCAGAAGATGATGGTCCAGGCGGCGACGGCACCGAGCGTCTTTTCAAAATAGTTGGCCAGCACCAGCAGGCCGCCGGCGGAGATGAAGCGGCCGGCGTTGAAGAAGGTGCCGGTCCAGCCGGCGTAGGCCGCTTGCTGTTTTTCGCTCAGGCTGGCGATGTACAGGCCGTCGCAGGCGATATCGTGGGTGGCCGACGCAAAAGCCACCAGGGCCAGCATGGCCACGGCCGCGGCGAACCAGCTGGGCAAGTGCAGCGACAGGGCCACGAGGCCCAGGCAGGCCGCGCCAATCAATTGGAACAGCACGACGATGATCTTTTTGCTGCTGGCCAGTTCCAGGAAGGGACTCCACAAGGGCTTGAAGATCCAGGCCGTGCCGATGGCGGCGGTCCAGTGGGTGATGTCGTCGTTGGGCACGCCCATGCTCTTGAACATCTGGGCGGCCACCATGGCCACCGCAAAATACGGCAGGCCCTGGGCGAGGTAGAGCGACGGTACCCAGGCGGCGGGGCTGCGGGTCTTGTTGGTCATGCTGTCTCCATCTTTTTTCGGTGGCGTTTGGTGGGTATCGGCTGCGCCTCGCCCACCCTACCCTTGAAAGAGGCGTAGGGTGGGCGAGCCGAAGGCGATACCCACCATCTCATTCAAACCCGGGAACCGGGCAGCGGCCCGTCGCTTGCACATCGCCCGCCAGCCAGGCGTTGACAGCGTCGAGCGCCGGCGCGGCAAAGCCGTACGTCATCAGGGCCGGCGCGGCGATGTCGAGGGCCTGGTAGGGATTCCACAGCGCCAGGTGCAGGTCGGGGCGCCATGTATTCCGGGCGTTCTCGCCGTAACGCAGGCGCGAGGTGGACGCGAGGATCGTGAAGCGTCCATCGCCCGGCAACGCCCTCCAGTCGAAGGTCTCGGCGTCGGCAAAGGTCACCAGTTCCACGTCATACAGGCGGCCCAGCGAAGCGGCAACCTCGGCGGCCGGTACGCCCGCCTCCGACACGCCATCGCTCACCACGTCCTGGCGCACCACCAGGCGCACCTTGGCGCCGGCGGCAGGCCGCTGCGGATTGCCGCGTGCCGTCAGCGCGCGGCGCCAGGCGCCAGCCATGATGGCGCGGTCGGCGGCGTCGTGCTGGTAGGGCGTGGGCGCGCACGGGTAGGTGCGCACCAGGTCGGACAGGCGCGCCAGGCGGGTATTGACTTCGTCCATCGTGAGCGTACCGTTTTCAATGGCGGCGGCGATCGCGTCGAGCGTCTCTTCCTGGGTTTCAGTGGTGCCCAGCGCCATGACCATGTCGGCGCCGGCCGTCAGGGCCTTGACGGCGGCATTGCCCACGCCGTAGCGCCCGGCGATGGCGTGCATGTCCATGCCGTCGGTGATGATGACGCCGCGGTAGCGCCATTCCTCGCGCAGCAGGTCGTGCAGGATGGCGCGCGACATCGTGGCCGGATTCTCGGCGTCGAGCGCCGGGTAGACGATGTGGGCGGTCATCATGGCCGGCGCGTGGCCGGCCGCCATGTGGAAGGGCGCCAATTCAAATTGCTGCAATTCGGCCAGCGGCTTGTCGACGGTGGGCAGGTCGCGGTGCGAGTCGACCGTGGTGTCGCCGTGGCCGGGGAAGTGCTTGACGCAGCAGGCCACGCCTTCGCTTTCGCTGCCGGCCATCCAGGCCATCGCCAGCGCGGTGGCGCGCTTGGGGTCAGCGCCAAACGAGCGCTCGGCGATGACGGGGTTGTGCGGATTGTTGTTCAGGTCCAGCACGGGCGCGAAGTTCCAATTGAAGCCGAGCGACTTGACGGCGCGCGCAACGGCGGCGCCGACGCTGCGCGCCAGTTCCAGGTCGTCGGCGGCGCCCAGGCCCATGGCGGCGGGCGGCGCAGGCACCCAGGTCGAGCGCACGACGGCGCCGCCTTCCTGGTCGATCGCGATCAGGGCGTTCGGTCCCATCGCGGCGCGCAGGTCGGCCGTCAGGCGCGCGAGCTGCGCGGAGTCCGTCATATTCCCACGGAACAGGCACACGCCGCGGATGCCATTGGTGCGCAGGAAGTCGGCGGTGGCGGCATCGAGTTCGGTGCCGGGGAAGCGGACCATGATCAACTGGCCTGCGAGTTTTCTGGGTTCGTTCATTTGACTGCTCCGTCCATGCCGCGCATGAAGAATCGTTGGGTAAACAAGAAGGCTGCCAGGGTCGGCAAAATCGTCAGCACGGTGCCGGCGGCAACCACGCGCGTGCTGCTGCCGAAGGTGCCGCGCAAGTACAGCACGCCCACCGACAGCGGGAATTGATCGGGCTTGCTCATCACGATCGAGGGCCAGATATATTCGTTCCAGGCTTCGACGAAGGTGAGGATGCCGACCGTCGCCAGCCACGGTGCGATCAGCGGCAGCATGATCCTGGTGAAGATGGTCCAGTCCGAGGCGCCATCGACGCGGGCGGCGTCGACGAGGTCCTGGGGAATCTCTTCGAAGGCCTGCTTGAGCAGCAGGATGGCCACCGCCGTCACCACGTTGGGCAAAATCACGCCCGTATAGGTGTCGACCAGGCTCAGTTTTGTCACCGTGATGAAATTGACGAGGAAGTTCACTTCCGACGGCAGCACCAGCGTGGCGAGGATGATTGCGAACACCAGCGCGCGGCCACGGAACTGCAGTCGCGCGAGCGGGTAGGCGGCCATCGAACACAGCGCCAGTTTCCAGAACACCGTGCACAGGGCGATCAAGATCGAATTCTTGAAGAAGGCCAGCACTGGAATGGCGCTGAACACTTCGGCGAAATTGGCCAGCGAGGGCGCTTGCGGCCAGAACGTCGGTGGGAAGGCGAAGATGTTCCCTTCCGTCGACAGCGCCGTCACCAGCGTCCACCAGAACGGAAAGACGCACACCAGCGCCAGTGCGCACAGCACGAAGTAGCGAATGGCGGTGTGCATCAGCGGTGCCTCGGCTTCAGGTAGCGCAGGCACAGCAGCGCGATACCGACGCAGAAAGTCGACACGACAAAGCTGGCCGCCAGCGCGCGCGGCAGTTTCAGGTGCTTGAGTCCCTGGTCGTAGGCATAGTACAGGGCCGTGAAAGTGGAATTCATCGGCCCGCCCTGGGTCAGCACGTCCACTTCCTGGTAGGCCTTGAGCGCGGCCAGCACCGACAGGATCGAACAGACCATGATGGTCGGGCGCAGCATCGGCACCGTGATGTGCCAGAAACGCTGCCAGCGGTTGGCGCCATCGAGTTCGGCCGCTTCCTGCATGTCGGCGGGGATCGACTGCAAGGCGGCCAGGTACATCACCATATACCAGCCCAGGCCGCGCCACAGCGTGACGAACATGATCGCGAACAGGGCGATGGCGTCGTCGGAGAGCCAGCCCACCGGCGTGTTCACCAGGCGCAGCTGCAGCAGCACGTAATTGAGCGTGCCCTGTTCGTGGAACATGAAGCCCCACATGATGCCCACCACCGACACCGTCGTCACCACGGGTACGTAGAAGGCGGCGCGGAAGTAGCGGATGGCGGGGACCTGCGCGTTCACCAGCACCGCCAGCGCCAGGGCGCCGATCTGCACGAAAGGCACGATCAAGAGGAACAGCAGGGAGTTCTTCAGGCCCGTGACGAACATCTCGTTGTCGAAGACATAGCGGAAGTTGTCCAGGCCGACAAAGTGGGTCGGGTGCACCAGGCTGTAGTCGGTAAATGCCAGCCAGGACCCGAAGCCCACCGGCCAGAACGAAAACACCGCCAGCAGCACCAGCGCGGGCGCGAGGAACAGCCAGGCGTGCAGGGTGCGCTTGTTCATTTGGCGAGCTTCTTGTTCCAGATGGCGGCGGCCTGGTCGAGCGCGGCCTTGATGTCCTGCTTGCCCGTCACACCCGCTTCCACCGCCTTGACCAGTGTGCGCCGCAATTCGTCGTAGTCGTCGATCCCGGCCACGTACAGCGTGCGCGAATGGACCATCGAGCGCGCACCCACTTGCACGGCCTTGGCGGCGCCGGTGAAGAAGGGATCGTTGGCCGCCTTGACGGTCGTCGGGAACACGCTGGCCTGGCGCGCGAACGCAAGCTGGTTGGCGTCGCCGGTCAGGAAGCGGGCGAACTTGCCGACGGCCGGCAGCAGCATCGCGTCCACGCCCTTGGGAATGGCAAAGTGGATCAGCCAGCCGCCGTCGGCAATGCCGGTGGGGCCCAGCGGCGCGGCGGCAACGTCGGTCACGGCGAAAATGTCGCGCGCGTCGGCCTCGATGCGTCCCAGCGCCGTCGGCGGCGCCAGCAGCATGCCCAGGCGAGCGCCCTTGTAGGCTGCGATCACGGCGGGGAAGTTATCTTCGGCGAACAGGCTGTCCTTGAGCAGGCCGCCAGCCTTGTAGGTGTCGGCCAGCTTTTGCACCAGTGCCACGTGGGCGGGCGAGTTGAAGACGGCACGGCCATTGGCCAGCACCGGCAAGCCTTGCCACATGAAGAAGCCGTCGATCTTCGACAGGGCCGGTGCAATGCCGGCCTTGCCCGTGCGGGCAAAGATCTGGCGCGCAAAAGCGAGTTGTTCGTCGAGCGTGGCCGGCGGGCGCGTCAAGCCGGCCTCTTTGAAAATGCGCGTGTTGTAGGCGACGACCGCGACGTTGCTGTACATGGGGAAGCCGTAGACTTTGCCCTTGAAGCGCAGGTCGTCGAGTGTGCTGGGAATGAAGTTGGAACCGGCCAGCAGCGCGTCGACGGGCTGCAGTAACTCGTCGCGCGCCAGTTCGTCGGCCCAGGGCACGTTCAGGTTGACCAGGGCCGGCGGCTTGCCGGCGACGATGCGGGTGACCAGTTTGGTCTGGATCACGTCCCAGGGAAAGTCGACCCATTCGACCTTCACGCCCGGATTGGCCGCTTCATAGTCGTGCACGATGCCGTTGAAATAGGGCGTGAACTTGGGCTTCATGCTGAAGGTCCAGAACTCGATGTGCGTCTCGGCCCAGGCAGGTAGGGTGGGCATGCATGCCCACGCGAACGCCAGCATTGCCCAGGCCGATTTGTTCGCGCGCATAAGCGATGCTTAGTTCGTCTTGGTGACTTTGGACAGGTGGCGCGGACGGTCGGGATCGAGGCCGCGCGCCTTGGACAGCTGCGCCGCCATCACATAGAAGGCCTGGATGGCGACGATCGGGTCCAGGTCCGGCGTGGCGGCCACGGGCATCGTCAGGTCACGCTCGGCCACGTCGGCCGGCGCGGCCAGCAGCACCTTGGCGCCGCGTCCGCGCATCTCCGTCGCCAGCTGGACCAGGCCTGCCTGGGTCGGGCCGCGTGTGGCGAAAATGAGGAGCGGGTAGCCTTCTTCGATCAGCGCCATCGGGCCGTGCTTGATCTCGGCGCCGCTGAACGCTTCGGCCTGCAATGCCGAGGTCTCTTTGAACTTGAGCGCCGATTCGAGCGCGATGGGGAAGCTGATGCCACGGCCAACAACCATGATATTGCGCGCCGGGGTGAGCACGTCGATGGCCTGCGACCAGTCGGCGCCG
Organism: Pseudomonadota bacterium; assembly: GCA_040390345.1. Classification (GTDB taxonomy): domain Bacteria; phylum Pseudomonadota; class Gammaproteobacteria; order Burkholderiales; family Burkholderiaceae_D; genus Telluria_A. The sequence continues at coordinate 5,021 of JAZJYP010000050.1, read as the reverse complement.
GCGGCCGTGCGCAGCGCCTCGGGCAGGGCGGCCAGGCCATCGTGCAGTTCGGGGTCGTTCTGCCACTGCGCGACCAGGCGCGCACCGGCCACCAGGCTGGTGATGAAGCTCTTGGTGGCGGCCACACTCTGTTCTTTGCCGGCATGCAGCGGCATCGTCCATTCGGCGGCCTGCGCCAGCGGCGAGGTGTCGTCGTTGACCAGCGCCACGGTGGTGGCGCCGCCGTCGCGGAAGTAGCGGATCGGCTCGACCACGTCCGGGCTCTGGCCCGACTGCGAGATGGCGATCGTGAGCGTGTCGCGCGTTACCAGCGGCGACTTGTACAGCGTGAGCAGCGACATCGGCAGCGAGGCCACCACGCGGCCCAGGCGTGCCATGATCAGGTAGGCGCAGTAGTTGGCGGCATGGTCGGAACTGCCGCGCGCCACCGTCAACGCCGTGTTGAAATTGGTCGACCTCAGTTTGCGGCCAAGTTCCGCGTAGCGCTCTGTGTCGCTTGCCAACTGCAGGGCGACGCATTCTGCCGCGGACACGGCCTCTTTAAGCATCAGTGAGGTCACACTTCTCTCCTTCGATATAAACGGCTTTGATCTTCAAATAACGGTCGAGCACGACCATGTCGGCAAAGCAGCCCGCTTGCAGGCGGCCGCGCTCAAGTTCGCCGAGGTAGTCGGCGGCATAAGTGGACACGCGGCGCGAGGCGTCGGCCAGGTCCAGGCCCAGGCCCACCAGGTTGCGCAGCGCCTGGTCCATCGTCAGCGTGGAGCCGGCCAGGGTGCCGTCGGGCAGGCGCACGCCGCCCATGCATTTCTGCACGCGGTGGCTGCCCAACATGTATTCGCCATCGGGCATGCCGGTGGCGGCGGTAGAATCGGTCACGCAATACAGGTGCGGAATGGCGCGCAGGGCGACCTTGATGGCGCCGGGGTGCACGTGCAGCAGGTCGGGAATGAGTTCGGCGTACTGCGCGTGGGCCAGCGCGGCGCCGACCATGCCCGGCTCGCGGTGGTGCAAGCCGCTCATCGCATTGAACAGGTGGGTGAAGCCGGCGGCGCCGTGTTCCAGCGCGGCCAGGCCGTCTTCGTAGGAGCCGAGGGTGTGGCCGATCTGCACGCGGATGCCGGCGTCGGACAGTTCCTTCACCAGGCGCAGGTGGCCGGCGATTTCCGGCGCCACCGTGATCAAGCGCATCGGCGCGTAGGTACCCAGTTGCTGCACTTCGGCCAGCGTGGCGGCGCGCGCGTAATTGGGTTGCGCGCCCAGTTTGCCGGCGTTGATGTACGGGCCTTCCAGGTGCACACCAAGGATGCGCGCCGCACCGGGACGGCGCTTGGCGCAGGCCGCGCCGATGGCCTTGAGGGCGGTCGTGATTTCGCTCGGCGGCGCCGTCATGGTGGTCGCCAGCAGGCTGGTGGTGCCGTGTCTGGCATGCATGGCGGCGATCACGTTCGGCGCGTCGCCGCCTTCCATGATGTCCTTGCCGCCACCGCCGTGCACGTGCAGGTCGATGAAGCCGGGGATGATGTAGTCCTCGCCATTGGTGGCCGGGTCGACGCCGCTGCCAGTGACGCCGGCCACGCGCGTGTCGAATTCGATTGTGCCTTGCACCCAGCCTTGCGGTGTCAGGATATTGCCCTTCAGTGCATCGCTCATCGGCGCGACTCCGCTACAAATTCATAATAATCACTGCGGCAGTACGAGTGGGTCAGTTCCACCGCAGCGCCGCTCTCGAGATAACTGACCCGCGTTATATGCAGCATCGCCGCGCCGGGCGGCAAGCTGGCCAGGCGCGCCTGTTCGGCCGTCGCATTGACGGCGCGGATGTGCTGCAGCGCGCGCATCGGGATGGCGCCGCGCGCTTCCAGGTAGCCGTACAGGGAATCGGTGACGCCGTTCGGGTCGGGCATGTGGATGGCGGGGATGGTCGTCGTTTCGATCGCCATCACCACCTCGTCGGCGGTGCGCAAGCGTTTCAGGCGCACCACCGGCATGTTCGGCGACAGCCCAAGCGACAGCAGTTCGAGCGGCGCGGCCACGCCGATTTCACGCTCGATCCAGCGCGAGCCGGCGGTGAAGCCGCGCTGGCTCAGCTCTTCCGAAAAGCTGGTCAGGCGCGACAGCGGCTGCTCCAGCTTGGGCGTGATATAGGTGCCCGAACCGCGCCGGCGCGTCAGCATGCCGCGTTCGCACAGCATGTCGATGGCCTTGCGCGCGGTCACGCGCGAGACGGCCAGCATGTCCGAGAGCATGCGCTCGGACGGCAGCGCTTCATTGGCGCGCCAGTCGCCGCTGCTGATCCCGGCCTGCAGCTTGTTCGCCAGCTGCATATACAGCGGCGTGACACTGTCGGCATCGGGTCTGAAGTCGCTCAACTGCGCAAGCATGGTCATGTTCCTTTGAGGTGCGATGCAATCATGCGCAAGGCGCCGCTGGCGGCGTCGCCCTCGGGCGCGCTCGATCGCGCCAGCAGGGCCGGCGGCAGGTAGGCGCGCAGCGGTTCGCCCAGGCCGCCGCACAATGCCAGCGGCAAGGTCGCGGAGGGATCGAGTGCGGCAGCGATGCCGGCCACTTCGCGCCCGGCGTCAAAAAGAAAGCCGCGTGCTGTGTCGTCGCTTGGCGCAAAGTCGATGACGATGGGGGCCAGGCGCGCGTAGCTCGTTTGCGTGGCCTGGCCCAGCCAGACCTGGATGGCGTCGCGCCCGCCGCCGCAGGCATCGATGATGGCGCGCGCGAAGGGCGAAGACGGGCGGCGCCCGTCGATGACTTGTTCGATATGGTTGACCGCGCGCAGGCCCAGCCAGCCGCCGGACGCTTCGTCGCCGGCCGGGAAGCCCCAGCCACCGACTTCGCGGCGGCTGCCGTCGGGCAGCAGGGCTTCGCCAACGCTGCCGGTGCCGATGGCGACGATGGTGCCGGGGCGCCCGCTGTGGGCGCCGAGCAGGGTGGTGGTGCCGTCGGTTTCGACGACCAGGTCGGCAAAGCCCGGATTGGCCAGTGCGAACTGGCGCGCCCACTGTTTATTGTGCACGCCGGCCAGGCCCGCACCGACGGCGACGGCGCCATTGGCCGGGCGGACCATGCCGGCTGCGCCAAAGGCTTCCGTCACGGCCGCATCGATCGAGGCCCAGGCGTTGGCGATGCCGTGCGCGAGGCCCGAGGGGCCGCCCTGGCCCTGGGCCAGTTCGCTGCCGTCGGCACGGGCCAGCCGGACGCGGGTCCCGGTGCCGCCGCCATCCACGCCAATGAGGAATTCGATCATATGAGTTCAGTTTTTGAGAAGCTGTGGGGCACTATATGGTTGCCAAACCAGCTTGTCAACAGGTATTTAAGTGGTATTGTAAAATCCTGAATTGGCATTGACGACTGGTCGCAATATTTTAGGCCAAGTCATTGTTTTATATGGCAAAATAAAATCTGCCAAATGGTATTGTTTTGGCGCTGGTCTAATGCCAATCTGGTATGGTGCAGGACGTAAAAAAAGGCCATGCGGGTCGCGCATGGCCTGAAGGTGGCGGGGACCAGTCGAGCTGGGTATGGCTGCCGCTGCGGTCGATCTTGACCAGGCGGGCCTTCTCGGCGCCGCCCTTGACGTTGATGGTGGCCGAGCCGGGGCCGTGCACAGCCACGTCGGCATGGCCGGCGGTCAGGCTGTTCGCTTCCAGGCTGCCCGAGCCGGACAGCTGGGCAGTGACGGAGTCGACGGTGCCGTCGATGCTGGCGTCGCCGGGGCCGGAGAGCTTGAGCAGCAGGCGCTTGCCCGACAGGACGGCCGTCAGGTCGCCCGAGCCGCGCACGTCGGCGTCGAGGGTGTCGGCCACATTATTGAGGTGCAGGGCGCCGGGGCCGCGCGAGCGCACGGTGGCGCTTTGCACGGCCAGGCCGTTCGCTTCCAGGTCGCCCGAGCCGGACAGGTCGGCGTTCAGGGTGGCGGCGCTGCCCTTGAGGATGGCGCTGCCGGGGCCGCTGAGCAGCACGCGCACCGATTTGGCTTGCAGGCCCGTCACTGTCAAGTCGCCCGAGCCGTGGATTTCGCCCTCGAAGGTCTTGGCCTGGCCGCCGAGGCAGCCGTCGCCGGGGCCGCTGAGGATGACCTTGGCGCTGTCGGCAGCCAGGCGGCAGGCGTCGAAGTCGCCCGAGCCGGCCACTTCCGCGTGCACGTCGGTGGCGCTGCCGGACAGGGTGGCGCCGCCGGGGCCGCTGAGGATGGCGGCCAGTTTGGTCAGGTGCAAGGCGTCCGCTTCGAGGTCGCCCGAGCCGCTCACGCGCGCGTCGAGCACGCCGTCCAGGCCGGACAGGCGCAGTTCGCCGGGACCGCTCAGGGCCACGGTGGCGTTGCTCACTTTTAATTGGTGCAGGTCGACGTCGCCGCTGCCGGAGTTACTCACCGTCAAGTCGCGCACGGCGCCGCTGGCGCGCAGGTCGCCGGGGCCGGTGGAGGAGAGCGTCATGCGCTCGCCGGCCAGGTGTTCGATCTCGGTGTCGCCACTGCCGCTGGCCTTCAGGCTGGCCAACTGCTGGGCCGAAATGCGCACCGTCACTGCCTGGTGGCGCCTGCCGATGCCGAAGTGGAAGATGGTGCCATGCGAGCGGGGCCGCACGAACAGGGTGTCGCCGCTGACGAAGACATCGACATCGGCCAACTGCTTGGCTTCGCCCGACAGCTGCACCGCGTTGGCGGCCTGGGCGGTGACCATCACGTGGTAGGGGCCGGCCAGTTCGATGGCCGTGAACGCGCCGACCGTGCGCTGCTCGGTCACGCTGGGACGGGGCGGGGCTTCCGTATAGCTGGCCGTGGCCGTGGCGGCGACGGCGCCGCAGGCGAGGGCGGCGGCAGCGACGGTGGTCTTGAGCAGGATGTGCATGGCGGTCTCGTTCTAGGTCTTGGAGTATTAACAATACGCCGAGACCGGACAAGCCGCAGGGGAAATCCGACAGACGTGCGGAAATGGGGGATGAAGTGCCAAAACGTCGGGGTCACATCTGACATTTGGACACGAGCCCGGCTGTAGTAGATGCACTAC